>JBEQBX010000044.1:0-22590 GCA_041639595.1 Porphyrobacter sp.
CCTGCCTTGCCGCAGCAGCAATGGCGTGGATCGGGGCGGAATTTGCCGCGATGCTGCCGCGTCGCGCGGCGCAGATGCTGGTCGCCTTTGCGCTGGCCATTGCCGCTTTCGAACTGGCGTGGCCGGTGCGCGTGAAGCAACCGCAGGAGCCGACCCGGTCATTGCCCGCCATCGCCATCGTGTTGCTGGCCCGCCAGATTGGCGACGGCGCGCGGTTCGGGGTGTTCGCGTTGGCGGCGTGGACTGCCTGGCCGCTGACGGCAGGGCTGGGCGGCGCGCTGGGAGGGGCGGCGGCAGTGGGTGTGGGCTGGGCAGCGGGCGCGCGCGCAATCGCGGGCTGGCCCCTGCGGATCATAAGGGGCGCTCTGGCCGCAGGACTTGGCGTGGCGGCGATTTTCATCGGTCTGGATGCCCGCTTCGCCGCTCTCTGATCGCCTTGCCCGATCACAGCGATCCAAAATACTAAGGCAACCCAACCCATTTTAATGCGCTGCTATAACTCCCACATAGACGTGGTAACGACCCTGAAGTTTTTATAATAATACGGAGATACTCATGGCAGACGCCAAAGCCAATTCGAAAGCCGCATTGATTGATGAACTCAACGGCCTGCTTGCAGACCACTTTGCCCTGTTCATCAAAACGAAGAATTTTCACTGGCACGTAAAGGGCCCGCGCTTCCGTGATCTTCACCTGTTGTTTGACGAACAGGCTATCCAGATCCGTGACCAGATCGACGTGATCGGTGAACGCGTGCGCAAACAGGGCGGCGATACGCTCACCTCGGCCGGATCGGTCAGCAAGCATACCCAGATCAAGGATCAGGACAGCACCTCGGTTTCGGCCGAGGACATGATCGCCGAACTGCGCGACGATAACCAGAAGGTCGTCGACCGGTTGAAGCGCATGAAGGAACTGACCGAGGAAGCGGGCGACAACGCGACCGACGGGCTGCTCGACGATTGGACCGACATGGCTGAAGAACGCGTGTGGTTCCTGTCCTCGTTCCTGGGATGATCATTTGCGCATAGCTATCCAGACCGGGCCGTCCCCATTGCCGGGGGCGGCCCGTTTGCTAATTGTGGGCCCATGCAGAACGTGACGATCATCGAAGGCGCCGACGCGGCGACCATTGCCGGATGGCTGGCCGAGGCCCTTGCCAAGGAAGGTGCCGTGAGCCTGCCCGGAGGATCGACCCCGTTCCCCATAATCGGTGCACTGATCGAAGCCGGACAAGTTGATTGGGCGGGCAGGGAGATATGGCCCAATGATGACCGCATCGTGCCCGAAGATCACGAAGCGTCGAACACGGGCAAGCTGCGCGCGCTGCTGGAACCTGCGGGCGCGCGGATCATGCCCTTGGCCGAAGGGGCCGCCCCGCCGCATTTCGCGCTGACGTGGCTCGGCATGGGGGCGGACGGGCATATTGCCTCGCTGTTTCCGAATACCGATCCGGCGGTGGATGATCTGCTGGCCGTGCGCCGCCTCACCCCCGATCCGTTGCCGCCCCATGCGCCGTTCGACCGGATCACGCTGACCATTCCGGCGCTGCTGGATACCGATGCGCTGGTCTTCACGCTGGGCGGCGCGGCGGACAAGCGCGGCGTTATCGAAGCGGCACTGCGCGGGGAGAGCGACCTGCCGGTGGCCCGCCTGCTGGGCGCGGCGCTTGTTCGGGGCATTCCCGTCGCCATCTTCACCTGATGCCGCATTTCATCCCTGCCCCGCTTCACCGCGCGCTGTTGCCGCTGGCGAACACCGTGCGGCATCGCTGGCGGCGCTGGCGCAAGACGCCGATTGCAGGGGTGACGGTGATCATCACCAACCTTGGCGGCGATGTGCTGCTGCTGCGGCATTCCTATGGCCCTGCTGTGTGGGCGCTGCCGGGCGGAGGCCTTTCGCGCGGCGAAGACCCGCTGGATGCAGCCCGCCGCGAAATGCGCGAGGAACTGGGCGTGGAACTGGCCCGGATCGAAGCGATCGGCACACTGGAGGAGGTCCTGTCGGGATCGCCCCACACCGCGCATATCTTTGCCGCCACCTGCGACCAGCGCCCCAAGCCTGACGGGCGCGAAGTGACAGAGGCGCGGTTCTTCCCTTCCCATTCCCTGCCTGAACCTTTGGGCCGCACCACCCGTGACCGGATCGCCATGTGGAAGGCACGGGGCGTGGGGCGCGGTTAAAGCAGGCGCAATTGTGCCTCGTCGCGGGCGGGCTTTTCAGCCCCGGCGCCCTCCAGCCCCGATAGCGTCAGCCCCATCAGCCGGATCGGCCCCTGCAAGGGCAGCTCCGCCTCCAGCAGCGCGCGGGCAAGCCTTGCAAACTCATCCCGACCGCTGACAAAATCGGGCAGCGAGCTTGCCCGCGTCATGACGCGGAAATCGGTGAATTTCAGCTTCAGGGTGACGGTGCGCCCCCTTGCCCCTGCCGCTTCAATCCTGTCCCAGACGATGGCGATGATCGTCTCCAGCGTTTCGCGCAGGGCCGCGCCGCTGCCGATGTCTTCGGAAAAAGTGCGCTCCCCGCCGACCGATTTGCGCACCCGGTGCGCGGCGACGGGTCGCAGATCAATGCCGCGTGCGGCGCGGAACAGGTAATCGGCCATGCTGCCGAAATGGGTGCGCAGAAACGCGATGTTCTTGCCCGCCAGATCGGCGCCGGTGGCAATGCCCAGCGCCTGCATCTTTGCTTCGGCGCGCGGGCCGACGCCGTGAAATCGCCGGATCGGGAGACCTGCGACGAACTGCGCCCCTTCGCCGGGGCGGATGACGCACAATCCATCGGGCTTGTTCTGATCGCTGGCCAGCTTGGCCAGGAACTTGTTGTAACTCACCCCGGCACTGGCGGTCAGCCGTGTCTTGGCGCGGATTTCCTGCCGGATCAGCGTGGCAATGCGGGTGGCGCTGCCAATGCCGAGCCGGTCTTCGCTGACATCGAGATAGGCCTCGTCCAGACTGAGCGGTTCGATGATCGCGGTGTAATGTTCGAACACCCGGCGGATCTGGCGGCTGGCTTCCTTGTAGGCGTCAAACCGCGGGCGCACGAAGATCAGATCGGGGCACAGGCGCGACGCGGTGACCGATGGCATGGCGCTTTTCACGCCGAATTTTCGCGCTTCGTAACTGGCGGCGGCCACCACCCCGCGCCCGCCCGCGCCGCCGACGGCGACCGGCAAATCTTTCAGGTCCGGATTGTCGCGCTGTTCGACGCTGGCGAAGAAGGCGTCCATATCGACATGGATGATCTTGCGCAGGCCCGGTGCGGCCTCGTCGTCATCATCCCGCAAAGGCGCATCGCTTGCCATGCCGCACAAATAGAACCTTCCCGCGCACGAAGGAACTGTTGCTGGAACTAATCACCCGCCGACCCATTTTGTGCAGATGCGAAAAGAACAGTGGTCTTCCGGCGAACCTGTGGGCAATGGCGCCGCGATGGCCACCTCGCTTGCATCAACCGCGCCCGTCCGAAAGGCGCTCGGCGAAACCGAGCTGATGTGGATGATGGCGCTGCTGATGGCGCTGAATGCGTTCGGGATCGACGCAATTCTGCCGGCGCTTGATGCGCTGGCGGCGGATCTTTCGGTGTCGGGCAATGACCGGCAGTTCGTGATCGGTGTGTACCTGCTGACCGGTGGTATCGGCGCGCTGGTGCCGGGCGCGCTGGCCGACCGTTTCGGACGCAGGCCGATCCTGCTGGGCGCGGTGGTGGTTTATATCGCGCTGTCGATCCTGTCCGCGCTGGCCCCCACCTATGACGCGCTGATCGCGGTTCGTGCGGCGCAAGGCTTCTTTGCCGCCGGTATCATTGCCCTGCCGCCGGCGATCATCCGTGACCGGGTGGGCGGCGACAAGATGGCCCGGATGATGAGCCTGATCTTCGTGATCTTCCTGATGGTCCCCGCGATCGCGCCAACCATCGGCGAGGCGATCCTGCAAGTCGGCAGTTGGCGTGCGATCTTCGGCGCGATGGCGGTGCTGGGCGTGATGATGGGCCTGTGGGTGTTCATCCGCCTGCCCGAAAGCCTGACCGAGGAAAACCGCCAGCCGATCCTGCCGCGCACCATCGCCGTCAACATGGTTCAGGCGGTCACCCTGCCCAGCGTGGCAGGTTACGTGATCGGCAGCGCGCTGGTGTTCGGCGCCCTGTTCGGCTTCATCAATTCCTCGCAGCAATTGATCACCGAGACCTTCGGCGCCGGCGATATCTTCCCCAAGGTGTTTGCGATCTGCGCCGGATCGATGGCAATCGCCAGCTGGTCGAATTCGCGCATCGTCGAACGCTTCGGCGCCCGGCGGGTGAGCCACACGGCGCTGTTCGCCTTCATCGTGGTGGCCGCAGTGCAGGTGATGTTCGCCTTCCAGCCGGATGAAAAACTGTGGCACTTCGTCCCGCTGATGGCGATCAACATGGCGCTGCTCGGCTTCATCGGCAGCAATTTCGGCGCGATTGCGATGAACCCGTTCTTCAACATCGCGGGCGCGGCAAGTTCAGCCCACGGCTTTGTGCGCATGACCACGGCGGCGCTGCTGGGCGGGGCAATTGGCTACGCCTTCGACGGCACCGCCCGCCCGCTGGCGCTGGCACTGTTGGCGAGCGGCCTTGCCTGCCTTGTGCTGGTGCTGTGGAGCGAGAAGGGGAAGCTGTTCGGGCCGAGTGATGGCGACATGGCCGAAGGTCAAAAGCTCGCCAAATAAGCTAGCGCTCACTTTCCAATCGCCGCCACGCCAGCCCGGCAAATTCGCACAGCAGCGGCCGCGTGTCGCGCGGGTCGATGATGTCTTCGACATTGAAGCGTTCGGCTGACCGGAACGGCGAGGTGACCTTGGCCAGCCGCTCCCGGATTTCCTCCAGCAGCGCCGCCGGATCATCGGCGGCTTCCAGTTCCGCCTTGTAAGCAACCTCCAGCCCGCCCGCGATGGGCAGGCTGCCCCAGTCGCCAGAAGGCCAGCAGTAGCGGTACTGATAGCGTTCGGCATTGCTCATTGCGCTGCCCGCGATGCCATAGGCGCGGCGCAGGACGATGCTGGCGAGCGGCACCGTGGCGCGGTAAATCGCGTTCATGGCATTGACGCCGTAACGGATCGTCCCCGCCATTTCCGCCTCGCGCCCGATCATGAAGCCGGGGTTGTCGACCAGATGCACGATGGGCAGGCGGAACTGGTCGGCAAGGCGGACGAAGCGTTCGACCTTCTCGCTGGTCTTGGCCTCCCACGATCCGCCGAGATAGCTGGGATCGCTGGCGATGACGCAGACCGGCCAGCCATCGAGCCGCGCGAAGGCCGTGATCGCGGCGCGGCCCCAATGCCTGCCGATCTCGAACACGGTGCCGGTATCGAACAGCATCTCCATGCCGCGGCGCATTGAATAGACCTGTTTCGCGTCACGCGGGACGAGGGAGAGCAAGGCCTCCTCGCGCCGGTCCGCCGGGTCATCGCAGGCGGAGCGGCGCGCGGATTGCCCCACATATTCGGGCATGAAGCTGAGGAAATGCCGCGCCCGGGCGAAGGCTTCGGCCTCGCTGGCAACTTCGTCATCAACCACCCCGTTGCGGGTGTGGATCGCCGATCCGCCGAGAGCCTCCTTGGCCTCCTCGTGATTGGTCGCGCCGCCCTTGTAGGCCTCGCCCAGGCCATCGACCACGGCAGGGCCAGCGGCGAAGATCTGCGAGAGGCCTTTCACCATGATCGAGTAATGGCTCGCGACCGTCCGCGCTGCCCCAAGCCCCGCCGTCGGCCCGAGCGCCAGCGCCACCACCGGCACGGTGTCGAGGTTGGTCACCACATCGCCCCAGCCGGGCACAGCGGGGATATAGGTCGCCCCGATCTGTTCCAAAGTCCTGACGCTGCCGCCGCCGCCGGTGCCGTCGATCATGCGGATGATCGGCAGCTTCATCTGGTGCGCCATCATCTCGGCCTGCACCATCTTGCGCGCGATCCCCGCATCCGCCGCGCCGCCGCGAATGGTGAAATCGTCGGCGGTGGCGACGACGGGGCGGCCATTGATCAGCGCCTTGCCGAACAGGAAAGGGGCGGGGGTGACGCTTTGCAGATCACCGTTGGCGTCATACTTGGCGGAGCCTGCAATCTTGCCGATCTCGCGGAAGCTACCTTCGTCGCAAAGCGCCGCCAGCCGCGCGCGGGCGTCCATCTTCCCGCGTCCGTGCTGACGCGCAACCTTGTCCGGGCCGCCCATCTGTTCGGCCAGCGCCTCTCGTTGGCGCAGTTCTTCGAGTTCCTTGGCCCAGGTCATTCCCTCTCCCTGACAGGCCCACCCCTAACCCCTCCCGCGAGCGGGAGGAAGACTGGCCGGCGCCCTCTTCTCCCCTCCCGCTTGCGGGAGGGGCCGGGGGTGGGCAAGTCTATTCTGTCGAAGCAGGCACCACCCGGCACAACACCGCATCAACCTGCACCTGCGCGCCGGCGATGACCGCCAGCCCCTCGACCAGCCCATCGAACGGCGCGGCAAGAGCGTGCTCCATCTTCATCGCTTCCAGCACCATGAGCCGCTGCCCGGCGGTGACGGCCTGGCCCTCGGCGACATCGACCGCGATGACCTTGCCCGGCATCGGCGCGATGATCGCGCCATCGGCGGCGGAGGCCTGGCCGGTGCCGCGCGCTGCGAATGGACGCAGGGCGAAGGTCTCCCCCGTTTCGTTGAGCCACACCGTTTCGCCGTCATCATGTTCGATCACGCCGGCATCGGCGCCGGAGGCATCGCCGATCACAACCTCGCTGCCGAGCATCATGGCAACGTCGCGCTGTTCCGGGGCGTTGAGGCGGAAGCCCGGAACGCTAACGGGTGCGTTCATTGCCGGCCGATGCAGCATCGAACGTGCGGCCTGATCCCGTGCGGTCTGGGACAGGCAGACCGCTTCGGCCCAATCCGGATTGCGCCCGATCAGACCCGTATCGAGCCGGGCTTGGGCAAACTCCTCCGAAAGCAGGGCGCGGAGCAGGAAGGGGGCGTTGGTCTTGACCGGGAAGACAAGCTGTTCGCTGAGGCAATCTTCCATCCGCCAGATCGCCTGTTCGCGCGTGTCGGCATGGGTGACGATCTTGGCTACCATCGGATCGTAGAAGGGGGAAATGGCATCGCCTTGCGCCACGCCGGTTTCGATCCGGGCATAGCCATCGTCGATGGCGAACATTTCAAGCGTTCCGGTGCTCGGCAAAAACCCCTTGGCCGGATCCTCCGCGTACAACCGCGTCTCGATGGCATGGCCGTTGATCGACAGTTCCTCCTGCCGCTTGGGCAGCGGCTCGCCGCTTGCGACGCGCAGCTGCCATTCGACCAGATCGACCCCGGTGATCTCCTCGGTCACCGGATGCTCGACCTGGAGCCGCGTGTTCATCTCCATGAAGAAGATGCGGTCGGCGCGCAGGCCTTCGCTGGCATCGGCGATGAATTCGATGGTGCCAGCGCCCTCGTAATCGACCGCCTTGGCCGCCCGCACGGCGGCGGCGCAGATCGCCTCGCGGGTCGCGGCGTCCATGCCGGGGGCGGGGGCTTCCTCGATCACCTTCTGGTGGCGGCGCTGGAGCGAACAGTCGCGTTCGAACAGGTGGACAACGTTGCCGTGCGCGTCGCCGAATACCTGCACTTCGATATGGCGGGGCGAGGTGATCCATTTCTCCAGCAGCACTTCATCATTGCCGAAGCTGGCCTTGGCCTCGCGGCGGCAGGATTCCAGCGCGGCGGCGAAGTCTGCCGGGGCATCAACCTTGCGCATCCCCTTGCCGCCGCCGCCTGCGACCGCCTTGATGAGGACGGGGTAGCCGATGGCCTCGGCCTCGGCGGTGAGGCGTTCGAGCGACTGGTCCGCGCCGAGATATCCGGGGGTGACGGGAACGCCCGCCTCGATCATCCGCGCCTTGGCCGCGTCCTTCAGGCCCATCGCGCGGATGCTGGCAGGCTTGGGGCCGACCCAGATCAGCCCTGCATCCAGCACGGCCTGCGCGAAATCGGCGTTCTCCGACAGGAACCCGTAGCCGGGGTGAATCGCATCCGCCCCGGTCTGCTGGGCCGCCGCAATGATCTTTGCGCCGACCAGATAGGATTCGGCCGCGGGCGAGGGGCCGATATGCACGGCCTCGTCGGCGCTGCGCACATGCAGCGCCTTGGCATCGGCATCGGAATAGACCGCGACCGTGGCAACGCCCATGCGCTGCGCGGTGCGCATGATCCGGCAGGCGATCTCGCCGCGATTGGCGATCAGGAGTTTCTGAATCATTGTCCGGGCACCTCCGGCGCGCCAAGTGCCGCGCAGCCGGCGGGCGGAACCATGGTGAAGCTGGTGTTGCCGATCACCCACCGTCCTTCATCGGTTCGCACCATGCTCATCGCATTGATCCCGCAATGGCTGGTCTGCCCTTCGGACATGAAGCGATAGGGGCCCCATATCTGCGCCATGTCACCGTCCACCATGACGTGATCGTAACGCATCACCTCGTCCACCTTGCGCGTGCCCTTGGCCCACCGCGCGAGGTGGTCGGGAACTGAGATGACGACGATCCTCGGCGCGGCGGGGTTCATGCGGTCATGCACGAAGATCGTCCCCGCGCTGTCCATGTGGCGGCCCAGCGCGAGTTTGTCGTCACTGCGCAGGGCGGCGAAGAAGGCATCGGCGGCGGCAGTGACTTCTGCCTGTTCAGGCGTCGGTTCGGCGGCAAGCGGCGCGGCGGCAAGAGCGGCAAGCGCGAGTGCAGGAAGGGCTTTCATGCAAGCCGGATTAGCCCCGCCCTGGGTTCGTGTCGAGCATAGTCGAGACACCTTGCGCAAGGCTTCCCGACAACGCGCAAGGCGAACGGATTTTGTCTAGTGCGGCCGGTAATCGGCGATGCCCCAGTGGATGCTGCCTTCGGGCATCTTCTCGCGGTTGATCACGGCCGAAAGGAACGCGCGTACGCCATACAGCGCCTTTTCGCTACGCGGCACATAAGTGCGGCTGGCCCATGCTTCGGGGCCTCTTGCCCTGACCTTGCGCCCGATTGCCCCGTAAATGCGCGCTGCTGACAGCACCGCCCAGCGGCTGCGGAATGGGAGCTTGGCCGCGCCTACGCGCGCGGCGGCCTCGTGCTTTTCCACCAGCGCCACCAGCCTTGCGGCCATTTCGGCGAGTTCCTTGCGGTGGTGCGGTTTGGTGTGCTGGCCCGGCTCGATATCCTGTTCGACCAGCCATTGGACAGGCAGATAACACCGCCCCGCCGCGTCATCTTCCACAATATCGCGGGCGATATTGGAAAGCTGGAAGGCGAGGCCCAAGTCATTGGCGCGGTCGAGCGTTTCCTGATCCTGCGGGTCAACGCCCATCACCACCGCCATCATCACGCCCACAGCGCCTGCCACATGGTAGCAATAGCGCATCATGTCCGCCTCGGTGCGCGGGCGCCAGTCTTCCGCGTCCAGTTGAAAGCCGGCGATCACATCCTCGGCCATTTGCGGGGTGAGGCCGACTTCGGCGGCGACCACGCCCAAGGCGTCAAATGCAGGATCGCCGGTCGGCAGCTGCGCAAAGGCAAGCGCCGTCAGCCCGCGGATCCGGGCAAGGCGTTCGCCCAGATCGGACTGGTCGCCCAATTCGCCGCCCATGTCCTGATTGTCGGCAATGTCATCCGCACGGCGGCACCAGGCATAGAGCAGCCACGCGCGTTCCCGCGTTTCGCGGTCGAACAGGCGCGCTGCGGCGGAAAAGCTCTGCGATCCGCGCTTGATCGAAAGCCGCGCATGTTCGACCAGCGCGGCGCGGGTGGCGGGATCGACCGGCATGGCCAAGCCTACAGCTCCTCGGCCTTCATGCGGAAGATCGGGGTGTGCGGCTGGTAAGCCTCCATCTTGGCGAGCAATTCGTGGATCGATGTCGCCGCAATCAGGATGTTCTGGTGCGCGGGCCGCACGAACCCGACCGCCGCCATCTTCGCATTGAAGGCGAGCAGATCGTCATAGAACCCGAAGGCATTGAGCAGCCCTACCGGCTTCGAGTGATACCCCAGCTGCGACCAGCTCATTGCCTCCCACAATTCGTCCATCGTCCCGACCCCGCCGGGAATGGTGACGAAGCCATCCGAGAGATCGGTGAACTTCTGCTTCCTCTCGTGCATGCCCGACACGGTGACGAGTTCATCGCAATCATGGTTGGCGACTTCGGCGCGGACGAGGCTTTCGGGGATGATGCCGATAACCTCGCCGCCCGCATCCTTCGCGCCCTTGGCCACCGCGCCCATCAGCCCGAGCTTGCCCCCGCCATAGACGAGGCCGATGCCCCGTCCGGCCAGTTCCGCACCGACATCATAGGCAAGCTGGATATAACGCGGGTCTTCGGGCGAGGCCGAACCGCAATAGACGGCAAGACGTTTCACGCGTTCGCCTTTACCGCCAGATCCTCCAGCATCAGCCCGGCGGTCGCCTTGGCGCTGCCGACCACGCCGGGGATGCCCGCGCCCGGATGGGTGCCCGCGCCGACGAGGTAGTAATTGTCGATCACATCGTCGCGGTTGTGGCCGCGCAGGTAGGCGCTCTGCCACAGGACGGGTTCAAGGCTGAAGGCGCTGCCCATGTGGGCGGACAGATCCTGCTTGAAGTCCTTGGGGGCGTAGCTGAACTTGGTGATGATCCGGCTGTGAATGTCGGGGATCAACCGGCGCTCCAGCTCGTCGAGGATCATCTTTTCCAGCTTCGGGCCGACTTCGTCCCAGTCGACCGGCATCTTGCCCATGTGGGCGACCGGCACCAGCGCATAGAACGTGCTCTTGCCCGCAGGCGCCATGCTCGGATCGGTCACGGTCGGGTGGTGGAGGTAGATCGCGAAATCTTCCGGAACCACGCCGTTCTTGTAGATGTCGTCGAGCAGGCCTTTGTACCGCTTGGCGAACAGGATCATGTGGTGCGGAATGCCGGGCCAGGTGCCCTCCAGCCCGAAATGCACCACGAACAGCGAGGGCGAAAAACTTTTGCGGTTCAGGCTTTTGGCCATCTGCTTGCCGCGGTCGCTGCCGGACAGCAGGTCCTTGTACGAATGCATGATGTCCCCATTGCTGGCCACCGCGTCGAACCGTTGGCGGAAACCGCTCTTGGTTTCGACCTCGGTTGCCTTGGTGCCAAGGGTATGCACCTGCACCACCGGATCGCCGACGCGCATCGTGCCGCCAAGGCGTTCAAAATGCCGCACCATCCCTGCGATCAACCGGTTGGTGCCGCCGCGCGCCCACCATACGCCGCCGTCCTTTTCCAGCTTGTGGATCAGGGCGTAGATCGAAGACGTGTTCATCGGGTTGCCGCCGACCAGCAGCGAATGGAAGCTGAAGGCTTCGCGCAGTTTCGGGTGTTCGATGTAGCTCGACACCATCGAGTAAACGGAACGCCACGCCTGTTCCTTGATCAGGGCAGGGGCGGCTTTCAGCATCGACTTGAAGTCGAGGAACGGCTTGGTGCCCAGCTTCAGGTAGCCTTCGTTGTACACCCGTTCGGAATATTCGAGGAACCGGGCATAGCCTGTCACGTCCGCCGGGTTCAGCTTGGCGATTTCGGCGTTCAATTCCGCTTCGTCGTTCGAATATTCGAAGTTGGTGCCGTCGGGCCAGTTGAGGCGGTAGAACGGCATGACCTTCATCAGTTCGACATCTTCGGAGATGTCGTGGCCGGTCAGCTGCCACAGTTCTTCAAGGCAGGGCGGATCGGTGATGACCGTCGGCCCGCCATCGAAGGTGAAGCCGTCCCGCTCCCAGAAATAGGCGCGCCCGCCCGGCTTGTCGCGGGCTTCGATCACGGTGGTGCTGATGCCCGCCGATTGCAGCCGCAGCGCCAGCGCCATGCCGCCGAAACCCGATCCGATCACGCAGGCGGTGCGTCCGGCATAACGTTCGGCAAGAGCGGGGTTCACGCCTTTGGCGCCCGAAAGGTTGAGCTTCGCATCGGCGTTCATGCCGGGGTCTCCATGTTTGAAGGCTTGGTATCCAAGGGTTTGCCTGAAGAAAACAGCGCACGGATCGCGCGCGGGATAGCTACGGGCGGTTTGCCCGTCAGGATGCGTAACCGGTCAGGCCAGGTTGATCGGCCCGCGTAAAACCGTTCGACCAGCGCGCCGCGCAGGGCGTAGAAATGTTCGAACACCACCACGCGTTTGTCCGGTTCGGCGGCTTCGAACAGCATCCGGCTGAGCATCCGGTAATAGGCGGTGGCGCGCCAATGACGTTTCGACCGGCGTTGGCAGAAGGCGGCAAGTTCCGGGCCTGAAAGATCCGGCCGCTTGGCAATCAGATGCGCGATGGCGAGCGCGTTATCGACCGCGAAGGGCAGGGTGTAACTGGTGAGCGGGTGCGAAAATCCGCCCCGCGCCCCTGCCAGCGCAACACCGGGGATCGCCACTTCGGCCAGCGCGGCGTTGAAGTCCCCGCCAGAGATCACCGGCAGAATGCCCGCCTCCTGATCGACCACCTCGCCCTTCCAGCCGTTGCGGTGCGCATATTCGGCAACCCGGCCTTTCAGCACTTCGGCGTCCATCTTCGGCTGGTCGGCGTAATAGGTGTCCTCGATGAACACATCGGTCGGCGACAGCGGCAGGACATAGACGAAACGGTATGCCGCGCCGTTGCCGTGCGGGGCGATCTGGTCGACGCTGGCATCCATGATCACCGGGCGGGTGAGGCCGTGGGGCGCCGTGCAGCGGAATTGCTGGCCGAGGAACACCTGCCAGCCGCCGGACAGCGCCTTGGACGGTTTGAAGGGGCGGCAATCGATCACGCGTTTTGCCGCCAGCCGCGTGCCATCCGCCAGCGTCACGCCCGCTGCATCGAGGCTTGCAGCCTTTGTCTCCAGCATCACGCATTCGGGCGGCAATTCATCGGTCAGCGCGCGGTGGAATTCGGCGCTGGCGAGCGAGCGATAGGCCGTCGGCAGGGTGCGGCCAAGGCGCGGGAAGGTGATGTCGTAGCCTTCATCCCAGCCGCTCAAGGCAAAGCCGGCCATCAGCGCGCGGGCATTGAGGCGGATATCGGTTTCGAACCAGCTCCAGCGGTGATGCCCGCCGAAACTGCGCCCGGCCTCCACCACCACAAACCGGCAATCCGGCGCATGGCGGTGCAATGCCAGCGCGATCAGCCCGCCTGCCAGTCCGCCGCCGACGATGATGACGTCATGGCGCGCGCCTTGCGCAACGGGGTGATTGTGGATTGAGTCGGCCATTCCCTGCGGCCCTAGGGCAGGGCGACAAGAACGGCAATCACTGGCGCAGGGCGGCCTGCAATTACGATGTTGCAACATCACGCGGAAACAATATGGGGCGCCGGAGTTTATACCCCAATCCCGCCAAAAGGCCCGCACCCTTCCGGCCTGAACAAGGATCGCCCCTTCGTGACAATTCGCACCGCTCTTGGCTCGTTTGCCCCCTTTATCGTTTGCACTGCCTTTGGCGCCGCGCCCGCGCTTGCTTCGGTAAGCGATGCCGGGAGCGAAGCGGCTGCCGCCGGGGCGGAGATGGCGGCGGAGATGGAGGCCGAACCCGTCACCATATCCGTGCAGGCAGCCCCCGCAGGTGCGCCGCCTTTCGCCTTCGCCAAGCCGGTGTTCGACCAGACCTGGGCAACCATCGGCCTCGGCGTCGGGATGGTGCCGAGCTATGCGGGGTCCAATGATTACATCGCCTTCCCGCTGCCGCTGATCGTAGGGCGTGTGGGCGGGGTGGGGATCAGCCCCAATGGTCCCGGCTTCGTGCTGGACCTGAACCCCGGCAAGCCCGGCCTTGCCCCGCGCAAAGGCCCGCGCATCGCCTTTGGCCCGGCTTTCCGCTTCCGTAATGACCGCAATGACCGCATCAGCGATGAAGTTGTGGCCCGCGCGGGCAAGCTGGACGCCGCGCTGGAAGTGGGCGGCAATGTCGCGGTCAGTTTTCCCGGGGTGTTCAAGCCGTTCGACCAATTGAGTGTCGGCGTGCAGGCGCGCTGGGACGTGCTGGGCGCGCATGAAGGCATGATCATCGAACCGCAGATCGGTTACCGCGCGCTGGTCGGCAAGGCGATGACTTTGCAGGCGCAGGTCAGTGCCGAGTTCGTCGACAACAATTTCGCCAATTACTATTTCTCCGTCAATCCGGCGCAGGCGGCGGCCACGGGGCTTGCGGGGTTCCGCGCCGATGGCGGACTGAACCGGATCGGTACGATCGCAATCCTCGCCTACGATCTTGACCGCAACCCCTTGAACGGCGGGTGGAGCCTGACCGGCGTGGGCGGTTATTCGCGGCTGGTGGGTGACAGCGCGGATACGCCCTACACCGCGGTGCGGGGCGATGCGAACCAGTTCATCACCGGGCTGGGGGTAGCCTACACCTTCTGATCGCCCGCCTGTTCTTATGGGCGCTTGCCTTGATCGTGCGCCCGCGCCATCAGACGTGCGGGGTCGATCAAGGCGAGGGAGAGTTCATGCGCAATTTCCGGAATATTCTGCTGGCAGGGCTGGCCATTGCAGGCGTGGCCGCGCCGCTGGCTGCCGAAACGGTGGCGATCCGTGCAGGCGCCGTGATTGCTGACGCGGCGAGCGAGGCGACGGGGCCGGCGACGATCCTTGTCACCGATGGCAAGATCGTGTCGATCACCCCCGGCCACGGCGCGGTTACCGCCGACCGTGAAATCGACCTTGCGGGCAAAACCGTGCTGCCCGGCCTGATCGATCTCCATACCCACCTGACAGGCGATCCGGGCGGCGATTTCTGGAAAGAAGCGACCGAGGCTGACGAATGGGGCGTCGTCGTGGGCGCCAAGAACGCGCGGCTTACCGCGCTGGCCGGGTTCACCACCGTGCGCGAAGCCGGCAGCGGGCGCGACACCGCCTTTGCGCTGCGCCGCGGGACGGCCGAGGGCATGGTTGCCGGCCCGCGCATCGTGGCGGCTGGTCCGGCGTTGGCGATCATCGGCGGTCACGGCGACGTCAATGGCTTCACGCCCGACGTCAATGCGTTGCTTGATAGCGGCTTTACCTGCACCGGTGTGGTGGAATGCGCCGCCAAGGTGCGTCTCGCCAGCCAGAACGGCAGCGATGTGATCAAGATCACGGCGACCGGCGGCGTGCTGTCCCAGCAGGGCCGCGGGCTTGAGGCGCATTTCACTCCTGCCGAAATGAAGGCGATCGCCGACACCGCGCATTCGCTGGGCCTGAAAGTCATGGCCCACGCCCACGGCGCACGCGGCATCCAGCAGGCGGCCGAAGCGGGCATCGATTCGATCGAACACGGCACCTATCTGGATGAAGCGGCAGCCAAGGCGATGAAAGCCAGCGGCACCGTGCTGGTGCCCACCCTGATGGCGCTGGAAGGCGTCGCCGAAGGGCTGGGCAAGGGCGTTTACACCCCCGTGGTCGAGGACAAGATCCGCGCCGTCCAGCCGCTGATGGCATCGCTGGTCAGCCGCGCGCGCCAGTATGGCGTCACGGTCGCCTTCGGCACCGACGCAGGCGTGTACCAGCACGGCCGCAATGGCGAGGAACTGGCCCTGATGAAAAAGCAGGGTATGACCGACCGCGAAGTGCTGGCCAGTGCAACCACCGTGGCGGCCAAGGTGCTGGGCATGGAAAGCCAGATCGGCAAGCTTGCCCCCGGATTTTCGGCCGACATCATCGCGGTCGATGGCAACCCGCTGGCCGATGTGGCCGTGCTGGAGGAAGTCGACTTCGTGATGGTGCGCGGGCGGGTGATCGAATAACCGCCCGCCGCCCGATCTAAAGCGCGTTGACTGGCAGTTTCAGGTAGGTGTGCCCGCCCGGCGAGGGCGGCGGCATGGCACCTGCGCGGATGTTGACTTGCAGCGAAGGCAGGATCAGCCGCGGCGCGGGCAATGTCGCATCGCGGGCGCTGCGCATCGCCACAAAATCGGCCTCGCTCACGCCTTCATGCACGTGGATATTGCCCGCAAGCTGCGCGGCGACGGTGGTTTCCCAGACATAGTCGCTGCGCCCGGCGGGCAGGTAATCATGGCCGACGAAGATCCGTGTCTCCGGCGGGAGCGAGAGAATACGCCGGGTCGAACGATAAAGCTGCCCTGCGTCCCCGCCCGGAAAATCGGCGCGCGCCGTCCCGTAATCCGGCATGAACAGCGTATCCCCGACAAAGGCGGCATCGCCGATCAGATAGGTGACACAGGCGGGCGTGTGGCCGGGGGTGTGCATCACGCCGATCGACAATTCGCCCAGCGGCAGCACATCGCCGTCGGCCACCAGCCGTTCGAACTGGCTGCCATCGGGCGCCACATCATCGGCTTCGAACAGGGCGGCAAAGAACGATTGTACGGTGGTGATGTGCTGCCCGATCACCACATCCGCCCCCGTCTTTTCGCGCAAGTGATGCGCGGCGGACAGGTGATCGGCGTGAGCGTGGGTTTCCAGCAGCCATTGCACCGTCAGCCCCTGATCCGCCGCCGCGGTGAGGATCGCATCGGCCGAGTGTGTGGCAGTCCGCCCGCTCGCGGCATCGAAATCGAGCACCGGGTCAATGATTGCCGCCGCCCGGGTCGCGGGGTCGTGGACCAGATAGGTGACCGTGCTGGTCGCAGGATCAAAGAAAGCTTGCACTGCGGGAATCATGGGCATCTCCTATGTGCATTATATTAGGGCTTGCTAAATTAGAATCAACTTATATATTTCCTCCATGTTCGATCTGACCCGTTTCGACCTTGCCCTGTTTGAAGAAAGCGCCGCGCGTGCAGCCGGTCTTCTGCGCCTGCTCGGCAACGAGAAGCGGTTGATGATCCTTTGCCAGCTGGCCGACGGCGAATTGTCGGTGGGGCAGATCCAACCCCGTGTCGGCCTGTCGCAATCCGCGCTCTCCCAACACCTTGCCCTGCTGCGCGAAGAAGGCGTGGTGGCGACCCGGCGGGAAGGGCAGGCGATCCACTACCGCCTGGCCGATCCGGCTGCCGGGCGGCTGATCGAAACTCTGGCGGAACTGTTCTGCCCCCCTGAAATGAGGACCACGCCATGACTGCTACCCTGCCTTCCCTTGCCCCTGCCGAAGCGCATGCCCGGATCGCGTCCGGCCAGGCGGTGCTGGTTGATATCCGCGAGCCTGACGAATTCGCCCGCAGCCACATCGCGGCCGCGCATTCCGTGCCGCTGTCCGGCTGGGACGGCGCCGCCCTGCCGCTGGCGGCGGGCAAGGACGTGATCTTCACCTGCCGATCGGGAATGCGCACTGCCGGCGCGTGCGACCGGCTTGCCGCGCGCGTTCCGGGTCCGGCTTTCGTGATCGATGGCGGGCTGGACGGATGGCGCGCCGCCGGACTGCCGGTGGTCACCGATGCCAAGGCGCCGCTTGAAATGATGCGTCAGGTGCAGATCGCGGCCGGGCTGCTCGTCTTGGCAGGCGCGGTGCTGGGCTGGCTGGTCAACCCCGCCTTCTTCGGGCTGTCCGCCTTTGTCGGCGCGGGGCTGACCTTTGCAGGTATCAGCGGGTTCTGCGGCATGGCCCGCCTGCTGGCGCTCGCCCCGTGGAACCGCCCGCGCGCTGCCTGACATGGGCATCGAAGCCTTCCTTCTGGCCGCGTTCGGCGGGGCGCTGGTTGGTCTGCTTTTGACCTTGTTCGGCGGCGGCGGATCGGTGCTGGCGACGCCGTGGCTGATCTATGTCGTGGGCGTGGCTGATACCCATGTGGCAATCGGCACATCGGCAGCAGCGGTGGCGGTCAACGCGCTTGGCGGGCTTTTCGGGCAGGCCCGCGCCGGACAGGTCAAATGGCCCTGCGCGATTGCGTTCGGCGTGTCGGGGCTGGCAGGCTCGTTGGGCGGTGCGGCATTGGCGCAGTCGGTCGGTGGCAAGGAACTGCTGTTCTGGTTTGCCTGGGCAATGATCGCGATTGCCATATCAATGCTGATCCCCCGCAAGAACCAAGGCGATCCGGCCGTGCGGCTGAGCTCGCCGATGGTGCTGAAACTGGTGCCGGTGGGCCTTGCAGCTGGCTTTGCCGCAGGCTTTTTCGGGATTGGCGGCGGTTTCCTGATCGTGCCCGGCCTGATGACCGCGACCGGGATGACGCTTGCCAATGCCGGGGCGTCCTCGCTGGTGTCGGTCGCGCTTTTCGGCGGCGCCACCAGCGCCAGTTACCTTGCCGCCGGGCAGTTTGCCTGGCCGCTGTTCGGCGCACTTGTCGCGGGCGGAGCGGCAGGAACGCTGGCCGCGCTGCCGCTGTCGCGCCGCCTTGCGTCGCGTGCCGGCATCGCCCGCACCATGTTTGCCTTGATGGTGATCGGCGTTGCCGTGATGATCCTGCTCGGTTGACCCTGTTACGGCAATAAATCCATCTTCGTATCTGTTTGCCGCAACAAGGGCATGCACAGCTTTGTCGGCGCGCCGCGCTCCGCCCGCTTGCCAATCCGGTGCGCTATCGGCAGCTAAAGCCTTATGGGCACACTCATTCCTGATCGCCGCGCGGTTCTGGTTTCGCTGGTCATCGCTGCAGTCACCATCGGCATATTGCTCGCCATGGGGCGCGCGCCGATCTGTGAATGCGGCTATGTCAAACTGTGGCACGGGCAGATCAACGACAGCGGCAACAGCCAGCACATCACCGACTGGTACACGCCCAGCCACATCATCCACGGGATGATCTTCTACGCCTTTGGCTGGTGGATGTTTGTCCGCAAAGGCTGGGGCGGGGCGCGGGCGTCCCGCTGGGGCCTGCCGCTCGCGGTGCTGCTGGAGGCGGCTTGGGAAGTGCTGGAGAATACCCCGATGGTGATCGACCGCTTCCGTTCGGTCACCGCCAACCATGGTTATACGGGCGATTCCGTGCTGAATTCGGGGGCCGACCTCATGTGGATGAGCTTCGGCTTCTGGCTGGCGCTGCGCCTGCCGGTGAAGGTGACAGTGGCGCTCGCAATCATTGGCGAACTGGTGGCGGGCTATGTCGTGCGCGACAATCTGACCTTCAACGTCATCATGCTGGTCTATCCGATCGAAGCGATTGCCGAATGGCAGGCAGCGGGCGGCGTGGCCTGAGGCTGCACTGGACTTGGCCTGCGCCTTGTCCTAATCCCGACACATCCCCGGGGAGCGCGCCTTCCGTGAACCGCTCAGGTGAGCGGCCAAACGGAAAAATGCTGAGAGGGGCGGTTAGCACCGTCCGACCCGTCGAACCTGAACCGATTAGCATCGGCGGAGGGAGTGGGCTGGTCAAAGTGCCACAGGTCCGCTCGCCTTTCCGCCTTGGAGAGAGCAGAAATGGCCGACATCAACAGTCCCGTCGAAATTGGCGTCACCACCGGCCCTATCCGTGGCAGCCGCAAGATCCATGTCGGCGCGCGCACCGGCTCTGGCATCCGCGTCGCCATGCGCGAGATCGACCTTGAGGGCGGCGAGCCGAGCGTGCGCGTCTATGACACCTCCGGCCCTTACACCGATCCCAACGCCCATATCGACATCAACGCCGGCCTGCCGCAGCTGCGCCGCGACTGGATCATGGCGCGCGGTGATGTGGAGGATTATCAGGGCCGCGAGATCAAGCCGGAGGATAACGGCCAGCTCGGCCCGGATCGCAGCGGCGGCGTTCCGCAATATCCCAACGCGGTAAAGCGCCCCTTGCGCGCCAAGGCGGGCATGAACGTCAGCCAGATGCACTATGCCCGCAAAGGCATCATCACCCCTGAAATGGAATATGTCGCCGAGCGCGAGAATCTGGGCCGCGAAATTGCTGCCGACATGGTGCGTGACGGGCAAAGCTGGGGCGCGGAAATCCCGACCATCATCACGCCGGAATTCGTGCGCGATGAAATTGCTCGCGGGCGGGCAATCATCCCCAACAACATCAACCACCCCGAAAGCGAGCCGATGGCGATCGGGCGCAATTTCCTCGTCAAGATCAACGCCAATATCGGCAATTCTGCCGTGGCATCCAACGTGGCGAGCGAGGTGGACAAGATGGTGTGGGCAACCCGCTGGGGCGCGGACACGATCATGGACCTCTCTACGGGCCGCAACATCCACGACACCCGCGAATGGATCATCCGCAACAGCCCCGTGCCGATCGGCACCGTGCCGATCTATCAGGCGCTCGAAAAGGTCGGCGGCGTGGCCGAGGAACTGACGTGGGAAATCTTCCGCGACACGCTGATCGAGCAGGCCGAACAGGGCGTCGACTACTTCACCATCCATGCGGGCGTGCGCCTCGCCTACGTCCCGATGGCCGCCAAGCGCGTCACCGGGATCGTCAGCCGCGGCGGATCGATCATGGCCAAGTGGTGCCTCGCCCACCACAAGGAGAGCTTCCTCTACGAACACTTCGACGAGATCACCGAGATCATGAAGGCGTATGACATCGCCTATTCGCTGGGCGACGGCCTGCGCCCCGGCAGCATCGCCGACGCGAACGACGAAGCGCAATTCTCCGAACTCTACACGCTGGGCGAACTGACCCACCGCGCCTGGGCGCAGGATGTGCAGGTGATGATCGAAGGGCCGGGCCACGTGCCGATGCACAAGATCAAGGAGAACATGGAAAAGCAGCTGCAGGTGTGCGGCGAAGCGCCGTTCTACACCTTGGGCCCGCTCGTCACCGACATTGCGCCGGGATACGACCACATCACCAGCGGCATCGGCGCGGCACAGATCGGGTGGTATGGCACCGCCATGCTCTGCTACGTCACGCCCAAGGAGCATCTGGGCCTGCCCGACCGTGACGATGTGAAGGTCGGCGTGATCACCTACAAGCTGGCCGCCCACGCCGCCGACTTGGCGAAGGGCCACCCGGCATCGCAGGTACGCGACAATGCGCTCTCCAAAGCCCGCTTCGAATTCCGCTGGCGCGACCAGTTCAACCTGTCGCTCGACCCCGAAACCGCGGAGCAATATCACGACCAGACCCTGCCGGCCGAAGGCGCGAAGTCGGCGCATTTCTGCTCGATGTGCGGGCCCAAGTTCTGCTCGATGCAGATCAGCCAGGACGTCCGCGATTTCGCCGCCAAGCAGAACAGCAGCCCGGAAAGCTTCCTCGCCTCCGAAAAGCTGGGCGCGGACACCGCCGAGGCCAGCCGTCAGGCTGCGCTCAAAGGCATGGAGGAAATGAGCCGCCGCTATAACGAAGGCGGGCGCGAGTTGTATGTGGGCGCCGGAAACCGCGAGCACGACTAAGGCGCAAAGCGGGGAGCGGCGTGCCGGACAGCGCGCCGCTCGCCTGCGCGTTCAGACCACGCCGATCACCAGCCCCACGGCGCAGGCGGCGGGGCGACCGGGCGGGTCAGGTCGAACGTCACCCGGAACAACCGCCCCTTGCGGCTGAGCTGATAGGTGTAGGCCGCCGCGTCCACCTCCACCCGCCACACATTCGTGAGCGAGGCAGTCATGCCGCCCGCGCGGAACATCGCGATGCTGTCGGCATCCACGGGGAAGTCCTGCGCGCCTGCGCTGCCGGCATCTGCCGTGTCCCCGCCATACATGGTGACCGCATCCGCCGATCCGTCCGCATGGCGGTGATCGTGCTTCAGCCTGAGGCCGCTATCGGTGCGGGTGATGAGCCATGTGCGGCTGCGGTCCCACGTCCCGTCCTCCGCCTGCACATGGAAGGGGATTGCCATGCGATCGGGCGAACACTCGCGGAAATGCACCACCATCGCCCGGCCCGCCATATCGGCATCGGCCACATCGCTTGAGACCATCCGTCCCGCATAGGCTTTCCCGCAATGGCTGGCCAAACCGGCCATGAAATCGCCCTGCGGGTCGGCGCGGCTGTCGGAGGGAGAGACACAAGCGGTCAGCGCCAGCAGCGCAGCCAGCAGGGCGGCAGAGCGCAAGCCGGCAGGACGAAAGGCGGGCGCCCGAAAGGCAAGGGTAAGGTGCATCATGCCGCCTGTCCTGAGGGCTGGCGGGGCAAATGGCAAATGTGCAAATATCCTCCCCCTCCCGTTTGCGGGGCGGGGAGGACCCCGTCAGCCGTTCTTCATATTCTCCAGCCCCTTGATCCCGCCGGGCTTGAGGCTGGGCTGACTGGCGTTCTGCTTCGGCCCCTTGTCAGCCTTGGGCTTGCGCGCTTCCTTGGACTTCTTCTGCTGGCCCTTGGCCATAGGTACTTCCGATCAGAGGGCGAGATGCCCGAGCGCGGAGCGTGGGCCTGATGGGGTGGGGTGTCAATGTGGGGCTCCTTCCTCGTTGGGATGTAGAGCAAATGCCGAGCAGGGCTGCGCTATATCTCGAATTTATAGAATGCTATTCGCTTGGCGGGTAACCCGAGACCGCATTCAGGCACGTGACGTAGAAGCGCAGCTGGTCGTCGGCTGGAGTCTGAGCATTGCGCAACAGCTTCCAGAGTTGAAGGGCTACAGCTTCTTTACTGCCTGGATCTGGCATATTCGTCACGCGAACCGAGTCGTTCATATTCACTGTCCTTTCCTGATGTTGGGGGGAGACTAATTGACTCAATCGATTGAAAGCAATAGCCAATCGGTATGGCAAAAACCCCCGTTGCACAGGCAGGCCCGGCATCAAGTAGCCTGCCAACTCACCAGCCCACAAAAGTTGAGCAGGAGCATATTGATCAGGCCCTAAGGGCCTCTGAGAGTCTGATTCAAAACTATTGCCCATGATTTCATGATCTTGCGATGCGGCGGGTGAAGAGCTGTATCGATGCG
>JBEQBX010000045.1:0-22548 GCA_041639595.1 Porphyrobacter sp.
CCATACCGATCCACGGCAGGCTGTGATCCTGTTTCAACCGGCGGGACCAGCTTTCGAGGCGGTCAACAAGTTCCCGCCTTTCTTCCTCTGCAAAATTTCGTGCCATGTGCGCGTTCTCCTTCGCTGGCGGTTTTCAAAGATCGTAGGTCATTTCCGAAAATTCGGCTTCGATGACGTGCGATTGGTTTTCGAGCCGGGAAATTGCATCGTCAATGGTCAGTGTGCCGCTGACGTCAACCTGTTGGCTGCGGGAAATCATCTTGGGGAAAAGCTTGGTGTAAAAATCGGTCGGGTTGCCATCAGCCCATGCCACCATGCGATTGAGGCCGCCCATCTGCTCGAAGCAGGACATGACCAGGGCACCGGCGAAGCGGCCAACGTGCTGATACTGCTCTGCCGAAATCATCGGCAGGCGCGCGACGGCTTGGGTCGGAATCAAGACGTCGGTAGGTTCCTTGGTTTCGTCAGTCATCGTCCTCGGCCATCTTCGATAAGCATGTTGCCGCCTGCCATTACAAGCCCGTATTGAGCATGGAATTTGTATTGTCCAGCCTGGAAATATCGGGTGGCCGATGCGCCGTCCTTTGTGGTGCGGCCGACAAGGACGATGACATGATCCGGCTTTTCCTCGCACTCAGCGATCCATTCCTTGGCCGCGTCGAGCGCGGTTACGGGATCATGGATATCCGTCCGGCGGTCTTTGTTGAAACGCGCCACCGCGAAGCTGCTGATCTTGTCATCGCCCCCACTCATGTCAGCAGCCTCGCTTGCCGTTGGCCTTCTTGACGCCGCCCACGGGCTTACTGCCCATGTCGCCCTTCATCTTGCCTTTGGCCATCTTGGAGCCGTCCATCTTGCCGGACTTGCCCCCGTAGCTGCCCTTCATGCCCTTCATTCCCTTCATCGGTCCGTCCTTCCTCAGTGCTCAAGAAATGCGATGTTCTTGCGAGTTGACCAACACACAGCGCACGTCGCACAGCACGAAGCCTTACCAGTTTGTTCAGGACAGATAAAGGCATTTGCAGGCCGCGATGATGGTTCGCCAATTGAGACAGTGCAGTTGCGTTCCCTGCCGCCGTTGGAGAAGCGGACCCACCAACGGTCAGGATAGATTTCCCCGAGCCGAAACACGCCATAACCTATATCGCTCAAAATGTCGTGCGCGGTGTAGCCGAACACGGACAGGTTAGAATAGCGGTGCATCTGCTGTTTCCAGAACAGGACATAATCGGTCGAATAAAAATCGCCGAGCGCGTGCAGCCGGATCAGGACGCCTTTCTTGGTGCGGCACAGGTTTTCGATTTCCTTATCCAGCTTGCGCAGGAAGCCAGGGGCAGTATGATCGATGCGCTGCGAAAATGGCATGTTGTTGCCGTAGCACGATTGCCAATGCTGGCATGACGCCGGGCACGTCGCGCGTTCTTCCAAGGACAGGGTATAGATCCAGTACCCCTTCAGCTTGCCCTTGCGCACGTCGCGCCCAATCTTGACGTTGTTGTGACCGGATTTGAGGATTGAGGCCACCGCATGGGGATCCTTGACCGACTTAGGGAATTTCGTCCGGCCGTCCTGGATCCAGTCGGCTTCCATGCCGGGGAGTTTCGGTTGGCGGCGCTTGTGGCGGATTTTGGGGTCGGCCGTGCCGGTGATTTTCACAAAGCGGGAAAGGGTCGTGTCGTCGCCCAGCTTCGCGGAAGATTTGCGGACCCCGACCAATCCACCCGTTTCCCTGTTCATCGGCTATTCCTCGCATAGATCGCGATCACGATTGCCGCGACGATCCAATAGACCAGGGTGGCGAGGCCGAGCGCGGCAAGGATCCCTTCAATCGTGCTCATTGGATTTTTCCCAAAACTTGAGGGAATTGAAAAATTCGGTCCCGGCCGGGCGGACGTGGAGGATCTGCATACGGGCGTTGCCTGTCACGTCGCGGCGATCTTCAATGAAACCGTATTTCAGCAGCCGGGCGATGCCCTTGACGACATTGGACCGGTAGCCGTACCCTAGGATTTCGGTAATGTCCTGGCCGCAGATCCCTGGCCGGTTGATGATGACGTAAAGGATCAGCACGTCGCGATGCGTGATCCCGGTTTTGTCCATCTTGCGAAGGACGCGCAGAAATTCACCGGTCATTTTTGCCCCAGTACAATCCAGAAGAAAAGCAGGATAAGCAGCACGTTTATGACTTCGACCAATTGCGGCCCGATTTCAACCGTCATTGGTCTGCCCTTCCAGCCTGGCGATTTCGCCGCGCAATTCCTCGCAGTTCTTTTCGAAGCCAGCCATGCCGGATCGCGCGGCGAGTTTCTGGCGAAGATCGAGCAACCTTTTGCCCGTCGCCTGCAATTTTTCGATCTTCTCCATGATGGTGTTCTCCGGTGGTCGTGATTGACCAGGAGTTTAATGACGCATCGTGTTGCTATTGTCAACGGGCAAAAAGAACCCCGGCGCGGACGAACCAGGCCGGGGCAGTATAGGAGAGGATGCCTGAAAGGCCGGGGTTCAATGGCACCGGCCGGGGTTGCTGTCAAATGATTTTGTTCAGCAGTCGGATGCCAAAGCGGATCAGCGCGAGGCCAATGGCAAGCCGGGTCGGGGTCCGCTCAGGAGAGCGCTCGATAGCCAATGCGTCCATGACCGTGTTGGTGATGCGGAAGGCTTCGGTTTTGCGGGTTCTGTCTTCGTGGAGGTTGCCCATAGGAAATTCCTTATTCGAGGATGCACCAGTCTTCGGCGAGCGCGTCGGTTTGTGAGCACAGCCAAGGGACAACCTGACCGTCTGCGGTCTTCATGTCAATGTGGGCGTGATACCGGATTTCGGTTCCTTCAGGATAGATCCCGAGCAGCGGCGGGCGGTTGACCCGGAACGTCGATCCGTGGACGAGAAACAGGAACATGCCTTTTCCGTTCCATCCAGCACGGGCCACCTTGCCGCCTTGCTTGAGGATTTCCAGTGCGTGACCGAAATTCATGTTGCCGGATTGACGGTAGGCGTCTTCGAAGGCGCGTTTCGATAACCAGGACGTATAGCCGTCCGGATAGACGACGCGAAAGCCAGCAGCGCCGTCCCGGATTTCGGGTTCTGCCTGGATGATTTTGGTGCCGATGTAGGTTTTCATAATGTGTTCCTTTTTGGGACGGTTGGGAATGGTTGGCAAATTGGGATCGATTGGGTGCCGTGGGATTGCTTGAGAAAATTGGGACCGGCCGGGGAGTATTAGCAGGGTTTGGATGAATTTGGAAGATGGAAAGGTGGCTGGGCCGGGTCGGGGAGTGATCGAAGGTGGATCTTACGTAACGGTAGCTAGGTGGAAAATTGGGTGGATCTTACGTAACGGTGGGTACTGGGAAAATTGGGTGTATTTTGTACGGTGCCTAGAACCGGTCCACCGGCAACCGCTCGAAGGGTACCCCGCCCCTTTTTATTTCCGGGCCTGGCGCTTTTTCCCTTCTCCCCTTGTGATCTATCATAGCGTCATATCCTCTCTATCATGCTTACATT
This sequence comes from Porphyrobacter sp., assembly GCA_041639595.1. Lineage (GTDB taxonomy): Bacteria > Pseudomonadota > Alphaproteobacteria > Sphingomonadales > Sphingomonadaceae > Erythrobacter. Next base: position 3,503 of record JBEQBX010000045.1, read on the forward strand.
ATGGCAAGTGATTCGGTCTATGTCAATGCAATATGTGACGCAGCGATAGATTTAATTTGACGGGCACGTTAACCGGATGGTAACACCTTGACGTTAGGGAAGATATGCAACCTATGGAGATTGGTCAATGGCACGGATTATCGGATATCAGGTGACGCACAAGGCAACTGGCAAGGTCCGGACGTTCAAGACGTCGAGCGGTGCAAGCCGCTATCAGGACAAGGCGGATAATGCCTATGGTTCTTATATCACGTCACGGAAAGCGATTTGGGAAGATTGAACCATGGACATGCACCTGAATGATTTGCAGCGATACCGGAACGCAAAGGCGCGGGAAATTATCCGGATCCAGGCGATTGAGGCGCGGAAAAAAATTATTCGGACGTGGGTGGAGTCCGAATGCCAGCGCGACCAGGAAACGGCTAAGGCTGATTTTCGGATTTTGGAAAATTGAGAGGGATTGAAAATTTTTTCAGTGTCTCGATTGCGTGCAGTGGAGTGAGCGGAGCGTAGCGCCGCAAGGCGCGAAGACGTAGCGAACGCAACACCGTGCGCGCGCGTCGCGTATGCGTGCTAGAAAGTGATCAAATCAACTACTTTCTGTTCAAGTCTCGCAAAACCGGGCGTTTGAAATATGCCAGCGCGCGAAATTAGGGATTGACAGCGATAGCGGCTTGATTAGAATGTGCCGCAAGTTATCACTTTTCATTCAAACCTAGCTTTCAATGGAGCGCAAAATGTCAGTTATCGAAATTCTCACACAAGCGATCAATGCCGACGCAAACGCATTTCGCACCGCGTTGATCCAACAAGCGAATGATCATGCCGATATGTTCGACGTGACACAAAATCAGCGCGCCAAGCAATCCGCACAAGTGCAGCTTAATGCCTGCCTTTTCGCCTATGACCAGATTGGCCGGATCGATCACCCGATATTTGGCGAAATGACCGTGAGCGATGCGGCAACACTGATTGCCAATGACCGCAATGCGTCAATCGTGGTATTCAATGTCGCGTGCAAGCTTTTGGGTATTTCGCCAGCCGTCCGTACGGCTAAGATTGTCAAGCATTTCGCCGCAGCAGGATGGAGCAACTGACATGACACACAATTTTATCCCTGCCGATTACCTGGAATCGGATTATCTGCGCGAGCGTGCAATTTGCGACAAGGCGCGCGAGTATATGGAGCGCAATTCGGAATTGACGCCTAGCGGCGGATTATTGTGCCTTAGTGCCGAGAAAGCCAAACATCCGGATTATGTTACGTGCAACAATGAAATGCGCGGGCGTGTCGAGCAATGGGAGATTTTGCACAATCCGCCTGAACGCTTTGGTGCATATGTGAGCGCTGCTGAACCTAACGGCATAGGTTGCGACCGGCAATATGGGCGAACCTATCCCTTGACAGTTTGGACTGGCCAGAAAATCGGCTATTGCACGCTTGCGACAAGCTGGCACGTCAACTCAGCATTCGGCACGCATATGTATCAAATTTATGCCTGGATCCGTGGCGTTGACGGAATCGACCGCGAATATACCGGGCGCGGCTTTGGTACCGGTATGATTGTCAATTTGCGGGAAACTGCAAAATCAAAACGTGCAAGGGGAATATGAGCGATGAAAAGTTGTGTCATCCATGATCTGCCGGAATTTTCCGTCACGTCCTACGGCAACGGTTTGGCCTATTGCCTGGCGCACAAGCCAAGCCAGCGTGATATCTTTTTTCAAGAGGACGACGCTGCGCAATTCCGCGATGAATTGGACGCGTTGACGCAAGGCACGCCAGCGCTCGACTATGGCGATGCGTTGCGCGTGATCTGGTCAGACTATGCTCATTGTGCGGGAGATTTGTGACCATGGCAAAACCTCCCGCACAATGGGCTGTAACGCCCGATATTCGCCCCTGGCGCGGCGATATGCGGCGCGATTATTCGCCCTATGTCCTGACCGGTGGAATGGACATAGGTTCAATGGGGGTTGCGCAATCCGCCGCGCGCCAGCTTAGGGCAAGGGGAATTGCCTGTTTTGTGGAGTTGATCTAATGCCAAGCTTGCACGATATCCAAAAGCGAACAGGCGTCCCTATGCGTCACTTGCGCGCGCTCTATGCCGCTGATTTGCTCAAGGCGGATCCGCCGGACGAATTCCTGGAGACTTTCGCGCGATCGATGCAATCAGGGCACGCTCTATCGGTGGCACAAGCGCTTTACGTGCTTTCCCGTGATGATTTACCGGCCGAATTGCAACGCTATGGCGAACGTATCGATGCAGGAATGTACGACCTGGGCGATATCATGAAAGATGCAGCGCCATGGTCAATCGCTCAAGCCATAGAGGGCGCGGCGGAAAATCCGGATGATTTGAACAAGCTGGCGCAATGGGCGCGCGCCTTGCTCGACGGGTTGCCGCGCGGGCGTGCCGTAAGCCACCAATGGCTATCTGTCCGATTGCTGGCGAACGTTCCTGCTGTGCACCGCGATAGAGCGCTGACACGCTGGCATAGGGTCAGCAGGCTTTTGCGCGATCACCCCCTGATGGCTTTTGCCTGGCGTCGAGAGCACGGGAAAATCGTATATCTGAAACCCAAACAGCTTGACATATAGGCCACCTGCCCTAACGTAACATTTCAATTAGCTTTCAATGGAGCAAAACCTATGACAAAATCCGAGATTTTGGCGACCTACCTTAGCAATCTGCAAACTATGTATGCGGGCAGGGTGGATTATTCGCCTGGGTCAAAACCTTACTTAATGGCTTGTGACGCTGCAAAAGCGGCTTTGGCGGGTAAAATCCGATTAGAAGGTGATGCTTGGTTTGCTGCTCTTAGAGTGGCTAATCTGTCCAGTCGCAGCACCAAAGCGCAAATTGCGGCTTTGCCTGAATAATTTCAACCAGCTTTCAATGGAGCAAACAAAATGCCCCTTCCTACCCATTGCATTTACGAAACCGATAATCCGCGCTCGATTTATGATCATGCGCCGGACCTGGAAAGCGCTCAAGCCTATGCCGCGCGCATGGCTGAAAAGACGGGAAAGCTTTTCACGGCTGACACGCTCGACGGCTATATAGACGTACACAACGCCTATTGGCTTGCCGCCGGACCGCTGCGCGAAATCACGGAAATCGAATATACGGAAGCGCTTGAAGTGTTGCCACCGATTTATCGGAAGGGCGCTATGCGCGGCTTTTTCATGTCGGAATTTACGAGCGGGTCAATCACAAGCCAGTATGTGCAACAAGGCGACCGGTATTTTTCGGCCTATGCCGATATTACCCAGCCTGAAACCTGGATAACGCTCGCGAAAGTCTGTGACGCGTTCGGCGATATCTGGCATGTCGAGGGCGAAGACAGGCAACAAGGCGCGCTAGGTATCTGCGAACCGTTCGCGCTCGACGTCAAGGCGCTTGACCGTGATAGCGCGTGGCATATGGCCTACAAGCTGCGCGATGCTGCCGGACGCGCCGATAATTTCCTGGCGATGAAAATCGAGCAGAAGGGAGCCTAAGCGATGGCACAGAAAATCAGGAAAGAGCGTATTACGAAAGAGGAATTTTACCGGCGCGGCGGCTTCAGCAATCCTATACTTTTTCGCCTGCAAACGCGCGGCGGATCCTGGCGCTATTATGTCAATCTAGAGAGGATGGAAGCATGACCTACCGACGTGTAATCCCTCGTGATCTGTTCAACGAGGCAAATTTACTGAAGTGCTTGGGGCGCTTGTACATCGTCACGGAAAATCTGGCGGCGGTGCAGATTGTGCACAATGACTGCCAGCCGTTCGCTATCGAGCAGGATCAATGTGACGGGTCTATCTGGTGCTCGACGGTCCGGATAGAAATCAAGGGGCGGCGTTACGTGCACCACAGACCGCTCAACAGCCGCGAACCTTGGCCTTTGTATGTCTATCCCGCATCGGGCGATGAAGGGGACGAAATCGACGTGTTCGATGATGACGGCAACCTATCGCCCGATTTCAAGGCGCTGATCGCATGACCTATGAGCAGAAAATGGAGCGGCTGCGCGACCTGGGCGACATGCAAGGCGAAATGGCCGCAAAAGCCACCGCATACCGGGCGAAGGCGCAAGAGGAATTGGCTATGCGTTTCGAACGTGCCAGCCTTGCGGCAACCAATGCGCGGATGTTGATGCACGCGGCCCTTATGGCCGAACGCGAAATCCTGATTTTGGAGCGGATAGCATGACCTATTATCAGGTGGAAATGCAGAACATAGACGGGTTTTGGTTTGTCATTGTGGACGGCGGCAATCTCGATAGCGAACGCGTTGCCCGACGCAAGGCGAAAGCCCGCAAGCACAAAAATATGAATCACCCGAATCCGTTCATGAAGGATTTGGGGGTACGGATCGTGAAAATCGAAATATTGGAGATTATGCCATGACGAAATTTTCCCCGACCGGGCGCGCCCCGAGTGAACCAGTAATGCAGAACATACCCATTCGCACGCCTATAGGTGCAGCGATCAAGCGCGCTTTGTATGGCGTCAATCTGGCCAAGGGTGAGGATCAAGCCGCTTTGCTGCTGATCGCGTCTGACGGGTCTTGCCGTGATATCGTCAATTTGACCGAATTGCGGACGCTGACGGCGCACCGGAAGGAAGACCGGGAGAAGATCGCCCGCGCGCTGGTCTTACTCGCACAAGGTCACGGTGCACAATTCGAGCGCACTGACGATCGATCGTGCATCACACTGACAATCGGCCTTGCGGGTGTCGGGGCCATGATCGATATCGATGCAATCCAGGGCGGCACCGCGTCCCTGATATCGTGGCACAATATAGAGCACCCGGCGCGATGCTTCACCCCAAGATTTTGTAAGCTTGTCGGCGATCCTATCCAGGCGCGGCCGCACCACAAGGCCAGCAGCATACCGGCGGACTGGTATTCGCTTGCAATGATGCTTGACGCTGGGTTATTGCTCGCCGCCCGGCGGGAGGCTTTCCTGCCCGGCTAGGGGCTTTCCAGACACAAAAAGGCCCGCACGACTGACGGATCGCGCGGGCCTCGATAACAGCCATGTGGGGACTGTGCGTGCGTGATATATCGGCAATGGTGGCGACGTGCAAGGGGTTTGATCGATCATGATCCCTTCGCTTCCCCCTCAATTGCATGGCTGCAAAATCTTTCCCATTGTGCCTGGCACCAAAGACCCGGCGACTAAGAACGGATGGAAGGATGCCAGCGACAACCCGGCACAAATCGCCGAATGGCTGCGGATCAATCCTGATTGGAATTGGGCTGTCGCGTGCGGCTTGTCGGACCTGTTTGTTTTCGACATTGACCCGGCAGGCTTGGAGCATTGGGAGAAGCTGAAGCAACGCGAACCGGCTATTCGCGAAGCACTGGCCGACGCGTTGACTGTCCGCACCCCCAAAGGTGGCTATCATTTCTATTTCAAGGGCAGCGGCCCTAGTACTGCATCACGGATCGCTGAAGGGATCGACACGCGCGGCGGTTTCGAGCGCGACGGCGAGATAGTATCCGGCGGCTATGTCATCCTGCCGGGGTCCAAGACAAAGGCCGGACCTGGACGCGTTGACGGGTCATACGAGTTGCTGGGCGGCGATCTGAAACCACTACCTCCGGTCATGCGCGGGATCGTGCCCGAGCGCAAAAAGACTGACACCTTGGGTTTGGAAAAGTCACCCGACAAGGATCAGCCGCGCAACGTGCAATGGGCAATCGACCTGCTGCAAAATTACGTCAAGACCGGTCACGTAGCGATTGAAGGCAAGGGTGGCGACAATCTGACTTTCCAGGTTGTCGCGAGCGTGCTCGACAAGGCGATATCGCCGGGCATGGCCTATGAGTTGCTGCAAGAGCACTGGAATCCTCATTGCGTCCCGCCGTGGGATGAATGGGAGTTGGAACAGAAAATCCGCAACGCTGCGGAATATGGCGAAGACACCGGCGAAGGTGTCAAGGGATTTCAGAGCAATGCGGATGCCTTTTCAGCGTTCGCCGGGATGGAAGTTGAGACGACCGCACCGACGCGCAACCGGCGCGGTGTCATGCTGCTGCACGAATACGCGGACAATGTGCAGGATCCAACATGGCTTGTTCCCCAGCTTATCCCTGCGAACGGTGTTGGAATGATCTATGGTGACAGTGGCAGCTACAAATCGTTTCTGGCGCTCGACATGGCGCTGTCCCTGGCCTTCGGCGTCCCTGGTCAGTGGAACGCGCCGCCGGTCAAAAATGACGTGCTGTTTTTCGCAGGGGAAGGTTCGATTGCAACGGCCAAAAAGCGCTGGCCCGCCTGGATGGACCACAACGCTATCGAATTTCGTAACGATCACAGATTTTTCATCCATGACAATGTGCCTTTTTTCTCGAATATTGAGGAATGGAATTTTATCAAGGGCGATCTGGCGAAGCTGCAAACCAAGCCGTCATTGATCGTGATCGATACGCTCGCGCGCTTGATGACCGGCATGGACGAAAACGCTACCAAGGACATGCAACTGATCATCAATTTCCTAGAGGAATTGGCGCGCTATTACGAATGCACGGTCATGGTCATTCACCACACCGGCAAGGACCAGTCGAAAGGCGCGCGCGGATCGAGCGCGCTGCTGGCCGGTGTTGATTTTGCCATGTACACGAAAAAGACCCAAATGGGGACACTTTTGAAGGTCAAGAAGCAAAAAGACGCTGACGTTTCGGACGATGTGCGCTATTTCAAAACCAAGGATGTTGGTTCGTCTATCGTGCTCGAATTGACGGACGAGGCACCGGGAGAGGAAACCCCTCAAAGCCAATCCAGTCGCTACCCGTGGGCGAGCGCGCAAGAAGTTGCGGCGATCCTCACGGACAAGCTGAACGGCGCTTCCTCGACCGCGTACCTGGTTGCAGCAATCGCAGGCGAGCACGGACTAGATCAATCGACTGTCCGCAAGCAACTGTTGAAAAGCGGAGAATTGGCCTTTTTGCGCGTTGACGCGAACAACTGGAAAGTGCCGGGCACCGGCATGGAGTTTGACCTATGAAAATCCGCACGCTGACCGATCTGGCGCACCGCATGTACAACACCGGTACGCCGCAGGAAATGGAGTTAGCCAAGGAAATCCTGGTGTTGATCGATGATCAACGGGAATTGGAAAGCCTGCGGGAAATCTGCGAGGATCTGGAAAAGCGCGCAAAAGGTGTCGGCGATCCGGCGCGGCAAGTCGAGTGGCTGGGCGATAGGTCCGACATGCTCGCCGAAATCGAGGAATCTTTGACCGACGCGAAAATTCTTCCAAACGGTACCGATGACGCAGCGGATGCCGTCAAGCGCATTTTAGGAATGCTCGAAGTGGACGCGCACACCGATGCGGTTGGTTTGGAGTACGATCTGTGAAGCCTCGCGTACTTATTGGCTATTCATGTTGTCCTCTGACGCTTGAAGCGTTTGAGCGTGCCGGGTGCGAAGCATGGACGTGCGACACGCTCCCGTCGCGCGGCAGGCCGGACAGGCATTTGCAGTGCGACATTTGGGAAGTCGCGCGCGACCGGTGGGACATGGGGCTTTTTCATCCTATGTGCACGTTTCTTACTTGTAGTGCAGCTTGGGCGTTCAATGATCCGGATTACAAGCGCTATCCGGGTGTCGGCTACCATCAACGGGTCAAGCCGGGGACATTGACCGGAAAAGCGCGGCGGGATGCACGGGAAGAAGCTTTCGATAATTTTTGGCTTTTACTGAATCTTCCCTATCCCAAGGCTATTGAAAATCCGGCATGTAGTTTTCTATCGAGGCAATTCCGACCGCCTGACCAAGTAATCCAACCTTATGAATTCGGTGATGACGCGAGCAAAGCCACAGGTCTATGGATTGACGGCCTGCCCAAGTTGCGCCCGACCAAGCGCGTTCCAGGGCGGATGGTCAACGGTGCCGAACGCTGGACCAATCAGACAGACAGACAGTGGGCAGAACCGCCTAAGCCCCGGCAATGATCGCTGGCTTGAGCGCAGCAAAACGTATCCAGGTATTGCTGCTGCCATGGGTACCCAATGGGGTGCATATGTCACATTGGAGTACGATCTGTGAATAAATTCTGGCAAGGGGAAACCTACGCCATTGTGAAGGCGATCAAGGCGCGCGGCAATCAGCCGGGGCTTGTGCAGGAATGGAAAGATGGGATCGAGACACGGGCAAAAGCCAATCGAACGACGGAAGCTGCGGCCGTACTCGCTTGGCTTCCTTTGTGGCAAATCCGGCCGTTTTATACGGCGGAGGAATTAGCGCCCATGTGGCCCGCGCTTGCAATCCATATAGGGCACGCGAAGCGCTGGCCCCAAGTTGTCAAGAGCGCCGCGCGCCTTGGCTTCGAATTAGGCTATGCCGGTGCTGCATCCTTCGAACGGTTCGGGCGTCGATTCTATATTGTCGAGCGCCCGCATTACTGGCGCAAGCTGATCGACAAAGCCGAGTGGCAAGAAATCGACCGGCTGATTTCGGGAGAATAGGGCATGAAGCACACTATGGAAGAAATGCAGCGGGCAGGCTGCACCACGCCGCGCGGAGTCCGGCATTGGGAGGAAATCGGCCTGCTGGGCGAAGTGCAGCGGACCAACGGCGGCACGCGCCGGTATAGTCCCGAGCAACTGGACAAGGCCAGGATCATTGCTGCGGCACAATTCGGCGGTTGGAAGCTGGAAGAAATCGCCGAAATGCTCAAGGAATGGGGTGCAGAGGCGCACCAAGCGATTTTGCAGCGTCTGTTCGACCAGAGCCGTGCCGCGATCAAGCTGGCGGAAAACCTGCCCAAACCGCCGGGCGCTGAATTGGAGTTCGACTTGTGATGCACGGAAAAGGCAACCCACCGGATCCTGCGCAATATGCCTGCAAGACATTTTCAGGATGGAAGATCCTCGCATGGCACATGGGCGAATGGTGGACGGACAATCTTGCCGCACGCTATGTGCCTGCCGTCGAACAATGGATAGGGCCGCTGCCCGGTACTACGCCTGCCGCACTGGAATTCGACCTGTGACCAGCGCCAAGCCGACACTAGGGTTTCGAACGCGCTATGAAGCCATCGCCGCGTGCCGCGCCCAAGGGATGACCGAAGGGCAGATTGCCAAGCTGATAGGTGTCAAGCCTGGATCGATTTCGTCCATGGAAATCAGGGCAAAGGCGCGTGCTGATCGCCGGTTGATCCGTATCACGCTTTCAGAATTTTCCTGGACGCAGGCAACCAGGGAAGCCCGCAAACGCAAGATCGAGCGAGAGGAATTCTTGCAAAAGATCCTTGAAACCGTTTTCCGTGACAACCTTCTGACCGCTGTATTGGATGACCTGTGAAAGTTTACCGGAACAAAGATTTTTTCGTGCTCGAAATGCCGGTGCGAAAGAAAACTGAAATCAGGGACTTTATGGCCTATCGCGGCCTGACCTTCAGCACGTCCGCATCCTCGCGGGAAACCGCCGTGCTGTTCACGATCAACCCCTATGCGGTCGCGGATCTGGCGAACGATGACGATCCGGACCTGGGCGACTACAAGCGTCAGATTGAATTGTCGCGCGCGCTCGACGGTGCCGGTACCCGTCAATTGCCGCCGGGCAAAGAGTTGTGGGACTATCAGCGGGCAACACTCGATTATCTGCTGGCGCGCAAAGGCGGGATCAATGGTGATCAGCCGGGGCTGGGCAAGACGCCTACAAGCATCGCCTATTGCAACGAGCGCCGCGCGCAGCGGGTGCTTGTGATCGTCCCCGCGTCGGTCCGGATCCAGTGGCAGGAGCAGATCCGAGCATGGTCCACCATCCCGCGCGTCAATGTCGCCTGTATGCTCAAGACGAAAGACGGGATCCACCCGACCGCGCATTATCAGATCATTTCCTACGAGGCGGCGCGCAATCCGGCGATCATCAAAGCCATCGCCAAATATGAATGGGACGTCCTGATTTGCGACGAGGCGCACAAGATGAAAAATATCGAGGCGCTGACAACCCGTGCGATCATCGGCAACACACGCGGCGAATTCCATCATGGCAAGGAGAAGATGCCCGCCATCGCGAAATACTGCAAAGAGCATCTGGCGCTGACCGGGACGCTGCTGTTGAACCGGCCGAGCGAAGCCTACGTGCTTTTCCGACATTTCGATTGGCAGGCTATCGATTTCATGACGGAAGACCAGTTCAAGGAACGGTACAACAAGCAGGCCGACATGACCACGATAGAGGGCAAGCGCTTCAAGCTGGAAAAGACCAGCCTGGAAAGCGAATTGCAGAACCGGCTACGGGTCAACGTGCTCGCCCGGCACGAGAAAAACGAAGTTCTCAAATTCATGAAGCCGCCGCGCTATTCAGTTGTCAAATGCACGGAAAACGGCGCAGTGCGTGAAGCGCTCGATGCTGAAGGGATGCTGGGCCTGGATATCGACACGATCCAGACCACAAAGGATTTCGAGATCCTGGGGCATATTGCGGCGGTCCGGCGTCAGATGGGAGTTGCGATTGCGCCTCAGATTATCGATTACGCGACCGATTTTCTGGAAGGCAGCGAGGAAAAATTGTGCATCTTCGGCTGGCACCTTGAAGTGCTTTCACTTTTCGAAGAAGGCTTGTCCCGGTTTGGTACCGTTCGCGTCGATGGATCGAAATCAGCCCAAGCGCGTCACAATGCCGTTGACCAGTTCGTAACCAATGATAAGGTGCGCGTGTTTATCGGTAATATACAGGCGGCAGGAACAGGCGTCGATGGCCTTCAGACGGTTTGTTCCCGGTGCTTTCTAGCTGAACCAGATTGGGTGCCTGCACAAAATGAGCAGACGGTTTCAAGGCTCGACCGGATTGGCCAGAAGGGGATCGTAAGCGCGGAAATTTTTGTCGCGCCAGGATCCATATCCGAAAAAATTCTAGTGAAGGCACTGGAAAAAATGAACGTTATCCACCGCGTTCTCGATCAAAAAGGACTATGACTATGGGTATAAATATCACGATCCACGGCGAAACCGCTGATGAAGCTTTGGACCATCTGCGGACCGTTGCGGCTGCGTTGCTGGCAACCACTACGGAATCTTATATGAACCATGCCAAGGTTCTCATGACGCCTTATCCGGAAGCCGCAGCAAAAGACGTCTCTATGTCTCCCGCGAGCACGCCGACGTCCGCACCGGCAGAAGCCACCGGCAGCAGCGTGCCGGAAGGTGCTGAAGGCGTCGATGCTCACGGGCACCCCTGGTCGGCCGATCTGCACGCGAGCACCGGCAGCAAGACCAAGGAAGGCTTGTGGCGGATGAAGCCTGGCGTTGCTCGGCCGGATCCGCTGCCGGGCTTCCCGGTCGAGACGGGAAACACCGCTGCAACTGGGGTCACTTCCACGCCGACGAATGGCGCGGCGGGCGAACAAGCCGGTTCTGCGACCGGCCCGAGTGCTGGGGCCTCGGCTGAAGATCCGGATGACGAATTCGCTGCGTTCCGTGCTGCTGCGGCTGCGAACGATGCCAATACCGCTGCCGCGAGCGCACCGACCGTGCGCAAGTTCACCGATGCGGATCTGGCGGTCATCGCCAACAACGCAGCGGTCAAGCTGGGCGATCCGCAGCCGGTCAAGGATCTGATCGCCAAGTATGTCGGCGAAGGTAATGTGGCGCATTCGCGTAACATTCCGGATGACAAGCGGCAGGCTTGGGCTGACGAAATCGCGGCGCGCGCCGGGATCACCATCTAAGCCTGTAAGGGTCGCACCCGCTGGCAGACCGGGAATAGTCTGCCAACCACGAAAACCACGAACAGCTTAGGATCGACCATGAAAATATCGTCATTGCCTTTGCGCGATCTGATCGCATTGGAAGCGTTACCCGCGTATGCAGGCAAGCACAGCCACCCAGCAGATGCTACCCGTCACGCTTATGCCGCTGCTGACGAAATGTTGAAGCATGTCCAGGACTATCAATGCCGGATCAAGGAAGCCGAGCAGAAAGCCGCTGAAGCTGAAGCCCGGCTTGAAATCGTGCGTAGCTACAAGCTGGACGGTCCTGATTTTGCCCCACGTATCGCACTGACCCAAATGTGGGACGCGCTTGGTGCCAGTGACCAGACCGCCGCAATGATACGCCTGCGGCAGTTGCTTGAAATCAGCGAATTCCTAGGCGACTATAGCCACACAGAAATTATGGGTCGGTTGCGGCTGGCACGGTCGGAGCATTCGCTATGATCGACCTTGAACATTCGCCGCTAGGCGGCAGTAGCGCCAATCGGTTCATGACATGCGCGGGATCTTTCCTGCTGCACCGCGAACAACTGCGCAATGGCGAATTCGAGGAAGTGTCCTCAGAGTTTGCCGCCCTCGGGACCGCCGCACATGAATTGTGCGCCAAATCCATTGCAACCAATATGGAGCCTTACGAATTTCTCGGCGAGGAATTCGGTGGCTTTCTCGCCGGGTGGCCGGGCGGAATATCGCTCGATGCGGTGTCGGTTTATTTCAATACGTGCCTGTCGATCCTGCAAAATGCCAAAGAGCAAAATCCGCAGCGCCGCCGGTTTCTGCTGGAAGACACTATTCATCTGCCGGAAATTCATCCGCTGCTGAAAGGGACCGTCGATTTCGGTTTCTGGTCGTCGCTCGATGGCGTCTATGTCATCGACTACAAGAACGGCGAAGGTGTCGCGGTGTCGGTCGTAAACAACCCGCAGTTGCTCTATTATGCCTTTCTGCTGGTCATGTCGGATCCCTGGCTGCGTTCGGCCGACCGCAATACCCCGGTACATCTTGGGATCGTGCAGCCGAATTTTTATGGCGTCTATGAAGATCCGGAAATCTGGATTGTCACACTCGGCGACGTGATCGACTGGGGGCACAACGAATTGCTGCCCGCCATGAACCGGCTGATGATTACTCAGGATGTTGACCGGTCGGATTTCGTGCCGGGAAGCCATTGCCAGTTTTGCCCGGTCCTTCTGGACTGCCCGCTGATGCAGGAAGCCTACGAGGCTTACGCCAGTGCTGACGAGGATTTTATTGCCATGCTGACGAATGAAGAATTGGACCGCTATTATTCCATGCGCGAGGCGGTCAACCGCTTCAAGACCGTTCTGGAACGGGTCATCTATACCCGCAAGGTGACAGGCAGCGACATTCCGAGCGCCAAGCTGGTCGAGAAGAAAACGGCGCGTGTATGGCGTCCCGGTGCCCAAGCGGCGCTCGCCGCCCGGTTTGGGGAAAAGGCGATGACCAAGCCCGAACCGAAAAGCCCGGCGCAGATCGAAAAGCTTTCCAGCGATGCGAAGGCGTTCGTGCTCGAATGGGCGTACAAGCCGCAGGCCGGGCAACTGACGATTGCGCCGCTGTCCGATCCCCGGCCGGAAGCCAAGGCCAGGACCAACGCGGAAGTTTTCCAGTCGCACGCCGTTTCGGTCGAGGATATGGGGTTTTGAACCATGGGCGAGTACGCGGACTATGAAATAGATCGCATGATCGGCAACTGCTTTTGGGGTCGTCGATCACGTCACCGCGCCCGCAAACCCAAACCGGTCAAGCGCACCAACCAGCAGATCTTTTCGCAATTCGCCGAGCCAATTCACGGTAAATTCAAGACCGGGGATCGCGTCATCCATACCGCGAGCGGTGTTGCTGGCACGGTTTGGGCAACACGCAGCGGGCAAATAAGTTGGCGTCCGGACACGCGGGTAAAGCCTGGCGCGATATGGACCGGCGAAACCGCCTTCAGGCATGAAGGATTTTGACCAATGATTATCTATACGCCTGCGGAAGTTGCGGCGGCTAACGCTGTCTATTCCTATCTCACAACCTACGCCAACGGCAATGCTGGCAATGTCCTCATTACCGGTTGCGTCATGCTGATCCTGGACGTGATCGAGCAGCAGCCGGATCCTGATCTGAAGTTGGAAGCATTGGCCTTTCTTGGGGCAATCGCCAATGATTTTGCCGACGAAAGAGGATTGCCCGCCGCCGAATTGGCGAGTAGGATTGAAGTTCAGCAAGCAAAGATGCAGGCCGGACGCACGCCTCTGCTCAACTGAAACCGCGCTGCACGGATTTGCAGCAACCACGAAAACCAAGGAAACCACGATGGCCGAAACTATCCGTTACACGCTCGTAAAGCCCGCTCGTCTTCTCTATTCGTCCGTGGCCGTCAAATCGGCACCGCGCGGCGTCACCAATGCTACCCCGAAATTCGGCGGCACCTTCGGTATCGAGAAGGAAGATTTCGACAAAATCGTCCAGATCATGGTCAACGGCATCACCGCCGAGTTGGGCAGCTTCAGCAACCCGACCGACTATTATCTGGCGTGCATGTCGGGGATTACGGCAGGCAAGCGCGCGATCCAGAAGGCAGAATTCGATAGCCAGGGCAAAACTGCCGACGAAGCCGCGAAGATCATGGAAAAGGCCAATTCGCGCGCCGAATTGTACAAGCCCTATGCCGGGATCCTGACGGCTTCCTCGCAATATCCGGTCGAGTTGGCACGTCTGGACGCTGGCAAGATCGTCGATATTCCCGACGAGGAACACGCCCGCGCCACGGCACAAAAGGATCTGTTCTATCCTGGTGCCTATGTCGTTCCTGCTATCGCGTTCAAGGCATTCCGGCGCAAGAAGCTGGACGACAAGGACGGCTGCACCGCCTACCTTCAGAATTGCCTTTTCATCCGTAAGGGTGAGCGTATCGCAGGCGCTGGTGGTCCTGCCAACAACGAAGTCTTTGGCGCGTATGCTGGCTATTCGGATTTCGATCCGACCGCCGGTGCGCCCAGCAACGCCGATCTTGAGGGCGATGTTGCTTTCTGACCTTCCACCGACCGTTTGACATGCTGCTGATTGTCCTACGGCTGGTTTGAGCGGCGCGGGCGGGTCGCCGGGAAGAAACCCGTCATTTCCATGTGGGGAATTTGTCATGTCAAAAACCACCAAGAGGCAGCGTGCAGCGCTGACACGCGCCATCAATCGATTTGAGCGCGCTGTTGAGGATAAGGCTTTTCAGGGCACTATTCCTTACGGTGAAAGCGACGAAGCCGCCGCAGCATATGAAGCAATTGACGTCGAGTATGAACGTTCGCGCCAGCTTCTTGACGCGATGATTGACCGGTATTTGACGTAATGGACACCCAGCAAGGTCAGCCGCCCGTTGAGGGGCGCTATGTCGTCTGGTCGTTGATCCCCAGCCGCCAGACTGCCGATTGGTGCGAGCCTGCCATTGCGACATGGGCAAACGGGCGGTGGCATCACGCGCGGCCGGTCGAATGCTGGGCTGGCCCGTTGCCTCTGATCCGTACGCAAAATTTGGAGTATGACCTATGACTTGGGAACAGCACAGATACGCCGTCGAGCGCGCCCGCGACCGGATGCGCAAGCACGCTGACGAAGCGAACGAAGCACAAGGCGGCGTCAATCTTCAAGGCGAGGCCGCAGCTAGTGACGCGGAAATGCTCGACGAAGTTGCCGACTTTTTGCAGTCGCTTGAAGGCTACCGCAATGAAATGGGTAGCATCGGCTTTCTGGAAGGTGAAGCGCGCCGTGACGCATTCATCCGCGACTGGAACAAGACAATTGGTACGGTCGGCGTTTTCGCAGCGCAATGGGGAATGCCCGCACCGGAAATGCTTTTCTGTCCCGAATGGCTTGCAGCGATGAATTACCATTCTGACGTGCAGATCCGCAGCACGCTCATTTGGCAAGGTGTCAAGGTGCGGTTCGGGCTTGTCGAGCAACGCGATGTTCTGGTGACAAGCTGATGCGGTACGTCGAAGCCGATTTCGAAACCGCGAGCAAAGCGGACCTGAAAAAGATTGGCGCGTGGAAATACGCGATGGATCTTTCGACGTTCGTTCTATGTCTTTCGATCAAGGTTGTGGTTGACAAGGTTCCCCAGGCACCGCGTTCCATGACCGAAAAACAGCTTCATGCGATCGATCCGGAATTGATGGATCTGGCCAAGGATCCGGACGTCATTTTCCTCGCACACAATGCAGGCTTTGAGCAGGCCATGTGGAAATTCCATATGGAGCCGATGGGTTATCCGCCGCTGCCCCCTGAGCGCTGGCACGACACTATGGCGGTCGCTGGATTGAAGGGACTGCCTCTCGGCCTGGATGCGCTCGTTACGGCACTCGAATTGCCCGTCAAAAAGGACATGGACGGGCACCGGCACATGCTGATTATGTGCAAGCCGGATCGTATCGGCGGCTGGTCGCACCACAACGATTTCAACATGAAGATCTTGCAGGATTATTGCAACGGTGACGTTGAGGCGCAGCACGGGGTTTTCCTCGCCACAGGTGGCCTTGGACCGCAGGAGCGCGAAACCTGGATCATCGACCAGTATTTGCAGCAGTGCGGGATCCTGATCGACCGCGAATTTGTCGCCGCGTGCATGGACGTGCTCGATCAGGTACGGATCCCGATGACTGAGCGTTTTCGGGAGATAACCGGCCTAAACCCAACGCAGCGCGAGAAGGTGCTCAATTGGGTGAACGATCAAGGGATCCCGCTCGACAACATGCGCAAGGAAACGCTCAACGCGATCCTGGATCCGGATGACGAGTTCGGAATCGAGGACTTCAGCGAGCCGCTTCCGTACCATGTACATGAAGCCTTGACCTTGCGCCGGTCGCTTGCTTCGTCGAGCGTGTCCAAGCTTCAACGGATGCTTGATTGTGCCTGCTATGACGGCCGCGTCAGGTACTCGACGCAGTACCACGGTGCACGGACCGGCCGCGACGTCGGGCGCTTGATCCAGGTTCAGAATTACCCGCGCGGTGAAATCGGGGATCGACAAGGCTTGACCGCCGATGCGCTCGCCGATGCGATCATGACGCGCAATGTTGACCATATCCGCGAGATATGGGGCGACGACATTTTCACGGCCATTATATCGTCCCTGCGGTCTTGTATCGTGCCCGCCAATGGCAAAGTCTTGGTCGCCGGGGACTATGCGGCCGTCGAGGCGCGCAACCTTCTGTCGATGGCCGGGCAGCACGATAGGGTCGAGCAGATGCACGCGGGCTTGGACGTCTATTCGGAAACCGCATCGCTGATCTATAAAAAGCCGATCAACCGCAAGTTGCCGGAATTTCGCGTCGAAGGACAGATTGGCAAGAACACCTTTTTGGGTAGCGGCTATGGCCTTGGGCCGGTTGGTTTCCGTGCTCGCTTCGCGCCGAAAGAGAGCATCGAATTAGCCCAGCTTGCTATCAACACCTATCGGCAGCAGATCGCGCCCATGGTCCCGAAATTCTGGTATGGGCTTTGGGAAGCCAGTGTGCAGGCCGTTTGGTGCAATCACGCCAAGGCGTATTCCTATGCCGGGATCGAATTCCGCAAGGAGAGCGAATTCCTCACCATGCGCCTGCCGAACGGCAAGAAGATTTGGTATCATCGTCCGCGTCCCGGCAAGACCTGGGATCCTCAAGGCAATGAGCGGCCGACATGGACGTTCCTATCCTATCAGGGAAAGAAATTTCGTCGCCATCTGGCATGGCACGGGATGGTCACGGCCGACTGCATCCAAGGCAGCGCGCGTGAATTGATTATGGGCGCGCTCAAGCGGTCGGTGAAAGCCGGACTGACGCCGATTTTCAAGGTGCACGATGAATTGGTTTTCGAGGAAACCGACCGCCCCGATATCGTCCAGATCGTGAAACAGGTTATGGAGGATATCGAGCCTTGGGCATTGGAGCGCAAATTCAAGGTCAAGGCAGAAGTCGAGAGTATGCTAAGGTATAGGAAATGATTAAATTTTCTCGACGTATCAAGCCACGGCTGTCCATCGTCCGTTTGGTGGCAGGGAATTCCACAAAATCTCGGCCAGTTTATGTAGGTTTCCGGGTCAACCTTATTTGGTGGTCGCTGGAAATCACCTAATGCCTAACCAGTGGACTAAAAATCCTGTCCCGGCGTTGGAACGTTTCGCACGCAAATGCGCGTTCGATCCGTTGACCGGTTGCGTCATGTGGATAGGTGGACAGACTTCAGGGCACGGGCATAACCAGCCTTACGGCGCATTCTGGTTCGAAGGATCGCACTGGCTGGCGCACCGATGGGCTGCGATCCATATCCACGGCTTGGAAATCACCGGCCTGCAAGTCGATCACTGTTGCCCGGCTGGCCCTTCGACACTTTGCGTGCAGCACGTCAAGCCTGAGCCTGCGGACGTCAACAGGGCGCTTCAGCATTTGAGGCCAGGGCGCACGATCCAGCAGCTTGCGACGAAGCAATATTGGCTGCTTGTCGAGCGCGGCTATGAGGAATACAAGGCACCCGAGCGCATCCCCGGCGATGTGCCGTTCTTCACACCGCCCAACTGGCTGCGGCCGTTTTTACCAGCAAAGGAATTCGAAAATGCCTGCCCGTTTTGAAGGTCCACGCAAATGATTATCGTCGGTATCGATCCCGGCAAGACCGGCGCGCTGGCGATCACCTATCCGGAAGGATCCGTGTTGCTGTACGATGTGCCTAGGATCGTGCTCAAAGGGAAGGACAAGCCCGCATGGTCGGACTGGTCACGGCAATGGTGCATGGCGCTGGATCTGGCGGTGCCTGATATGGTCGTGATCGAGGATATTGCCGCGCGGCCGGGCCAGGGGGTCACATCAATGTTCACATTTGGCCGAACGCTTGGCTTCGTCCATGGCCTAGTCGCGGCAACCACTAGCTGCCCGATCCATTTTGTCACGCCGTCAGTCTGGAAAGGCAAGCTAGGGTTGCTTAACAGCAGCAAGGGTGCGAGCCGGGAGAAGGCGCGGACCTTTTATCCCAAGGTGTCGGTGCACCTTGATAGGGTCAAGGATGATGGTCGGGCGGAGGCGATTCTGCTGGCGCATTACGGTCGTCAATTCTTGGCCGGTTCCGGGTAAACCAGGAAGCCATGGCGAGGCCGATCAACCCCTGGACGATCACCGCTTGCGCGAGCGTCTTGTAAAGGTCATCCTTTGCCAGTTCCGGGTTGCTGCGGATGACTTCGAGCACGTAGAGTGAGAGCGTGAAAATCCCTGCACCGGCCGCGCCGCTGGGGCTGATACGGCCAATCTGCCGATCCAGGAATTCCCAAAAATTCATGCCTCATTCCTCGAAATCC
>JBEQBX010000046.1:0-22363 GCA_041639595.1 Porphyrobacter sp.
ACAACCAGCTGCCAAACGATCGGTAGCTCTACCGTTTGCAACTCAGGTGGAGGTGGGCTGCCGGCGAGCCGTATGGTTTGTCACTCTGGCCTGAATTCGAGTAGCTGTACTTTTACTAGTAACTGAACTGTCACGCAGCGAGTGGAACAACTTGACGGCAATCCGGGAGGTGCCGGCCCGGGCGCGTTTGTCATCCCATATGGCCCGTGCTAGCCGCGCTGCCATGCACTCTCCAGCGCAAGCATTGTCCCGTGAAATCGGGCCGCCAGCGGCGGCCGCGGCGGCAGACATCAGCATCGTCATCGTCAATTTCCGGTCCGCCGGAGATGTGATCGCCTGCCTTGGCAGTCTCTATCGACAGGATCATGGCCGCACGATCGAAGTGATTGTGGTCGACAATGCCTCTGGCGATGGCGGTGCCGAACGGATCAAGGCGGCCTATCCGCAGGCGCGGGTGCTTGAGATGGCCGAGAACCTTGGCTTTGCAGGTGGCAACAACGCTGGTCTTGCGCTGGCGCGGGGGCAATTCCTGCTGTTGCTCAACCCCGATACCGAGATGCCGGACGGAGTGCTGGGCGCGGTGTGTCATCGCCTTGCTGCGGACCGGCGCATCGGCGTGATCGGCGTGCCGCAGGACGTGGGCGGGCGGATTGTCGGTTCCGCGCTACGTTTCCTTACGCCCGGCCGTATATTTATCCGATCTCTGGTCCCGCCCCAGATCATTGCCCGTGTCATGCCGCAATACAGCATCCGATATAGTGCGCAGGATGTCCGCGCCGAGTTTGAATGCGAGGCAGTGGTTGGCTGTTTCATGGCGATGCGGCGCGATGTGCTGGACGCGGTCGGCGGGCTGGATCAGCGGATCTTCATGTATGCCGAGGAACTGGAGTTCTGCCACCGCGTGCGCCGCGCGGGCTTTGCGGTCCTGCATATGGGCGGGCTTTCAGTGGTTCACCATGGCGGCGTCACGACCCGTTCCATTCCGATCTGGCGGGACGTGCAGATGCAGCAGGGCCAGCTCGTCTTCATCGGGCTGACGCAGGGCAAGGGCGCTGCACGGCTGGCAGGCGCGGCCATGAGCCTGTCGCATCTGGTGCGGCTGCCGATCGAACTGGTGATGGCTGGGCCGTTGTGGAAAGACCGCCTTGAATGCCGGTTCAAACGCCTGAGCCGTTCGTTTAAAGCGATGTTTGCGCCGCCGGAACGCACGGTTCAGTCAATCGATTGACGGCATGGGCGGGGTTTGAGATTTACCCCCGTGCGACGTTTTCCAGCAATTCTCCCGTCACCGGATAACCGGCATCGGCAAGGATTGTCAGCCACGGCTTTCCATCCTGCTCCACGACCTGCGGCATGATGGTGCGAACGGGGATCGCCTCAGCCTGAGCGCGCGCATCTTCGTAGCTGGAGAACAGGGCAAGGCGTTCCAGGTTGCGGCGGGTCGGGAAGATCAGCTTAATCTCGCCCCGTTCGGCCGCGTCGAGCGCGCCTTGCGCCGAAACCCAGAACAGGCGGGTGTTTTCCGAATGGTCGATCGACACATCGACAGCTCCGGTGCCAAGATCGGCAAGGTAGAAGCGGGTGTCGTAAACGCGTGTGATATCCTCGTTCTTGGGGAACCAGCGCGCAAACGGCGTGATCTGCGCCAGATCAAGCTGCCAGCCGAACGCATCAAGCACCGGTGCAAGCGCGCCCGTTTCACCCAGCATGGCCCGCGCGGCAGCAGCGCTGGCGGCGTTGACTTCTCCCGCCAGTCCAAGCGCGAGGCCAGTTTCCTCCAGTGTTTCGCGCACGGCGGCGATCTGGTGCGCGGCTTCATCGGGGGCAAGCCCGGCTTGTGCGGCGACAGTTTCAGCCAGGGCATAATCTTCCGGATCGACCCGCCCGCCGGGAAATACGGCCATCCCGCCGGCAAAGGTCATGTTGCGGGAACGCACGGTCATCAGCACTTCCGGGGCAGCGCCGTCGGGCGCATTGCGGAAGATGATGATGGTTGCGGCGGGGATGCCTTGGCGGCCAGAATCGCTGGTGGTGTCACTGCTCATTGCGGCAAAGGATGGCCGCATGGCAGCCGCTTGCCAAGAGCCAAGGCGCAAGTCTGCCGCTTTCCGGGTCTGGTGTCGGCACACTTTACACTGGCTTGGTAAGGGGGGACTGTGCAGCGGACAAAAACCGCGCAATTCCGCCATTTTTCAAGTTTGGCACGGGCTGTGCATTGATTGAGGCGGTCCTAATGGTCTTCGACGAGAGGTGCGACCCTTCCTGGTCTCCGGGTTGCACCTTCCCCGAATATTGAAAACGCTCCGCACTGGTCCTGCGGAGCGTTTTTGTTTTTGCCTCAAGAACCCAGCAGTCGCCTTTGAGCGACTTCGGACCGAGGGGACGTTAGAATGTCAGCGGTTGCTTGCTGTCGCACAGCGACCGGAAGCACGATCGGCCGCCGCGCGTAAGGGCGCGAAAGCCAAGGCGGACGGACGCCCGCCGCCCGGCCCCAGACAGCCTAAGCAAAAATCCCCGAATTCAGCGGATCACGCGATTTTCGCGACGCCGCTTTCATCCATCAACTGCTGCAATTCGCCCGCTTCGAACATCTCCATCATGATGTCGCTGCCGCCGACGAATTCGCCCTTCACGTAAAGCTGCGGGATGGTGGGCCAGTCAGAGAAGCTCTTGATCCCCTGACGGATTTCCATGTCCTGCAACACGTCGACGCTTTCATAGGCGACGCCGCAATGATCGAGGATCGCGATTGCCTTGCTGGAGAAACCGCATTGCGGGAACAGCGGGGTGCCCTTCATGAACAGCACCACATCATTGGTGGTGACGAGATCGGAAATGCGCGAATTGGCGTCGGACATGAGCTGTTTGACCTTGAGGTAGATTGATCGTTGCGTTTTACTTGGGAACCACGGTGGTGACTTGCAAGGCGTGCAGTTCCCCGCCCATGCGCCCACCGAACGCGGCATAGACCAGTTTGTGCTGGGCAACGCGGCTGAGGCCGGCGAATTGCGGCGCGGTAACCGTTGCCGCCCAGTGATCGTCATCGCCCGCCAGATCGGTCAGTTCGACCGTCGCACCGGGCAGCGCGGCAAGGATGGCGGCTTCGATCGTGCTGGCACTCATCGGCATGAGATCAGACCCCGCCGAGCAGTTGGCGGCGTGCTTCGATGGTCATTTCTTCCAGCTTGGCGCGGATGTCGGCTTCGCTGACATCGGTCTGCGCACCGGTCAGATCGCCGAGCAGTTTGCGCACCACGTCTTCATCGCCGGATTCTTCGAAATCAGCCTGCACCACCGCCTTGCGATAGGCGTCAGTTTCTTCAGGTGTCAGCTTCATCATGCCAGCCGCCCATTCGCCCAGCAGGCGGTTACGGCGCGCAGCGATGCGGAAGGCGGTTTCGTTGTCGAGCGCGAACTTGGCTTCTTCAGCCCGTTCGCGATCCTTGAAATCGGTCATGTGTCAGTGTCCCTTCGGATACGATCCGGCCCCAGCGATAGAGGCGGGGACGCGCGGCTTCAAGCAGGAAGCCGCGCGAATGAGACATTATTCCATCATAACGACCAGCTTGCCCACCGCCTCGCGCGCTTCCAGCTTGGCAATGGCGTCGCCTGCGCGGGCGAGGGGGAAGGTCTCGCTGACCAGCGGGTCGATCTTGCCCGCCTGCATCAGCGCGAACAGTTCCTGCACCTGGGCATGGAACGCGGCAGGCTCACGCGCGGTGAAAGCGCCCCAGAACACGCCGCAGATGTCGCAGGACTTCAGCAGGGTGAGGTTCAGCGGCATCTTGGCAATCCCGGCGGGGAAGCCGACCACCAGGAACCGGCCTTCCCACGCGATGGCGCGCAGGGCAGGCTCGGAATATTGGCCGCCAACGATGTCATAGACGATGTTGGCGCCATTCGGGCCGCAGGCCTGCTTGAAGGCTTCGGCGAGCGCCTTGGATGCATCCTTGTCCATCGCCTCGCGGGGATAGATCACCACTTCGTCCGCGCCTGCCTGCCTTGCAACTTCGCCCTTGGCTTCGGAGGAGACAGCGGCGACCACGCGGGCGCCAAAGGCCTTGGATAGTTCGATGGCCGAAAGGCCAACGCCGCCTGCCGCGCCGAGGATCAGCACGGTATCGCCGGGCTTGATATGCCCGCGATCCTTCAACCCGTGGATGGTGGTGCCGTAGGTCATCAGCAGGCTGGCAGCCTTTTCGAACGGGACGCCGTCCGGCACGGCAAACATGCGCCCGGCAGGCACCACGACCTTTTCAGCAAGGCCGCCATTGCCGAGCCCGGCCATCACCCGGTCACCGACCTTGAAGCCATCCACACCTTCGCCGACCGCTTCGATCACGCCGGAAATCTCGCCGCCGGGGGAGAAGGGGCGGGCCGGTTTGAACTGGTACATGTCGCGGATGATCAGCCCGTCAGGATAGTTGATCGCGCAGGCCTTGACCGCGACCAGCACTTCGCCCTTGCCGGGGGTGGGGGCATCGATCTCGTCCAGTGTCAGGGTTTCAGGCCCGCCGGTCTGGTGGGTGCGAATGGCTTTCATGATGTGCTCTCCCTGTGTTTTATTCTTAGTCCGCGGTGCCGCGCATCAGCCACGGTTGGGCGGCGGTGCGGCTGGCTTCGAAGCCGCCGATCGCCTCACCCCGGGCCATTGTCAGCCCCACCTCGTCAAGCCCGCCCAGCAGGCAGTCGCGCCGGAACGGGTCGATAGTGAAGGTGAAACGGTCCTGATATGGGGTGGTGACGGTCTGGCTTTCCAGATCGACGCTGATCGGCTGGCCTTCCCGCGCCACTTCCAGCAGGCGGTCAACCGCGTCCTGCGGCAGCACCACGGGCAAAATTCCGTTCTTGACGGCGTTGCCCGAGAAGATGTCCGAGAAACTTGGCGCGATCACCACGCGGATGCCCATGTCGCCCAGCGCCCATGCGGCATGTTCGCGGCTGGAACCGCAGCCGAAATTGTCACCCGCGATCAGCAGGTTGGCGCCTGCATAGGCGGGATCGTCGATGACATTGCCGGGTTCCGCCCGCAGCGCCTCAAACGCGCCGGCACCAAGCCCATCGCGGCTGATGGTCTTCAGCCACTTGGCCGGGATGATGATGTCGGTATCGACATTCTTCAGGCCGAGCGGGATGGCGCGGCCTTCAACGCGGGTAAGGGGCTGCATTGCGTTCCTTGTCAATCAGTCTGGGGCGGCTCGCCCGAAGGGATCGGGCCGGGTTGGGTTGGCTCGTTCGGCTTCTTCTTGCGCTTGCCAGCGTAAAGCAGGGCCGCGGCAATGGCGGCCGATCCGATGGCGCCTGCCGCAGCGATTGCGGCATTGCGGGTGTTGTTGTTTTTGGGCTTGTCAGTCATGACCTGTCCATGCGCCTAGCGGCCAAGCGTTTCAAGGGGCTGGCGTTACACCAACTCGCGCACATCGGCGAGCCGCCCTGTCACAGCGGCGGCAGCGGCCATCGCGGGCGAGACAAGGTGCGTGCGCGCGCCCGGCCCTTGCCGGCCGACGAAATTGCGGTTGCTGGTGGAGGCGCAGCGTTCGCCGGGCGGGACCTTGTCGGGGTTCATGCCCAGACAGGCCGAACAGCCCGGTTCGCGCCATTCGAAACCGGCGTCGGTGAACACCTTGTCGAGCCCTTCTTCTTCAGCCTGCGCCTTCACCAGA
Source organism: Porphyrobacter sp. (assembly GCA_041639595.1). Classification (GTDB taxonomy): domain Bacteria; phylum Pseudomonadota; class Alphaproteobacteria; order Sphingomonadales; family Sphingomonadaceae; genus Erythrobacter. The sequence goes on from JBEQBX010000046.1 coordinate 5,664, forward strand.
CCCGATCCGGGGACGACGATCGCCCAGCGCACATTGTCGGCCTTGCGGCGCCCCTTCAGGATCGCGGCGGCGGCGCGCAGGTCTTCGATGCGGCTGTTGGTGCACGATCCGATGAACACATTTTCGATAGCGACATCGGTCATGGCCATGCCGGGGGTCAGGCCCATGTAATCGAGGCTTTTCTGCGCGGCGATGCGTTTGCTTTCATCAGCGAAGTCTTCAGGATGCGGCACGCGCCCGCCAATTGCCACCACGTCTTCGGGGCTGGTGCCCCAAGTGACGCTGGGTTCGACATCGGCGGCGTTGATGGTGACCGATTTGGCGAACACCGCGCCTTCATCGGAATGGAGCGTGCGCCAGTACGCGACCGCTGCATCCCATTCTGCGCCTTGCGGGGCCATCGGGCGGCCTTTGAGATAAGCGAAGGTCGTGTCATCGGGCGCGATCAATCCGGCGCGGGCGCCCGCCTCGATGCTCATGTTGCAGACGGTGAGGCGTTCCTCCAGCGTCATCGCCTCGAACACGCGGCCGCGATATTCGATGACGTAGCCGGATCCACCCGCCGCGCCGATCCGGCCGATGATGTGGAGGATCAGGTCTTTCGCGCTGATGCCGGGGCCAAGATCGCCGTCCACGCGCACTTCCATCGGCTTTGACTGCTGGAGCAGCAGGGTCTGCGTCGCCAGCACGTGTTCAACTTCGCTCGTCCCGATACCGAAAGCCAGCGCGCCCAGACCGCCGTGGCAGGCGGTGTGCGAATCCCCGCAGACGATGGTGGTGCCGGGCAGGGAGAAGCCCTGTTCGGGGCCGACCACATGGACGATGCCCTGTTCCTTTGCGGTGGCGGGAATGTAACGGATGCCGAAGGCGGGCGCGTTGACTTCCAGCATCGCGAGCTGCGCTGCGCTTTCCGGATCGCTGATGGGCACAGGAGCACCGTTTGCATCTACCCGCGCCGTCGTCGGCAGGTTGTGATCGGGCACGGCCAGCGTGAGTTCGGGCCGCCGAATCGGGCGGCCTGCCACTTTCAGCGCCTCGAACGCCTGCGGGCTGGTCACTTCGTGCACCAGATGGCGGTCGATATAGATCAGCGCCGTCCCGTCATCGCGCGTTTCCACGACGTGGGCATCCCAGATCTTTTCGTAAAGCGTGCGGGGGCGGCTGGCCATGATCGGTTCCATCGATTGGGGGCGGGCGGATGCCCCTTTACCCCCGCTCCCTAATCATCTTTGCCCAGCCGTGGCAAGATTGCGGCGATTGACCAGCACATGGTAATGGAATTTGTCATAATGTTGCGCTAGCTAACACCTATGTCAGCAAACGATTCTCCTGCCGCCGCGTTTCTCCACCCGATTACGGTCGAGGCTGCTGACATCGATTTCATGGGGCACGTCAACAACGCGCGCTACCTGAACTGGGTGCAGGATGCGGTGTTGGCGCACTGGCGCGGGATTGCTCCGGCGGAAGATGTGGCGACCAAGGCGTGGGTCGCCCTGAAGCACGAAATTACCTATCGCAAACCCGCCTTTCTGGAAGACGACGTGATCGCCCAGACCGTGCTGGAACGGTTCAACGGTGCCCGCGCGTTTTATTCCACGCTGATCAAGCGCGGCGAGGAAGTGCTGGCCGAAGTGCAATCATCCTGGTGCTGCATCGATGCCGAAACGCTGCGTCCGGCGCGCATCGGTGAACATCTGCGCGCGTTTTTCTTCCCGCACGGCGAATAAAGCCGGCGTGCCGGTCACGGCGTTTGCGGCACAACCCTCACTTCGATCGGGGCCGAGCCGGTCAGATAGCGCTGAGCAGCCGCTTGCAAGTCAGCGGGCGTAATGGAATCGATGATGGCCATCCGCTTTCTCCGCCTGTCCAGCAGGGACGGATCGCTCTGCGCTGCTGCGACCAGATCGATCCAGCCGGAATTCTGCGTTGCGTCGCGGTCATAATCGGCGCGGACCGGATTGCGGGCCCGTTCAAGCAGGTCAGCCGCCGGGGGCTTTGCCGCCAGTTCGGCAGCAATTTCGCGGATCGCGGCGGCAGTTGCATCCATCGCGCTGGCCGGGACCGTGGCAAATGCGGCCATATAGCCAAAGCCCGTCAGGCTGGGATGCGAATAGCTGTAGGCGTTGGGCGAATAGGTTGAACCCAACTCCTCCCGCAGTTTTTCGGTCAGGCGCAGGTTCAGGACCGCGGCCAGCAGATCGCGGGCGGTATCGTCACGCTGGTCGCTGGCATCGGTGGTGGGCCAGCTTAACGCCAGTGCGCCCTGATCCGCAGCCCCCGAATGGGTCAGTACGCGGACGGTGCGATCACCGGCGAAGGAAGCTGCCGGTGCGTCTCCCATCGTTTCGCTGCGCGCGGCGCGGGCTGGCAAGGTGCCGAGCGTGCCGGCCACCGCGGCAATCGCCATATCCGCATCGAAATCACCGACGAGCCCCAGCGCCAGCGGCCCTTGCGCCAATTGCGGCGCGATGACGGCGCGCAAATCGTCCAGCGAGACCTGCGCCAGCGCCGCTGTATCGCTGACGCCGAAGCGCCCGTCATTTCCGGCCACCACCGATCCGATGCTGACCGACAGCACGCCCGTCGGGTTTGCTTTCAGCTGGTTGACGATGATCGGACCGATTGCGGCCAGTTGCGCTGCCGTTTCCGGCCGCCAGCCCGGCGCGGTCAATTGCGCTGCCAACAGATCCAGTTGCAGCTTGAGATCGTCAGGCGTCGTCTCGCCATTTGCGACCAGCGCATCGATTTCAGCGTCCAGCGCGATGCCCACCGCCTTGCCCGCCAGCACCCGGCGCAGTTCGTCAACGCTGTGCTTTTCCAACCCGTCGATGCTGGCGACCACCGGCAGCAGTTCGCGCAGGCCCTGCCGGTCTTTGGGGAAGCCGGCCAATCCATCGCCGACCCGCAGCGAGAAGGCGATCTTGCCGGGTTCGAAAGTGGTGGTCTTCAGATTGAGTTGCAGGCCGTTGGCAAAACGCACGGTGCGGATGCCCAGATCGGCGATGGTTTCATCCGCGACGATTTTGCCCGGCACGCCCCATTCGTCATAGGCGAACTGGATGTCAGCCGCTTCGGTCGGGGCCGTCACGGCGACAGCGGCGCTTTCACCAAGGGCGGCGGCGATCGTCTGGGCGCCGCCTTCGATCGGCGTTTTGGTCGACACGTGAACCACGGTCGGCGCGCCTTGCCATGCCGCGCGGAATGCCTCGCTCACGGCTTCGGGCGTCAGCGATGGCGCCACGGCGCGGTAAAATTCCAGATCGAGCGCGGGCGACGTCCACACCGCATCGCGCAGGCTGGCATCAACCAGACCTTCGGCAATGGCGGCGCTATCGCGCCCGGCGGCCTGCGCTGCGGCATTGGCCAGCGCTGTTTCGATATTGGCCTTGGCCTCGGCAATTTCGGCGGCGGTGAAGCCGTGCAGGTGCGCGCGGCGCAGCTCACGTTCCGCCAGCCCCAATGCCTCACGCCATTTCCCGTCCTTGCCGACGATCAGCATGCCAAAAGATTGCGCGCTGCGGAACAGCGGCTGATCGGCGGCCTGCGCACCCAGCGTCGGCGCGTCCGGCGTGCGCGACAGCACCCCGATGCGGTTGCTCAATGCTGCCGCGCCAATTGCGCGCAGCACATCGGCGCGGGCATCAGCCACGGTGTTGATTTCCGGCTCCCACGCGGAAATTCGCTGCAATTCGATGATTTCGGGGATTGCGGGATCGACAAAGGCGGCAATGGCGGGCGTGCCTGCGCCATCGGGCAGGGGGCTGCGATAGGCATTACGCGCTGCGCCCTTGCCGCGCCAGTCGGAAAACGCCGCCTTGATCTTCGCTTCCATGGCGGCAACATCGAAATCGCCGACAATCGCCAATGTTGCCCGTTCTGGCCGGTAATAGGCATCGTAGAACGTCCGCAGATCGGCCGCGGATATATTGCTGATCCGTTCGCTATCAGCGCGCACACGCTGGCCGATGCGCGATCCCGGTAGTGCGGTCTGAAGATAATCCGCCGCGCGGCGGCGGCCCGCATCGTTGCGCACCTGCGCTTCATTCATGATGATCCCGCGTTCACGGTCCACGGCGGCCGGATCGAAGGTCAGTTCGCCCGCCATTTCGCGGATGATCCTGATCGCAGTATCGACCATTTCATCATTGGTGCGCGGCAGTTGCAGTTTGTAGGTCGTGAAATCCATCCCGGTTGCGGCGTTGGTGTCGGCGCCAAACGCCAGCCCCAGCCTTTCCAGCATCGGCAGCAGCTGCCCTTCGGGGATATTGGCCGATCCGTTGAAGGCCATGTGTTCGACAAAGTGCGCGGCCCCGTTTTCCGCGTCCGCTTCCTCGCGCGCGCCAACCGCGACGGTGAAACGCACCGCAGCTTCGCCCTGGGGATTGGTGTTGCGCATCAGCGCATAACGCATCCCGTTGGGCAGGCGCCCGAAGGTCACATCCTGATCCGCCGGGAAGTCCGCGCCGGTGATATTCCATGCAGGGATGCCGCCAGCAGCCTCACCAACCTGTACGGCGGCAGGTGCCGCTGCATCCTGTGCCAGCAGGGCCGGCGGCGTCGCAAAAGTCAGGCCTGCCGCAACAGCAATCGATGACACAGCGCGCAAAGAACGACGGATGGTGCGGTCCAAGGGAGATCTCCTGCAAACGGGAACGACTTCAGACAGATATGCGAAGCGGCTGAGACTACTCACGCGTTTTCAGAAGGCAAGGCGTGGTGTGATGCAATTGCGGGTTGAGCTCTGATGTCCCGCGCAGGGCCGGTCTCGCGCAGTCAAGCCTGCCTGATCCCGGCGCGGTTCCGTACCGTCAGCCAGGATTGGCGTGACAGCGCCGCCAGTCCTGCCTCGGCGCCTGCGGGACGACCTGACGCGGCCCAGATGAGGGTGAGGGCGAGGGCGTAAAGGATGCCGCCCGTGCCGACAGTGAAGGCAATCTCCCCGATCTGGCCGCCCATCTTGGGCAGAAGGTCAGTATGGCGGGTGATCAAAATCACTCCGGCTGTCATGACCAGCGCGGCAAGTAACGGACGGATCGTGACCGACAATTGCCGGACGATCGATATTCCGCACAATTGCTTAACCAGCCGCAGGCTCAGCAAGAGCAGGATGAGACTGGCAATGGACGAGCCCATGACGAGCCCGATCAGTGCGCCCGCTCCGCTCGCTGCACCGACTGCCATCCCGGCCAGCACGAGCAGGACACGGGCCAGCAAGACCAGCAGGTCGCGCATGAACACATCGCGGGTGCGATCCAGCGCCATGGCCAGTGACCTGACACTTTCGCTCGCCTGAATTGCGCTCATCACAGCGAAAATCTGGATCACCGGAACGGTCGGCAGCCAAATCTCGCCCAGCGCCAGTTCGACAAGCGGCGCTGCGACAAGCGCGAAGCCGAAGCCGACCGGCATGGCGATCATCGAAACCATGCCCTGACCCTTCAGATAGGCATGACGCAGCCGGTCAATATCATCCTGCATCCGGGAAAACGCCGGGAAGAACAACATTCTGATCGGCCCCAACCCTTCCTGCACGGGCAGAAAGGCGAGCTTTTTGCCGACCGCCAATTGGCCGACCACAGCCGACGGCGCGAACAGGCCAAGCAGCACCGGATCAAGCCTGACGTTGGCTGTCTGGATCCCGTTGCTCAAGGTCAGCCAGAAGGAAAAGGACAGCAGATCACGGTATCCGCGCAGCGAAAAGCGGGGCCGGTAGGGCACCACGATATACGACACGATCACGCGCGCCGCCTGCGCCGCCACAGCGCCGATGATCAGTGCCCAATAGGTCTGGTAGACATAGGCAAGGCCAACCGCGACCACAAAGCCGACCACCTTTGAGGCCACGTTAAGCGCGAATTCCTGCCAGAAGATCAGCTTGCGCATCAAGGTGACCAGCATCGGGTTTTCGAACCCGCCGATCAGCGTGGCTCCGGCCAGCACCAGGAACAGATCGACAAAGCGTTCATCACCGTAAATCGCCGCGAAAGGGAATCCCAGTGCGGCCATGAATGCGGTCAACAAGACCGCTCTTGCCAGATTGAGGGTGAAGGCCGTGTGATAGTGGTAGGCTTGCGGATTGCGGTGCTGGATCAGCGAGGTTGCCAGCATCAATTCGGTGATCGCGGCGACCAGAGCGAACACGGATTCGGCCACTGCTACCAGCCCGAAATCCTGCGGCACCAGCAGCCGCGCCAGCATCAGTGTGCTCAGCAGGCCGATGCCGTTCACCAGCAGGCGCGAAGATCCGATCCACATCGCGCCCTTGGACAACGATTTTCTGTTCACCTCGGTTTTGGCGGTCGGTTGTTGCATTCAGATGTGCGCAGAATGGGAGTTATGCACGCGTGGGTACCGTGCTGGTGTGACCGAACACGCGATCGCGGCGTTTTATCGGGGCAAGCAGTTTCTTCGCCGCCCCCTTCGCTTTGCCGACGGCCCACCGCAACGCCGCGCCGTTCTTGATCGCCTTGCACGCCGCCATCACCGGATGGCTGCGCAGCATCGATCCTGCCGGCCACTGCGTGGCGAGCGTGGCATTGCGGCCAAACCGCTTGCTGATGAAGTGGTGGTCATAGGGCGGGGCAAAGTCGCAACTGCACCGGCTGCTACCCTGTCCCAGTTCCCACGGGAAACTGCCCCATGCAGCAGCTTCCAGCCGGGTCGGCGTGCTCCACAAAAGATCGATCGCGTCGGCCAGTGCGGGCCGCACATCGACATTCAGCAGGGCTGCGCGATCGACTTCGAAATGGCTGACGAACACGGCGACCACCTCGTAAACCAGATCCAGGTTCCAGGCTTCGACTTCGCGCGGTCTAAGTTCATCCTTGACCGGCAGGATGCGGCTGCCTTCACGCTGATATTTCTGGAGCGATCCTTCACGGCCGGCGCAGAACATTTCGAACAGCGGATAAAGGTGCTGCGGCGCCGCTTCGCCTTTTGCATCCGGCACGCGCGGCGGGCGATAGGATGCGGCCGGATCGTGCGCCTCCGGCGATTGTTCAACCCTCACGCGCCGGGCATCGAAGTAGAACGCGCTGCGCAGATCGCCCCATTGGCTGTCGCTGAGATCAAGCCCGAAAAACAGCCCATGTGCAGGGGTCACGCCCTGTTCGCGCTGGAGTTCGATCAGCACATCATGCTGCGTTCCGCGCCAGCCCACATCGACAACCGCATGCGGCGTGCCATCGAACAGGCCTTCCTGTTCCAGATATTCCAGCACCAGATCCTTGTTCCGCTGGGCACAGCGTTGCAGGGTGCCATCGCATTGCAGCGCGGCAAGGGTGGTGCGCAGGATGTCCCGGTCACTGGTCGAATTCCACGACTTTGGCGAAGATGCGGTGATTGCATCGATCTCGTCCGGGGCAAGGCCGGCCCGTTCCAGCAATTCGGCATTGGTGAAGCCGGCGCCTGATTGATAGACCACGCTGTACCACAGATGGGGGTTCTGGTCCGGGCTGGACACGGCTGAATTCCACGCCAGCCGGCTGGCATAAAGATACCTGAGTTCGACATCGCTGTTCAGCTTCGGCGCGATCTGGCGGGCGATCTGGAGCATGATCTCTGCATCGCGCGACAGGAAATACAGCCGTTTCAGCCCGCGATCTTCAGCCTGCCGGAACAGCCACAAAACGAACGATGTCAGCACCGGAGCAACCACGCCGGCCGATACGTCGATCATCGCCTGTTCGATTTCGGATCGGGCCGGCACCGTGGTCCGGGCAAGGCGGGATGCCCCGGCCATGACGGCGGATTTGCCGTCGGTGGCATGGCGATGCGATTGTAGCGCACGTTCGTAGCGGTTGGGATTTCCAGCAGTGACCAGCCGCCCGACCGCGCCGGCTTTGCGCGGCCCGTCCAGATCGGCCGACAGGTCATTTCCGAAATGCGTGATGTCAGATGTACGAACGCCCTCAGCCGCCGCCACGATTTCGAATAGTCGGCCAGAACGTTTTTCCCAGCCGTGTTCGTGCGAAACGTAAAGGCGGTCGCCCGCCGCCCAGAACCGGTGTTTTTCCAGTTGTTCGCGGATGAATGCGGACGGAAGATACATGTCCGATACGAACGCGACCCCGCGCCCGCCATGCCGCGCATCTTCGACCAATGCTCTGGCGCTTTCAACAGCGCGCAAGGCCGCTGCCTCTTCCGCCAGTTCAAGAGCCATGATCGCTTCGCCAACGTCGGGAGAAAGCGACAATGCCGCGCCCACTTCGGCGTAGATGTCTTGCAAGTTCAGGACATCGCCATGGATGGTTCGCGCGCGCCGTCCAGCGGCTTCCCTCCCCCGCGCAAAGGCGCAGGCGGAACAGGTGATCAGTCCCTGCCGCACCGCCGTTCGGCCGACACGGTCGAAGATCTCGTGATGGGGGCTGACGGACCGCACCAGCAGCGTTTCGAACACGTCGAAGGTGAACAGACGGCGCGATGGCGGGGGCGCGTGCCGGGTTGGCACCGGGGTCAGAACCGGGGCGTCCGACTGCGGCAGTACCACCGCCGCCTGTTCACCGAATGCTCGCATGCTTTCGCTCATGAATCCCCCTTGATGGCATCGCACCTGCCGCGCCCCGGCCATCCCGGTTCACGGGAGAAAGGGGCGCTCAGTCTGTAAGGCAGCAAGCGGTCGTTTCGCGTGCATTCGCCCGGTCTGCCCGCACCTATGTTAGCGTCAGTCCTAAAGCCTGCGCGGGGCGCAAGGTGATTGTTTTCAGGGGCATCGCCGTGGCAGTTCGCACAGTGATCGAGCGCGCTGACGCCGGCGGACCGGGTGGGCCGCGAAACGCAATTGCCTTGGGGAACACGCGGTCTATACGCATCTGCATGGCCCGCCCGTGCGTATCCTCCTTCTGATGAACCCGCATTTCGCCTTGCCCGAACGTGGATCGCAGCGCGCCATCGGCCTTGCCCTGGGCTTGGCGATTGCGGGTAGCTGGCTGGCGATCCATGCTTACGGGATGTTCGTTTTCGAACTGACCTGGGCCAACTGGCCGTTCGCGCTGATGATGGCCGGGGTGCAGTGCTGGCTGTCAGTCGGCGTGTTCATCGTCTGCCATGATGCGATGCATGGCAGCCTGGTGCCCGGACAGCCGCGCGTCAACGGCGCAATCGGCGCGGTGCTGCTGGCGTTGTACGCGGGCTTTGCATGGCGGCAATTGCGCGATGCCCATTTCGATCATCACAAGCTGGCAGGCCGCGCGGGCGATCCCGATTTTGACGAACAGAATCCGGACAATTTCTGGCGCTGGTATGGCACGTTCTTCCGCCGCTATTTCGGGTGGCGGTCGCTGTTGTTCGTGCACACGGTGGTCGGCATTTACTGGCTGGTGCTGGATATCCCGATGGTCCAGATCGTGCTGCTTTACGGCCTACCGGCGCTCGGTTCGTCGCTTCAACTCTTCTACTTCGGCACGTTCCGTCCGCACTGCCATGAAAGCGGCGATGATGCAGCGGCTTTTGCCGATCGTCATAACACCCGCAGCGAAGATTTCGGCGCGCTGACCAGCCTCGCCACGTGTTTCCATTTCGGCTATCATCTCGAACATCACCGCCGCCCCGATGTGCCGTGGTGGGCGCTGCCGCGTGCGCGCCGGGCAGGGGTGGGCCGCATCGAACTGACCGGGAAGGTGCCCGCATGAGCTGGCTTGAAGTGTTCCTCACCGTCATGGCATCGCTTATCGGGATGGAGCTGTTCGCATGGGTGGCGCACAAATACATCATGCACGGCTGGGGCTGGGGCTGGCACCGCGATCATCATGAACCGCATGACAATATGCTGGAGAAGAACGATCTTTTCGCGGTGGTGTTCGGCACGATCAACGCCGGGATGTATATCTTTGGTTCCCTTTATTGGGACTGGCTGTGGTGGCTGGCGGTCGGGATCACGCTGTACGGGGTGATCTACACGCTGGTGCATGACGGGCTGGTGCACCAGCGGTACTGGAAGTGGGTGCCGCGCAAGGGCTATGCCAAGCGGCTGGTGCAGGCGCACAAGCTGCACCATGCGACCATCGGCAAGGAAGGCGGGGTGAGCTTCGGTTTCGTGTTCGCGCGCGACCCGGCCAAGCTGAAGGCTGAATTGAAGCAGCAGAAAGAAGCCGGGATTGCCGTGGTGCGCGATTCTGTCGGCGCAGGCGGTGATGGTTTCGAGGTCGTGGGCCGCAATCTTTGAGGTGCAGTGTCAACTGGGCTTAGGTCCCGCTTGACCCCGGTTAGCCCCCCTCCAGACCCTGCCTAGCCCGCTTCCGAACGCCCGTTGCGGCGCGGTTTCACGTGAAACATTGCGCTTAACCAGCGGCAAGCCGCGCGGCGTGTTCTTTTACCAGCGCGATCATGTTCGGCACCCCTTGGGTGCGGTTGCTCGACAACTGGTTTTTAAGATCGAACGGCGCCAGCGCGCCCATCACATCCATGTTTGCCACTTCGGCGGCGGGGCGATCCTGCACGGCGGCGATGACGAGCGCGACGATGCCTTTGGTGATGGCGGCATTGCTGTCGGCGAGGAAGTGCAGCTTCTGCTCTTCCTGCGAGGCGGGGTACACCCACACTGCAGCTGAACACCCGCGCACCAATGTTGCGTCGGTTTTCAGGGCATCAGGCATCGGTTCAAGCTCGCGGCCCAGCTCGATCAGCAGGCCGTAGCGATCATCGCCGTCGAGGAAATCATATTCTTCGAGAATGTCGGAAAGGGTGCGCATGGGCGGCCCTTAAACGGGGCGCGGCTCCAACGCAAAGGGGTGATTACCCGCCGATGCCGCCGGGGCGGGTGAAGGCGTTCCAGATGACGTAGAACCAGCCGAGGAAGCCGTGAACAACAGCCCAGATGATCGACTGGTTGACGCTCCAGCTGATCGCCACCGCAATCGCCGTGCCCAGCCCGATGCCCGCCTGCGCGGCGGTTGTGCGGGGATTGCTCACAATTCCACCCCGCTGGCGATGGCTTCCAGCTTGCGGATTCGCTCCTTGAGGTCGGCAAGTTCGATCCGGGCGGTGCCGATGCTGGAACCGTCTGCTGTTGCCGGGTGGTGGTGCGCGGTGCGCGCAAGTTCCTGACGCTTCAGTTCAAGCCAGCCCTGCCAGGCGCGCAGCAGCGCGGCAGCGACAACAACGATGGCGATCAGACTGCCGCTGGTCATCACCAGCGTCGGGTCGAGCAGGGAAGACATCATCATTTGCGTTCCTCCGTGTCAGGGGCGGGCGCTTGCGCCGGCAAGCCCCGCAATGCTTCGATTTCGGCGGAAATCCGCGCCCGTTCGCGCGCATCGCCGCTGTTGGCGTCGGTGGCGATGCGTTCCAGCACCTTCACCCGCTCCTTGATATCGGCCAGCTCGCGCCGCGCCGTTTCCAGCTCGGCCGCGGTCCGATCATCGTTGCGCGGCGCGATCTTCTGGTTCCCGTCTTCGTCAGTGACAATCCCGGACCGGGCGCGGATCGACTCCACGATCCCCCAGATCACGATGGCGACAAGCGCGACGATGGCCCAGCTGCTCATTACACCTTGCCCTTGTCCTTGAGGCCCGACAGCGCGCGGTCACGAAGTGCGTCGATTTCCGCGCCGAGGTGATAGCCGCCGTCGGTGACGATCCGCTCGACATTCCCGAGCCGGTCCTTGATCGAGCCCAGTTCAGCCCGCAGTTCGGCGTTCTCCTGCGTGAGCAGGGTGACGCGGTGTGCGGTTTCCTTGTCCGAGCCGGGCTTCAGCGACTGGCCCCACATGCCTTCCAGCGGGTAGCCGTTCTTGATCTTCATGCGGGTAGTCTGGAACGAGGCCAAGATCCCGAGCGCGCCGAGCCCGAAGCAGCCCGCGATGATCCAGCCGAGATAGGGCAGGAAAGCGTCGAGGTTCTCCATCACACCCGCTCCTTGTTTCCGAGGCCGAGCGGCACACCAGCCTGTTCGTCAACCCGCCGCGTGTCCCGCAGCGCCTCGATCTGGGTGGCAATGTCGTAGCCGCGGTCGGTGACAATGCGCTCCAGCACTTGCACCCGGTCTTCCAGCCGCTGGATGTGGGTCGCGTATTGCGCGGCCTTTTCCGCGGTCTGTTCGGCTGTGGCACCAATTTGCATTTCAGCCATTTTCTGCTGATGCCGGGTCCACAAGGCGACGATCGGGATCATGAGTGCGATGATCGGGATCATCACGCCAAGCTGTGCAGGATCCATTGGTCTTTTCCCTGTTATTCGCGTTCGGGCTTAGCGCAGCCGCTCGATTTCGGCGGTCAGACGCGGGTTGCTGCTGACGTAGTGGGCTTCAACGGCGGCCAAGCGGCGGTCGATGTCGCGGAAGCTCGACTTGATCTCGCGCGCGGTGCGGCGAGGGCTCTGACGGACGCCTTGCCAGTACTTCTGCTCGCTCGCATCGCGGTATAGGTGCGGGGGCTTTTTGTTGAGAATGAAGCCGGCGATGAAGTAGGCAATGATCGGCCAGCCCAGACCGAGCGACAGCGCAAGCGTGCCGAGCCGAACCCAGAAAACGTTGATCCCGGTATAATCCGCAATGCCCGAACAGACGCCCATGATCTTGGCATTGTGCTTGTCGCGGTAAAGCGTGGTGCGGGGGCTGTTCATGCGCGGGTTCCTTTCTTTTCGGCGATCAGCGCTTCCAGTTCGCGCAGTTGCTGATTGTCTTGTTCGTGTTCGGCGATCAGGCGGCGGGCGGGAGTGAAGTCGGGGTCGTCGGCGGCGACCAGCCGTTCAACTGTGTTCATCCGCTCATCGAGCCGCTTGGCCAGGTTGTACAGTTCGTCCAGCAGCACCTCGTCATCGGCGGTGATGGTGGGCGCTGTCTTCCACTTGGTCATGTAGTGCAGCACCAGCCACGGCAGGCCGATAAAAAGGGCGACGATGGCAAATACGCCTTCGATATCCATGATATTTTATCCTTCGCTGTCGTCGGCTTTGCCGAGCGCTTTCTTCATGGCCTGCAATTCATCATCAATCGCGTCCGACCCGCCGAGCGCGGCAATTTGATCGGCGAGCGACGGCGGACCTTCTTCGGCAATGCGCAGCGCATCTGCGCGGCCTTCGGCATAATCGACCCGGCGTTCGAGCTGGTCGAATCGGGCGAGCGCTTCGTCGGTGCGTTCCGTGCTCATCAGGGTGCGCAGCTTGACGCGGTTCTCGGCACTTTCCAGACGCGCGGCGATTGCGGTCTGGCGGCTGCGCGCTTCGCGCAGGCGGTGCTGCAGCTTGGCGATGTCTTCCTCGTAGGCGCGCAGCGCGTCGTCCAGCACGGCGATTTCGGTCTTGAGCTGGTCGGCCATGTCGCCGGCCTTCTTTTTCTCGACCAAAGCGGCGCGGGCGAGATCTTCCCGATCCTTGCTGAGCGCGAGCTGGGCTTTCTCGGCCCAATCGGCCTGCAACCGGTCCAGCTTCATGCAGTGGCGGTGCATTTCCTTCTGGTCGGCGATGGTGCGCGCCGCGCTGGCGCGGACTTCGACCAGAGTCTCCTCCATTTCGAGGATGATCATGCGGATCATCTTCGAAGGATCATCCGCCTTATCAAGCATGTCATTAAAGTTCGAAGCGAAGATATCGAGAGTACGGCTGAAAATGCCCATGAAGGCTACTCCATCGAGGAACGAATTGACCCGGCCTTGCGGAGCGGAGCGCTCCTCCTGCTGCGGGTTGGTACGCTCCTGTGATTGCGTCGGGGTGGGGTTGCGGCGCAAGGCCTCGATTTCTTCATCGAGCCGCGACAAGCGACCCGAAGAAATGAGGCGAGAGGGTTGGGCCGGAGCATCGCTGCTCTGGTCGGTGCGCGTGGGATGGGCACCGCCGGCAGCATTGGCAGGGGGGACGTCCTGCTTGGGGCGCTCCGGCCCGAGGGGGTCAATCGGATCGCCCACCTCAGGCGATCTCGATCATCGCGCCGGCATCTGTGCCGGGGTGAGCAATCGCGGCGGCATGGGCAGTGCCCGGCTGAAGCTGCGAAGACAGCGCAATCATCATCACCATAGCGGCGATGCTGGCCATGGCGGCGTGCCCGAGTTTGGAGTTCCAGAAGCGGCTTTGCGGGGCGTTGCTGTCGATCATGGTGGGCCTTCCGAAGTGTGTTCGTGGTCTTGTGAGGCATTTTGCAATCGCCGTGCCAAATTCTGGAAATGGCGGATTTGCTGGGTTTTCAGATGACCGAAGGCCTAATGCTGTGGTCTCTATTGCCAAGCATTGGGGATTTTCACTATAGTTTGGAAATGAAGCTCGAGAGCCAGTTTATCGGTCAATCCGGGGCCTTTCTCGATGCGGTCGAACGTGCCAGCCGTGCAGCTGCGATGAACCGCCCCGTGCTGGTGATCGGCGAACGAGGCACAGGCAAGGAACTGATCGCTGAACGCCTGCACCGCCTGTCCAGCCGCTGGGACGAGCCGCTGGTGACAATGAATTGCGCGGCGCTCCCTGAAACGCTGATTGAGGCCGAACTGTTCGGGCATGAGGCGGGTGCCTTCACCGGCGCCACGAAAACGCGCGCTGGCCGTTTCGAGGAAGCCGATCGCGGCACACTTTTCCTTGATGAACTGGGCACACTCAGCATGGGCGCGCAGGAACGGCTGCTGCGTGCGGTTGAATATGGCGAAGTCACCCGCATCGGTGCCTCGCGCCCGATCCGGGTCGATGTGCGCATTGTCGCGGCGACCAATGACGATCTGCCGGCACTGGCCGCTGCCGGAGAGTTCCGGGCCGACTTGCTCGACCGGTTGAGCTTTGAAGTCATCACTCTGCCGCCGCTCAGGGTGCGTGAGGGCGATATCGGCGTGCTGGCCGAATATTTCGGCCGGCGGATGGCGGCCGAACTTGATTGGGAGCGGTGGCCGGGCTTCGCACCGCATGTGATGCATGCACTTGAGGAGCATCCGTGGCCTGGCAACGTCCGTGAATTGCGCAACGTGATCGAACGCGCGGTCTACCGCTGGGATGCGCCAGACATGGCAATCGCGCACGTCCAGTTCGATCCCTTCGACAGCCCGTGGAGACCGCGCCCGCCCGAACATCGCCGCAGCAACGCTCCGGCAACGTCAGGTCCGGCTTCCGCTGGCCCGGCGCCTGCTCCCAGCTTCGATAGCATCGCGGATTTGCGCGGTGCCGTTGATGCACATGAGCGCGCGATCCTTGCGCATGCGCTGGGCAAGCATCGCTGGAACCAGCGTCAGACAGCCCGCGCGCTCGGCCTGACCTATGATCAGCTGCGCCATTGCATCCGCAAGCATAGCCTCATGGAAGGCGAGGACTGACCGCTCCCGTAACGAATTGGAAAGTGTTTTCGAACACTTCGGATATTCAGTCCGAGGCGGCAAAACAGAATGCGGTTGCTCTCCATAAGGTTTCTTTGGAAATTCATGGCCTTGGTCAGGGTGCCAAGCGAATCGCTGCGCCCGGATGCGGTGGCAATCATTGCCTGACATGCGCCACGACCTTTCAGCCGTTCCCTTCCCGTCTGCACGCGATTCTTCAGCGGCGCGACAGCTCGCGCAGGACTCCCATTCCTTCTCGGCCAACTCGCCTGCTGGTCACCGCGAGGGCAGGTCGGCTCCGGACCTTTCGCGGGACGAGCAGAGGATGCTGGACCCAAGGCTATCGGCTACGGATGTCTCGGCGCCAGCGATCGGACGTCGGGCAGCCGCGCGCCTGCGTATCAGCCTGCCAGCGCAGCTTATCGCGATCGAAAATGTGCATACCTGCATCCTCCTCAACCTGTCGCGCACCGGCGCTCAGGTCGCGATTCTCAATGCGTTGCGCGTCGGTGAGGGGGCGATCCTGCGCTGCGGCGTGATCAACCAATTCGCGATTGTCTCCCGCAGCGAATTCGGACTTAATGCGCTCGAATTCGATGAGCCACTGACCGACGCCGCCGTACTCGACATCCGCCGCTTTTATGAAAATTTCGAGGAACGCGAAAAGCGCACCTTGATCGACATCGCGCGCAAATGGGTGACTGGCGACGTCGGTAGTGAACGCCCCGCATAAGCCTGCCCGACGGCGCCTGAGCGCACCTGTGCAGGCCGCGCGGTTCGCTCTTGCCAAATTGTCATCAAGCGCCTAGGTGCACTGCCAATCCCGGCATTGTCGCGACAAGGTTTGGATGCTGGCGCCTTCGGGGGCCGGCCCCACACCGCGTTTGTGCAATGTTTGTGCAATGCCTTCTGCAACGAAAGACCCCATGGCCGATATTGCGCGCCTGACACAGCTGATCGAACCCGAGGCAACTGCGCTCGGCTTCGAACTCGTGCGTGTGGCGATGCTGCCGTCCGGAGCTGGTGACGGGGGCATGGCCCTGCAGATCATGGCCGAAGATCCGGCCACCGGTCAGCTGGTGATCGACCAGTGCGCTGCCTTGTCGCGCCGCGTTTCCGACGTGATCGATGCGGCGGAAGAGGTTGGCGAAGTCCTGATCGAGGGTGCCTACCACCTCGAAGTCTCGTCGCCTGG
Organism: Porphyrobacter sp.; assembly: GCA_041639595.1. Lineage (GTDB taxonomy): Bacteria > Pseudomonadota > Alphaproteobacteria > Sphingomonadales > Sphingomonadaceae > Erythrobacter. Next base: position 22,076 of record JBEQBX010000046.1, read on the forward strand.
CATTGACCGTCCGCTGACCCGCGAAAAGGATTATGCGAACTGGGCAGGTCACGAAGTCCGCATCGTCATGGACAAGGCCTATGACGGGCAGCGCGTCAACAAGGGCGTGCTTGGCGGGCTAGAGGATGGTATGATCCTCGTCGCCGAGGTCAAGGCAGGCGATGTGCGCTTGCCGCTCGCTGATATTCACTCCGCGAAGCTCGTCCTTACCGACGCGCTGATCGCCGCCACCCGCCCGCTGGATACCAGCGGTGCTGACGAACTCATCGAAGATACAGAGAAGGCAGA
>JBEQBX010000047.1:0-22327 GCA_041639595.1 Porphyrobacter sp.
ATCGAGAACATCCCGCCATTGTGCATCCAGAAGGCGCGCTTGTGGCCGGTGGCGGCGACATTGATCATCCCCGGCCCGGCGCCCAGCGTGGCGAGAACGCTGTCGTAGAACGCCTTGGCGCGATCGAAATCACTCGTTCCGATCATGATGTGACTGAACATGGAAATTACGTCTCCTCTGGTAAAACCAGTTGCGGATTAGGATGGATTTCGCGCCGCCGCAACGCGGATTCCGGTAGCGCCGCGTTCAGGTTGCAGGGCATAGGGTCAGGCTATGCCCATCTCGATCCTAGCCGCCGCTCTCGCCCTCCAGGCCGCCCCCGCTCAGGACGCGCCGCCAGCGGCCATCACGATTGACACGCTGCCGATCGAACAGGCGGCCGCGGCCCGCTGTGCGATTGCTTTTGCCACGGTCACCCGCTGGCAGAAAACCGGCGATCCGCGCGGCCAGGCCTATCCCGATGCAGAAAGCGGCGGTGGGCGCGAATTCTTCGTGCAGGTCATGGCCAAGCTGATGGACGAAGCCGGCCTCACGCGTGATGATGTCGTGAAATTGTCCATTCACGGGGTCGAGGATAACGACAATCCCGAAGGAAAGACCCGGATTGCGCAGATGATGCCGGCCTGTGAATTGATGAAATCTGCTGCTGGGCTTTAGGGTTACTTACATATCCCCGCGTGCCCTGCGCCGTCCGCTGGATTCGCCGCGTCAAGTAAGGCAATGAAGCGGCACCATGTGGCTGCTTTATCAATTTCCCCTGTGCCCCTTCAGCCGTAAGATACGGCTGTTGATGAGCGAAAAGAACATTCCCTTCGATCTGGCGCGCGAAGACCCCTGGTCCGCGTCCGATCTGTTCTTCAATCTCAACCCTGCCGGACGCACGCCCGTGCTGTCCAACGCCGAGAAGAACATCACCATCCCCGATAGCCGCGCGATCGCGGAATATTTTGAGGAGACGGTGGACCGCAATCCGATGATCAACGGTACCGCTACGCAGCGCGCCGAAATCCGCCGATTGGTCGCGCTGTTCGATGAAAACTTCTACGCGGATGTCACGGCACCGCTTCTGTCCGAACGCATGAAAAAACGTATCCTGCGCCAGCCGCCAGACAGCGGCGCGCTGCGCAACGCGATGAAGATGGCGCATGGCCATCTCGACTATCTTGACTGGCTGATCGACAATCGGCCGTGGGTGGCTGGTTCCACGATGAGCCTTGCCGATCTGGCGGCGGCAGCGCAGATTTCGGTCGCGGATTATCTCGGCGGGATCGACTGGGCGGGGCATGAACAATCGCGCGGCTGGTATGCTGTGTTCAAGAGCCGCCCCAGCTTCCGCCCGCTTCTCACGGAGCGGATGGAGACGATCAAGCCGCCAGCGCATTATGCGCTTCTTGATAGCTAAGGATCCTCGCTCACGCGGCGTTTTTGTTGGCCTACCGCTTCGCTAATTGAGGCCTGAAGGTCGCATCGCTGTGGGCGCGCAGTCGCGCTTGCGGTTCATCTGTGATGGACCGATATAGTGCCTCCTAGAGAGGACTTTTCATGGATAACCCAGACCCCCGCAGCCTGACCGACGCAGAATGGCGCGAGAAGCTCAGCCCCATGCAGTTCCACATCCTGCGCGAAGCGGGGACGGAACGTGCTTTTACCGGCGAATACGACAAGTTCTATGACGAAGGTGAATACCACTGCGCCGCGTGCGGGACGCAGCTGTTCTATTCCACCGCAAAGTACAATTCCGGCTGCGGCTGGCCTGCCTTCACGAAGCCGGCGGACAACGAAGTGATCGAGGAACACCGCGACGGCAGCTACGGCATGGTCCGCACCGAAGTGCGCTGCGGTAAGTGCGGGGGACATCTTGGCCACGTCTTTCCCGATGGTCCGCCCGAACAGGGCGGCTTGCGTTACTGCATCAATTCGGCCGCGCTGGTCTTCACCCCGGCTTGACGCCGAGCCGTTTCGCGCGCCGCCCGGGGAGAGGCAGATAAACCCGGGTTCACCCGCGGTTACAACTTGCCTATGCAGGGCGCAGGTTCCGCCGCCGGTCCGGCGGGCATCGATTGGACATCGTGATGTCGAGAAGGGGTGAGCAGTTGCAGAACAAAGGCGCACGCGGGACGCGCCGTGCAGCAACGGAGCGTTCCGACACGCGCGGCCCGAACGGTGGCGGTTCAGGCGCTCCGGGCGTCCCGCCCTCGCGGTGGCGCGTGTGGCTTAAGCGGCTGTTCGTCTGGGGCTGCGCGCTCGCCTTGCTGGGGATCGTGTTCCTTGCTTTTGCGGTCGGTTTTGCCGCCTCCACCCTGCCGAGTTACGCGACCCTTCAGGCGACCCAGCCCGGCCAGACCATTGTTGTGCGGGCACGCGACGGGCGCGAGCTGGTGGAGATCGGGCCGAGCTTCGGGGACTGGCTTGAATATGAAGACATCCCCGTCACCATGACCAACGCCATGGTCGCGGTGGAGGATAAGCGGTTCCGCTCCCACATCGGCATTGATCCGGTGCGCCTGACCGGGGCGGTGGCGGAATGGGTTACGGGTTCGCGCGCGCGGATTGGCGGCACATCGACGATCACCCAGCAGCTGGCGCGCAACCTGTTCCTCAACAACAATCGTACCCCCGATCGCAAGGCGCGCGAGGCGGTGCTGGCGCTGGCGCTCGAATGGAAGTTTTCGAAGGAGGAGATCCTCGAACTTTACCTCAACAAGGTCTATTTCGGCGGCGGCGCCTACGGCATCGATTCCGCCAGCCGTAAATTTTTCAGCCACCCCGCCAACGAACTGAGCGTGGGTGAAGCGGCGATCATCGCCGGTCTGGTCAAGGCGCCCAGCCAATATTCGCCGACAGCCGATGTGCAGGCAGCGGTCGACCGCGCCAAGGTTGTGCTCAAGCTGATGAACGAACAGGGCTACATCACTGCCGATCAGGCGCAGGTCGATGTCAGCGCGGTCCAGCTGAAGGAGCAGGCCGGGCAGAACTCGGTGCGGTATTTCACCGATTGGGTGCTGCCGCAGCTCGATATCATCCTGCCCGAAACCTACGAGCCGATCGAAGTGTGGACCACCCTTGATGTCGGGATGCAGCGCGCGGCAACTGCCTCGATTGAAGCGAACACACCGAAGGGTGCGCAGGGCGCGCTGGTCAGTCTTGACCGGGACGGGGCGATCCTCGCGATGGTCGGCGGCACAGATTATGTGGCAAGCAATTACAACCGCGCCACCGCTGCCCTGCGTCAGCCGGGATCGGCGTGGAAGCTGTTTGTCTATCTCGCCGCACTGGAAGCCGGCTATACCCCTGAAGACAAGGTGGTCGACACACCGGTGACGATCGACGGGTGGAGCCCGCGCAATTCCAATGGTCGCAACGTTGGGGAAACCGACCTGCGCACGTCCTTTGCGTTCTCGATCAACACCGTCGCGGCGCAGCTTGGTAACGAAGTGGGGTTCGGCACGGTCGCATCGATGGCGCGGCGGTTCGGGGTGGATTCTAAGGTCGATACCTACCCCTCGATGGTGCTCGGCTCCTCCGAAGTGCGGGTGATCGAGATGACCCGCGCCTTTGCCGGTGTCGCGGCCAAGGGCGTACCTGTGGAACCCTACGGCATCACCAAGGTGACGGGCGCCAGCGGAGAGGTGCTGTATCGCCGCGAAGCGCGGAGCCAGCCGGCTGCCCTGCCAGATTATGTCGTCGCCGGGATGACCGATCTGTTGCAGGCTGCGGTGCAGACGGGCACGGGCCGCGCTGCGGACATCGGCAGGCCTGTCGCGGGCAAGACGGGGACCACCAGTTCGAACAAGGACGGCTGGTTCATCGGTTTCTCCAGCGGGATCACCACCGGTGTGTGGATGGGGCGCGATGATGCCAAGGCTGTGGCGGGTCTTCAGGGCGGGCGCGCACCAGCGCAGGCCTTTGCCGCCTATATGCGGTTTGCCGTCAAGAACCGACCGGTCGAACAATTCGACGTCACGCTGGAACTGCCCGAATGGCAGCTTGAGCCTGACGAGGAGGCGCTGTTCGGCGAGCCGGAGGATTATTATTACATCGACGAGCAGGGCAACATGGTTGAACCGGGGCGCCGCGATTCCGAAGGTTCGCCTTTCGGTCTGGAGGGAGAGGGCGGACCGAATGCGCCCCCTGCGGCCAGTCAGGATTTCCTTGAGGAAGCAACCGGCGGCACGCTGCCGCAAAACGAGCGCCCGCCGCCTCGCGAGCAGCGCCGCCCGCCGTCGGTGGGATTGAGGCCGCCCGAACAATAGGCAAACAAAAGGGGCGCCGGAACATACTCCCGGCGCCCCTTTCGTATCAGCGTAGCCTGTGATCAGCGCAGGCGCACAGCCACAAACGCTGGCGGCTGGGTCCGGCGCTGGACGCGCAGCAGGATCGCCTCACGGTTTTCAGTTTTGGCGGCATTGATCTGCGCCACCAGAGCCTCGACCGAGGTGACTGCCTGGTAGTTTGCAGACAGAATTACATCGCCCCGGCGCAGGCCCTTGCGCGCGGCATCGGCGTTGGGATCGACAGCGGCGACCACCACACCCTTGGTATCGGCGGGCACACCCAGCGATCGGGCGATCGCGGGGGTAATCGCCATGACCTGCATTCCGAGCGACTGCTCGATGGTCTGGTCGGAAGTGCCCGGCGCCATCGGTTCTTCGGCTTCGGGATCGAAGGTTTGTGCCTGGCTCTGCAGTTCAGCCTCGGTGGGGCGTTTGCCCAGTGTGACGTTGATCGCCACCCGCTTGCCATCGCGCAGCACTTCGACCGGCACAACAGAGCCCGGCTGAAGATTGGCAACGAGGAAGGAAACCGTCTGTTCTGACGTGACGTCCTTGCCGTTGACCCTGGTCAGGATATCGCCCGATTTCAGGCCGGCGCGGCCAGCAGGGCTAGTGTCTTCGACCGTCTGCACCAATTCGCCGCGGCGCTTGGGCAGGCCGAGCGATGCGGCAAGATCTTCGTCAATCGGCTGCAGGCGAACGCCCAGGTAACCGCGCTGGATTTCGCGTCCGTCGCGCAACTGCTCGACAATCGGCGCGGCGATTTCAGCCGGGATGGCAAAGCCGATCCCCACACTTCCGCCCGAAGGCGAAAAGATCGCATTGTTGATGCCGATCACGTTGCCGCGCATGTCGAACAGCGGTCCGCCCGAATTGCCGCGGTTGATGCTGGCGTCGGTCTGGATGTAGCGGTCATAGGCACCGCCCTGACCGGTGTTGCGGTACACCGCGGAGATGATCCCGCTGGTCACCGTCCCGCCAAGGCCGAAGGGGTTGCCGATTGCGACCACCCATTCGCCGACGCGTGCCGAGCTTGAGTCCCCGAACCGGACGAACGGGAAGGTGCGGTTGGCGCGGATCTTGAGCACCGCAAGGTCCGACGCCGCATCCGAGCCGATGACATCGGCTTCATATTCCGTGCCATCAGACAGTGTGATGGTGATCGATTCCAGCTTGGCGCGGGTATCAGGCGGCGAGATGACGTGGTTATTGGTGACCACGATGCCATCGGCCGAAATGATGAAGCCCGAGCCCAGCGACTGCGCCTCACGCGTTTGCGGCTGCGCGCCCCCGCCTTCACCGCCGCGGCGGTTGAACAACTCGGCAAAGGGTGTCCCCGCGAAGGGGTTGTTTGCAACCTCGACCCGCTGGCGGGTGGCGATGTTGACCACCGCCGGCTGCAATTGCGCAGTCAGATCGGCAAAGCTCGCCGGAGCGCCTGCAACAGGCACCACGCGGTCCATCACCGCACCATCATTCTGCGCGACCTGCGCACCCAGCGGAGAGCCACTGATCAGCGAAATGGCAGCGCCGCCGACCAGCAGCGCGCTCGACAGTCCATAAACGTAGCGCACGTTGTTCACGTCCTTTTGGTCCTTATCCTGCTTACGGAATGCGCAGGGGCCCTGCCGCGTTCCTCAAACCGTTGACGGGACCGGCCAGATAGGGCCGGTTGCGTCTCCCAAATGCCCTTCCACCGGCTGAACGCGGATTGAACACCTGTGGCGTTCAGCGCCGCATATCAGCCATTTGTCGATAGCTCAGCGTTCGCCTTTGAACTGGCGGAAATATTCGCTGTCTTCCGACAAGACCATCGTGCTCTGGCCTTCGCCCGTAAGGAACGTCTGCCGGTAGCTCTGCATGGCGCGGTAGAAATCGTAGAACTTCGGGTCTTTGCCATAGGCATCAGCATAGATGCGCGCGGCTTCGGCGGAAGCTTCGGCCTGGATGATCTGCGCATCGCGTTGGCCTGCGGCCCGGATCGTTGCAGCCTCTTCCTGACGGTCGGTTTCCATCCGGGTGAAGGCGGCGTCCAGCGGGCGGCCTTCGGGAAGGTCAGCCGCCTTGATCCGCACATCAAGCACCTGTGCACCGTAGATCCGCGCCTGCTTATCGAGCGTTGCCGTGATATTCGCCATCGCTGTTCCGCGTTCCGCATTGATCAGGGCGGAGAACGGCCGGCGGCCCAGTTCTTGACGCAGAACCGATGTCAGGATCGGCAGCAACTGCGCCTCAAGCTGACGTTCTGTTCCGGCCTTTTCGACCAGCTTGACCGGATCGATGATGCGATAACGCGCATAGGCATCGACCTGCAGGCGCTGCTGATCGTTGGAAAGCACCTGCGTGCGCTCCATGTCGAGATCGAGCACCCGGCGGTCCACCATCTGGACCTGTTCAAGGAACGGGATGCGCATCTGCAACCCGGCACCGGTCTGGCCATATGGCACATCAGGACGGAACAGGTTGAACACCCGCACCGGCTTACCGGCCTGCACCACCACGCCCTGATGGGTTTCAGGGACGATCACCAGGCTGGAAATCAGCGCCACAAGGATCACGACCGCGGCGATGGCAAGGTTTCTGCTGTTCTGGAGTATGCTGTTCATGACCTTACTCCCCCTGCGGCGGTTGCGGCTGCTGCGCGCGCCGTTTCAATTCGGGCAGCGGCAGATAGGGTGTGACATTGCCGGATTCGACGATGGTCTTGTCGGTCTTGGACAGGATCTGCTCCATGGTCTCGTAATACAGCCGGCGCCGCGTCACTTCGGGCGCCATCTTGTATTCCTCGTAGATGTCGTTGAATTCGCTCGCGTCACCCTGCGCCCGGGCGAGCACCTGCTGGGCCACGGCGCGCGAACGGTTGATGGCAGCATCGGCATCCTGCTGCGCGGAGGACACGTCCTTGAAGGCTTCCTCAACCCGGCTGGGCGGATCGACCTTGTTGATTTCGATCCCTTGCACCATGATCCCTGAGCGATAGGCATCAAGCCGCGCCTGCATCGCTTCGCGTACGTCCTGCTCGATCTCGGCGCGGCCGGCGCCGGTCAGCACGCTGTCCAGCTTTTGGCGGGCCACCGCAGCGCGCATGGCAGATTCGCCGATTTCAAGCAGCGCATTGCTCGGGTCATTGAGCTGATATTTGTAAAGCGTCAGATCGGAGATATTCCAGCGGATCAGGTAGCTGAGATCGACGAGGTTCTGGTCGCTGGTCAGGATCAGCTTTTCGGTCTTGGTGCCGGGCACCTCTTCCAGGCGCACCTGCGTGACGTTTTCCTTCTCGACCATGTGGATCGGCCAAGGCGCGGTAATGTTGGTCCCTGAATCGAGCGTGTCGTAATATTTCCCGCCCAGCCAGGTCACTACTGCCTGTTCGCCGGGCTGGATGAAGTGGAAGCTGGTCACCCCAACCCACACCAGCGCCACGCCGCCAAGGATCACCGGCAGCCAGCTTTTGCCGTCCGGCCGCTCGGGCAAGCGAAAACCGGGACCGCCCGGGCCACCGCCGACACGGCGCGGGCCTTCGGGGCCGCGGCTCTTGAAGATGTCTTCGATACTGGCCGAGCGCCGCTTCCCCGGCTCGCCGCCGCCCGGAAGCCACGGATTGCGCGGCCCTCCGTCATTGCCGGTGCCGCCTTCGGGGCTCCCGTCGCCGGGTTCATCGCCACCGCCATTGCTGCCGCCGCCGCCCCAGGGGTTGTTCTTGCCAGCCATGGCAAGGCCTTTCAGGCCCGCGCCAAGACGCTCTCTCCAGCCGTCTATTCTCTGCATAAGGCGTTTATAGGCATGGGTTCGCGCGAAAAACAGGGGTTCGCTGCGTGAATTTGGTGTTAGACGCGTGGCGAAATGAACAACCTGCCTGATCCACCCCGCCAGCCAGGCGCCGAAGAGACGCTGATCCGCGCGGCGCTGTCGCCAGAAATCAACCATCGTTTGCGGTCCGCCCGCATCGTTTCGCGCCGCGCGGTGATCGTCGCGGAAGCGGGTGATCTGCCGGATTCGGCCCGCGCCGAGCTTGAATCCGCGATCACCGCTTCGCTCCTGCCGCTCGCCGAAATCGACGAGGTGCGTATCGCCCTTACCGGTGAACGCCGCCGCCGCCGTCTTGTTGCGGTGGGATCGGGTAAGGGCGGGGTCGGCAAATCGACGCTCACCACCAATCTTGCTGTCGCCTTGGCCAAGATGGGCCGCCGCGTCGGCGTGATCGATGGCGATATCTATGGCCCGTCGCAGCCCAAGCTGCTGAAGACGGAAGGCATCAAGCCCGCTGCGACGCCTGATGGCGCGCAGCTGGTCGCGATCGACAGCCCTTACGGGGTCAAGGTGCTTTCGATCGGACATATCGTTGCCCCCGGAAAGGCGCTGGCGTGGCGTGGCCCGATGACCGGCAAGGCGTTGACCCAGTTGGTCGATGCCGATTGGGGCGATACCGATTTGCTGCTGGTCGATCTGCCGCCGGGCACGGGCGATGTGCAGCTGTCCATGCTTTCGGCACACAAACCGGACGGGGCGGTGTTGGTCTCGACCCCGCAGGATCTCGCGCTGATCGATGCCGCGCGCGCCGGGCAATTGTTCGAACAGGGCGATGTGCCGATCATCGGCCTTGTCGAAAACATGGCCGGCTATTGCTGCCCCGAATGCGGCCATATCAGCGATCCCTTCGGTTCGGGCGGGGTGGAGAAATTCGCTGGTGCGTTGGAAATCCCGTTCCTGGGCCGCATTCCGCTGACGCTGGCGACCCGTATCGCGGGCGACAGGGGCGAGCCGCCTGCCGCTGGCGAGGGCGAGGAAGCCGCACCTTTCCGCGCGATCGCCGAAAAGCTGGCGCGCTGGCTCGATACCGGGACGATCTAGGCGATGCAGGTCACGCGGCGCGGATTGCTGGCGGGCGCGGCGGCTGGCGGGGGGCTGGTGGTCGCCTGGTGGCTGATGCCGCGCAGCTATCGCACGCCGCTGGTCGGCGCGAGCGGCGAGCATGTCTTCGGCGCCTGGCTGAAAATCGCTAGCGACGGTGTGGTAACTGTGGCCGTCCCGCAGTTGGAAATGGGGCAGGGAATCACCACGCTGCTGCCGCAGATCGTTGCCTACGAATTGGGTGCAGACTGGCGGCAGGTTGCGGTTGAAGCAGCGCCGGTATCGGGCGCCTATGCCAATATCCCGCTGGCGAAGAAGTGGATGGCGCTGTGGGATTCGAGCTTCGCCGGCCTGGCCGCTGCCAGCGATGACCTGATCGCCACGCGGTTTGCCCAATCGCGCCGTTTCAACGCGACGGCGGCCGGCACCTCGCTTGAAGCCTATGAACGGCCCTGCCGTGAAGCCGCCGCCGCCGCGCGCGCGATGCTGGCGCAGGAAGCTGCTTCGCGCTGGGGCGTGGGCTGGGAGGAATGCGAGGTCGACGGCGGTTTCGTCAAGCATGGCGAGAAACGCGCCAGTTTCGGCGAACTGGCCGAGGCTGCGGCGGAATACACCCCGCCCGATCCCCCGCCCCTGCGCCCGGAGCCCCCGCGCGAAAAACCGCTACCCGCCGATGTGGACGGCGCACCCGCCTTTCCGCGCATCGATCTGCCGTCCAAGGTGGATGGTTCCTACCGCTTTGCAGGCGACGTGCGCCTTCCGGCAATGGTCTTTGCCTCGATCCGCCACGGGCCGGTGGGGGAATCGGAACTGGCCGGTTTCGATCCCAAGGGAGCAGCCGGCATCAAAGGTCTTGCGGGGGTCATTGAAAGCAAGCGTTGGCTCGCGGTCGCGGCCGATACGTGGTGGAGCGCGGAGACGGCGCTTGCTGCGATGAAGCCGCGTTTCAAGACCGCAAAGCCCGTCAGCAGCGCAGACATTGCGGCGCGGCTCGACACTTTGCTCACAGCGGGCGAGGCCCATGTGATCGCCGAAACCGGTTTTGGCGGCGAGGCATTGCAGCGGGTCGATATCGGGCGCCGTTACGAGGTGGAGCCTGCCTATGCCGCGCCGGTGGAGACCGCGACGGCGACGGCGCGCTATGAAAATGGCAGGCTAGACCTGTGGATCGCCACGCAGGCGCCAGAGCAAGCCCGCGTTGCCGCCGCCCGCGCCATCGGCATTTCCGCCGAGGACGTGGCGCTATACCCGATGCCCGCAGGCGGCAGCTTCGATGCGCGGCTGGAGCATGACCACGCCATCGAGATCGCGCTGATTGCGCGCGAACTCGGCCGCCCTGTGCAGCTTACCTGGCCGCGCCGGGACGAACTGATCCGCGCCCGTCCGCGCGCGCCGGCGTGGTTGCTGCTTGGCGCGCAGCTTGCCAAGAACGGGGACGGCGCGATTGACGCCATGCGCATCCGCATCGCCACGCCGCCTTCCGCGCTGGAATTCGGCAAGCGGTTGTTCAGCAATCTCACCCCCGCCGCAGCCATCCGTGAAACGGCGGGCCAGCCTGATCCGCTCGCCTGCGAAGGGGCGGTGCCGCCGTATCAACTGCCGGCCGTGCTGGTGGAGCATATTCCTGCCGACATCGGTCTGCCGGTGGGCCGCGTGCGGGGCAATTCCTATGGCCCGACGATCTTCGCAATCGAAAGCTTCATCGACGAGATCGCCGCCAAGCATAAGCGTGAGCCGCTGTCGTACCGTATGTCGATGCTGGGCGGGGATGTGCGGCTGGCCGCCTGTCTGCAAAGCGCCGCGCAGCTTGCCGGATGGGATGGCGGCGCTGACCAGAGCGGGCAGGGCATCGCCTGCGCGCGGATCGGCGAAGGGCCGGAAGCGGCGCGCATCGCCTGTGTTGCCACGGCGCGGCAAGGTGAAGGCGGGGTGCGGGTAATCCGGCTATCGGCGGCGGTCGATATCGGCCGGATCGTGAATCACGATATCGCCAAGCAGCAGATTGAAGGCGGTCTGGTATTCGGCATCGGTATCGCGCTCGGCAATCCGTTGAGCCTGCGAGGCGGGGTTCCCGAAGCGTCCAGCGATGCCGCGCTGGGCCTGCCCACTCTCGCCGATTGCCCCGAGATGCGGATCGAATTCCTCGCCAGCGAGGCACCGCCTGCCGATCCCGGAGAACTGGGCGCGGTGGTTGCTCCGCCCGCGATTGCCAATGCACTGTTTTCGGCTACGGGGTTGCGGTTGCGACGCCTGCCCCTACTTTCGGACGGCATATGACCCCGATGATTTCGCCACTTTCAGCCCGGGCAAGCGGCTTTGCCCGGATACGAAACGCCTGCCGACCGTTAGGCGGGCTATGACCTGGCAGACCCAGCGCCTTCCGGGCGATCACCCTTCTGCACGCAGCGGCCGTATTGGCGTGCTGCTGATCAATCTTGGCACGCCCGACGGGCCTGACCCGGATTCAGTGAAGCGTTACCTCAGGCAGTTCCTGTCCGACACGCGGGTGGTGGAGATCCCGCCTATTGCGTGGCAGCTGATCCTGCGCGGGATCATCCTGAACACCCGGCCGCAGAAAAGCGCCAAGGCCTATGCCAAGATCTGGACGGATCGCGGATCGCCGCTGGCGGACATCACCTCGCGGCAGGCCGAGGCGATGGCCAAGACCTTCGTTGCCCGGTTCGGTGAAAAGGTGCAGGTCGATTACGCGATGCGTTACGGCAACCCGTCGATCGAAAGCCGCCTGACCGCGATGATGGCCGACGGTTGTGACCGCATCCTGATCGCGCCGATGTACCCGCAATACTGCGCCGCGACGACGGCAACTGTGTTCGACGAAGTCGCCCGCGTGCTGAAGAAAATGCGCTGGCAGCCGGCCTTGCGGTTTGTGCCGCCCTATCACGATGAACCGGGTTACATCGCCGCACTGGCCGATGATCTGACGCGGCAGGTGAAGGCGTTGACGTTCAAGCCCGAGGTGATGTTGCTCAGTTTCCACGGGATGCCGCAGCAAACGCTGGAAAAGGGCGATCCCTATTACTGCCATTGCTCCAAGACCGCGCGCTTGCTGCGCGAGGAGCTGGTGACTCGGCCTGAATTTGCAGGCGTCCGGTTTGAAACCACCTTCCAGTCGCGCTTCGGCCCGGCGGCGTGGCTGGAACCTTCCACCGATGCGACCCTGATGGCAGAAGGCGACAAGGGCACCAAGCGACTGGTCGTCGCGGCCCCCGGCTTTTCGGCAGATTGTGTCGAGACGCTCGAGGAACTGGCGCTGGAGGGGCGCGACGAATTCACCGAGCATGGGGGCGAGGATTACGCCGTGCTCGATTGCCTCAACACCTCCGATCACGGGCTCGCGATGATCGATGCGATGCTGCGCCGCGAGCTTTCCGGCTGGATTTGACATTCCCGCATGATTGACCGGCGCGAGTATTTACACCAGAGTCAGTTGCGAATCCGAACCTTCACCGGAGCATCGAGACGATCATGGCCACTCTTGCCGAAGCCCCGCGTTCTGCTGACACTGCCGCTGCCGAAGCCCCGCGTCACTGGGGTGAGGGCCGCCTCACTGAAGCCGATCTGGCCCACATTCCGGGCGATGCTGGCTGGCCGGTGGTCGGCAACACCTTCACCATGCTCGCTAATCCGCATGCCTTTGCGGACCGCATGATCAAGACTCACGGGAAGGTTTACAGGAACCGTGCGTTCGGCGGCTGGCAGATCGCGCTGATCGGCGCGGAAGCGAACGAACTGCTGTTGTTCAACAAGGACAAGATCTTCTCCAGCGAGCAAGGCTGGGGCCCGGTGCTCGACCAGCTGTTCCCGCGCGGGCTGATGCTGATGGATTTTGACCATCACCGGATTGATCGCCGCGCCCTTTCGATCGCGTTCAAGCCGGATCCGATGCGCCATTATTCCGGCGCGCTGAACCGCGGGATCGCGCGCGAAGTGGCAGGCTGGGCCGGGCCGCAGGAGTTTTATCCCGCGATCAAGAAGCTCACGCTCGATCTGGCCGCTGACAGCTTCATCGGCCTGCCGTGGGGGCCGGAAGCCGACAAGATCAACGAAGCCTTTGTCGACATGGTGCAAGCCTCGGTCGCGCCGATCCGCAAGCCGCTGCCCTTTACCAAGATGAAGAAGGGCGTTGATGGGCGCGCGTTCCTGGTCGAGTATTTCACCAAGGAAACCCTGCGTCGCCGCGAAGAAGGCGGGGGGCAGGACATGTTCAGCCAGTTCGCTACCGCCACCCGCGAAGATGGCAGCCTGCTGCCGGTCGACGAGGTTGTCGATCACATGAACTTCCTGATGATGGCGGCGCATGACACGATCACCTCGTCCGCCACATCGCTGATTTATCACCTCGCCACTAACCCCGAATGGCAGGAGAAGCTGCGCGAGGAGATCATCGCGGTCACCGGCGGTCCGGACGGCGACGGTAACCCGCGCCCCCTTGATTACGATGATCTGGGCAAGCTGGATCTGACGGAAATGGCGTTCAAGGAATCGCTGCGGATGATTCCGCCGGTGCCTTCCATGCCGCGCCGCGCGCTGCGCGAATTCGAGTATGGCGGGTATCGCATCCCTGCTGGCGCGATGGTCGGGATCAACATCTACTGGACCCACCATTCGGAAGAATATTGGGAGAACCCCTTCACTTTCGATCCCACCCGCTTCACGCCGGAACAGGTGAAGGCCCGCCACAAATTTGCCTGGGTGCCGTTCGGCGGCGGCGCGCATATGTGCCTGGGTCTGCACTTTGCCTATATGCAGGTAAAGATCCTGCTGGCTCAATTGCTCCAGCGTTACCGGATCGAGGCTGCGGCGGGTTACAACCCCGAATGGCAGGACTGGCCGATCCCGCAGCCCAAGGACGGGCTGAAGGTGACCTTCACGCCGCTGTAACTGTTTCACGTGAAACACGTTTTGGCGGGGGTCTGGAAGGGGTCTAGGTGGGGTCTAGGCTAGGTTAGCCGGGATCTGGACGCGGGGCTGGCGGGGGCTAAACTGCATCGACGCCAGCAAGCGCGACCGCGCGCCGCCGCTAATGCGGCGGAGCCAAGCGGGCCGGATTGCCCGCGCCCGGCGTATGAGAGCGAAAACAAAGAATCTCAGAAATCGACCGCGATCCCGTCACCTCGCTCCCAATCGCCGTAACGGGTGGGGGAGAGCTTTTCGTCGTTCTCGACCGCCTTGGGCGCGGGCACCGGATCATTGCTCCAGTGGGCGGGCTTCTTGAAGGCCTTCGCGGCTTCGGATTTTTCCTTGGTCATGGTTTTGCAAATGCGCGCGCTGGCACTTGGTTTCAAGAAGCGATAGGGGCAGCGGATGCCACAGACCCCCGGACTTCCCGTGCGCCGCGCTGCGCTTCGCCTGCTTGATGCCGTGTTCCGGCGGGGCGAGACGCTTGAACAGGCGGAAACGGCTGCGCTCGGCGATATCCGCAAGGCGCCGGATCGCGCGCTGGCCAAGGCGATTGCGGGGGAGAGCCTGCGCTGGCTCACCGATCTTGACGCGCTGATCGACAGCGCGACCAAGCAGAACCTGCCCGATGACGCCAAGGTGCGCATGGTGCTGCGGGTCATGCTGGCGCAGGCGCTCCGGCTCGATACCCCGGCCCACGCCGTGATCGCCACAGGCCTGCCGCTGCTGGCGGGCGGCCCGCGAAGGCTGGCGCATGGCGTATTCTCCGCGCTGGTGAAGCCTGGGCGCAGCGTGTTGCCCGAAGCGCCGACCCTGCCCGAACGCGTGGCCGAACGCTGGGGCGCGGAGAAAGCCGCCGCCATCGCGCCCGGCCTCGCCTTCCCGCCCGAACTTGATCTCGCCCTGAAAGACGCTGCCGAGACCGAGACCCGCGCCGTCGCGATGGGCGGCGTGACCTTCGCGCCCGGCCATGTCCGCCTGCCGCGCGGCGCGGCGGTGGAGAGCCTTGCCGATTACAAGGCGGGCGACTGGTGGGTGCAGGATCTGGCCGCTTCGATCCCGGCGCGGCTGCTGGGGGCAGGGGAAGGCCGACACGCGCTCGACCTGTGCGCCGCGCCGGGTGGCAAGACCATGCAGCTCGCCGCCGCCGATTGGAAGGTCACCGCGCTCGACAGCTCCAAGCGGCGGCTCGAACTGCTCAAGGACAACCTGAAGCGCACCGGCGTCAAGGCCTCGCCCGTGCGCGCCGATGCGCTGACGTGGGAGCCGAAACACCGCTTCGACGCGATCCTGATCGACGCGCCCTGCACCGCGACGGGCACCTGCCGCCGCCACCCCGATGTGCTGCACCGCATCGGCAAGGGGCACATCGCCGATATGGTCGAACTGCAACGCAAGCTTGCTGCGAAGGCTGCCGAATGGCTGAACCCCGGCGGAGTGCTGGTTTACGCGGTATGCTCGCTGGAGGCGGAGGAGGGCGAGGAACAGGCGGCGTGGATCGACGCCAATTGCGGGCTTTCGTCAATGCCGATCACGGCTGAGGAGCTGCCCGCGGGCCTGATGCCGACGCCTGAGGGCTGGCTGCGCACCCATCCCGGGATGCTGACTGATCAGGGCGGACTGGACGGGTTTTTCGTGGGCCGCTGGGTGAAGCCGTAAGTGATCTGTCGCCCCGTGTCAGGCACGGGGGCTCAGGCGACAGGTGCGCGAGGCGGTGGATTGACGCGCACCGTGTAGCGCGGGTGCTTCAAACCCTTTGCCTTACCCGATGGTCAAACTGGCCGCTTTCAGGATTTGCGGCGTTCGACTGTACTCCTTGGTGGCGTCAAAAATGGGGATACTCTCGACGGTTCTTGAGGATCTGCTCCCATTCGGCATTCTCGAGCTTCGCGAATGTTCCTTCTGGCAATCTTCGCTTTAAACAAGCGAGTTTGGATTGGACGTCATCAGTGACCTCGAAATAAGCAGCCTCGCCGCCATCATTGATTTGGCCACTGAAGCCAAACAGTTTGACCTTGCAGTCAACCGCAGCGCGCGGAACGCGAACTTCATAGTCTGGGATGTAGTCCGTCGCACGCTCTTCAGTGGGCAAAGCCCACTCGGTCGTTCCGAATGTCATCTCGACCATAGATGCTTGATCTTCGCCACAGCCTCGAAGTGCGAGTGATGACAAAACGACGAAGAGTGAGCCGGTTACGTGCCGCATGGCAGACAGCATAAACCGCATGGATCAGAACTCAATTCTTGCTGCATCATCCGCATTGACCACTTTGGGGTCGATTCCCGAACGGCAGCTTTTTTCCGAATGACCACGAAAGCAGCCATGACCCCTCCCGCGCCAACTGGGGCGACATTCCCCCTGTCAAGCCCGGGCCAACGAGGTCGGTTCTAAGTCAATCCTTCACGTATTTCTGAAAACTCTTGCGCAGCTTCATCAGCTTGGGCGGGATCACCGCGAGGCAATAGGGATTGCTCTGGCCCTGACTGTCCCAGTATTCCTGATGGTAATCCTCGGCCGGATACCATTCTGCCGTCTGCGCGCCGCCGGACAGGCCTTCGATAGTCGTCACCGCCACCTTGCCATTATCGGTATTCCAGCGCGCAATCGCGGCTTCGGCTGCGGAGCCCTGCTCGTCGGACAGCGGGAAGATCGCGGAACGGTACTGCGTGCCTACATCGCCGCCCTGCCGGTTCAGCTGCGTCGGATCATGCGTGCCCAGGAACACGTCATAAATTTCGGCAAGGCTGATCGCGTGGGGATCGAAGGTCACGCGGATCGCTTCGGCGTGGCCGGTCGTGCCGGTGCACACTTCCTTGTAGGTCGGGCTGGGCTTGGTGCCGCCGATATAGCCGCTTTCGACCTCGCTCACGCCGATCACATCACGGAACACCGCTTCGGTGCACCAGAAGCACCCGCCTGCAATGATCGCCGTGTCCAAGTTGCTCATCGAAATCTCCGTTGGTATTGTGCCAAGATAGGCTAGCACGCTGCAATTGCCATGTGCTGGCCAGCAAAATTTCCAATTCGGAGAGAGACCCCATGAAGAAACTGATCCTTGCCGCCGCTGCGAGCGGGTTTGCGCTGGCAGCGCCCGTGATGGCGCACCAGCACATGGACCACGCGGCCCATGCTGCTAAGGGCGACGCCCACATCCTCGACACTGCCACCTTCAATAAAATGCATGGCGAGGCGGTGTCGGGCGCGATCAACCACCCCAGCCGTGCCGAAGACAAGGCGCGCGACGCGCAGCGCCACCCGGCCGAAGTGCTGGCCTTCTTCCATGTCGGCCCGCACATGAAGGTTGGCGAATATTCGCCCGGCGGCGGCTGGTATTCGCGCCTGCTCGGCCATTATCTGGGCGGCGAGGGGCAGTTGGTCGGCATCTATTCCAACCCGCTGACCGCCACTGCAGACCCCGCCCGCCAGCAGCGCATCCGGGATTCTGCCGCAGGCTTCGGCGCGGAAGTCGCCGGTTACACTGGCCTTCCGGCAGACAAGTTCAGCGGCATGACGCTGGACAAGGCGGCCGAGCAGAAGGGCACGTTTGACCGCATTCTGGTGATCCGCGCGCTGCACGGCCCGACCCGCGCCGGGATCGCCGATACCGAAATCCGGGCGATGCGCGAATTGCTGAAGGATGACGGGCTGATCGGCGTCGTGCAGCACCGCGCCAAGGCGGATGCGCCGTGGGCCTATGCCAATGGCACCAAGGGTTACCTGAAGCAGCAGGACGTGATCGACTTCATGCGCCTCCACGGCTTTGAACTGGTCGCGGCGAGCGAGATGAACGCCAATGCCAAGGACACCGCCAACCACCCCGAAGGCGTGTGGGAAATGCCCCCGACGCTCGCCACCAAGCGTGAAGAACTGAAGGGTCTGGGCGAAAGCGACCGCATGACTCTCTTGTTCAAGAAGTCGGCATAATGATCTAAGGGCGGCGGCATGACCGCAATCACTGTCGCCGCCCTTCAGCTTCCCCTCGGCTCCGATGACGAAGCCGCGAATATCGCCGCCGTTGCCGCGCTGGTCGAAGAGGCCGCCGCCAAAGGCGCGCAGCTGATCCTTCCGCCGGAATTATTCAGCGGCCCCTATTTCTGCCGCGAGGAAGACGAGGCGCTGTTCGCGGCTGCCTGCCCGACAGCCGAGCATCCCAGCGTCATCGCCATGCAGGCGCTTGCCGCAAAGCTGAAGGTGACGATCCCGACCAGCTTCTTCGAACGCGACGGGCACCACTATTACAACACCCTCGCGATGATCGGTCCCGACGGACAGATCATGGGCACCTACCGCAAGAGCCACATCCCCGACGGGCCGGGCTACGAGGAAAAATATTATTTCCGCCCTGGCAATGATGGCTTCAAGGTGTGGGATGTTCCGGGTGAGGGCGGGGCGCTGGTCAAGGTCGGCGTCGGCATCTGCTGGGACCAGTGGTATCCCGAATGCGCGCGGGTGATGGCGCTGATGGGGGCGGAGGTGCTGCTCTATCCCACCGCGATTGGCTCCGAACCCTATGACGCGGATCTCGACACCAGCCGGATGTGGCGGCGCGCGATGCTGGGCCATGCGGTGTCGAACTGCATGCCGGTGGTGGCGTCGAACCGCATCGGCCACGAAGGGCCCGAGGACCGCGCGCAAAGCTTCTACGGCCACTCCTTCATCACGGACGAGTGGGGCGACGATCTTGCCCTGTTCGGCGCGACCGAAACCGGTGTGCTGGCGGCGCGGCTCGATCTCGCACAGGCAGCCAAGCACCGCGCCGGCATGGGTTTCTTCCGTGATCGCCGCCCGCAGCTTTACGGCCGCATCGCGCAAGACATCTGACCGCCAGAGAACAAAGGTTGAGCAGCACCTATCTGATCGCGGCCGGCAGCAATCGGCGGCACCATCTTTATGGCCGGCCCGAAGGCGTCGTGCTTGCCGCGATGGAAGAATGCGCCAGTCTTGGCACGGTTACCGCCCGTTCGCCGATCATCTCGACCGCGCCGATGGGCGCTGCCCGCCGCCGATTCGCCAATGCCGCGCTGGTGCTGGAAAGCGAACTGGCCCCGCCCGCGCTGCTGGCGGCGCTCAAGCACACCGAGCGCGAATACGGCCGGCGGCGCGGGCAGCGGTGGGGGGACCGGGTGATCGATCTCGACATCGTGCTGTGGAGCGGCGGGGCATGGCGCAGTGCCGGGCTTGCCATCCCCCATCCGGCCTTTGCCAGGCGCCGCTTCGTGCTGGACCCGGCCCGCGCCATAGCCCCCTTCTGGCGCGATCCGGCAAGCGGTTTGACGATCATTCAAGCTCAAGCCCGCTTGACCCGCCCGCGCCCCCTGCCTAGGTGAGCGCGCTCGCCGCGTTGCGGCATGGCATGTGTGGGCCCGTAGCTCAGTAGGTAGAGCAGCTGACTTTTAATCAGCGGGTCACAGGTTCGAATCCTGTCGGGCTCACCATTTTTATCAATGAGTTACAGTTCATTTTCGGCTAAAATCAAGAAGCGCTCTAGCTAATAGGTTTCACAGAGGTTTCACTGTCATGGTAACGGCTGGAAACCCGGCTGCCTGACCAGCAGTTCGAGTGCACGGTGCCTGCCTCTTTTTCAATAAGCACACCACCCCTCATCGCAATTCTGAACAGCAGCACCCCTACCCCGGGGGCACCTCCCATATCTGTCAGATGGGACCCACGCTTCGTCCATGCATAGGGGCGGGAGGAAGCGCAGGGTCGCCCCGGCCGCTTCGATCCGTTCCTTCACGGCGGCCCGCTTGTGGCTCGATAGGTTGTCCAAGATGACGATGTCACCGGGGAACAGCTCAGGCACCAGTACCTGCGTGACATAGTCCTCGAACCAGTCGGCATTGGTTGGTCTGTCCAGCACCATCGGAGCGGCCATGCCGGACATCCGCAGGCCAGCCACCAGCGTGGTGGTTTTACGGTGGCCATGGGGGAAGCCCATCCGCAGCCGCTCCTCCTTCGGGCAGCGACCATGGCTGCGAACCATGTTGGTGGCGGTCCAAGTGTCGTCGGTAAACGCGAGGTGCTCTGGATTAAGATCGAGCTGACCTCCGGACCGGTGTTGCAGCTGGCTCAGGACGTCGGAGCGGCTCTGCTCGGTCGGGTGCCCGGTCTTTTTTCAAGCGTGATCCTAGGCCGACGGCAGAAGCGATGCACGGCCCCGATGCCGACCAGAGCGCCGCGCGCGGTCAACTACGCCTGGGTCTCGACCAGAGTGATATCGCTCTGTTCGGCGAGCGGGTCCTTGATGAAGGCGCTGTGCACTTCGATCCTGCTGGAGTGATGGTCGCGACCGTGAGGCTTGGCAAACGCCTTACCATGCTGAAGTGCCGCGCGCCGCCAATGGATCGCGCTCGACGTGCTAACCCCACATGGGCTGCTGCCGCTCCGCACCCAAGCCGCCATGAATCGCAGCGACAAGCCGATCTCTGAGGTCCTGTTAAAGCTCTCACGCCATTCATGTTTGCCTCCTGTCTCCAGAAAGGAGACCGAACGAGATCAGCAGCCAAAAGAATGATCCCAAGGGAGCAAGAACATATTGAAGCCTTTCTAATTCCTTCCATAAAGGCCGCTCGTAATGGCCAAGCTAAATAAGTAGTATTACTTAAATCTCCATGCCCTTCTGAATTTCACGGCAATTCATCTGCAAACATATGCATATAAAAATTAGCATTATTCCTTATTGCGTGAATCACATTTTCTAGACAGGCGGTCTAAATATACATCTGAAGGAATTATCAGTGCGCCTCGCTTATTTGAAAAACGGTTGCTCAATCATTGCTGCTTGTGCTGTTCTTGCAACATCGCCAGCATTCGCCGATCCGGCGGTTTTCTTCAACGATGACCGAGACGCAGGCTTAATCACCTTCCGCAGCACGGTGCAGGCTGCCGATACAAACCACAATGCGAGTAATCCCAACACCACTCAGACATCGATCATCTACGAGATCGATATCACAGGTTGAACCGCCCCGGGATTGCCGGAGGCCATTCGGCTTAAATTATGCTGCCATGGGCGTGTCGTCCAGCATGGCGTAGTATCGCTCTTCGGCTTCGGCAGGCGGGATATTGCCGATAGGCTCGAGCAACCGCCGGTTGTTGAACCAGTCCACCCATTCGAGCGTGGCGTATTCCACGGCTTCAAATGATCGCCACGGTCCCCGCCGATGGATGACCTCGGCCTTGTAAAGACCGTTGATCGTTTCGGCCAAGGCGTTGTCATAGCTGTCGCCAACACTGCCGACCGAAGGCTCGATCCCGGCCTCGGCAAGGCGCTCGGTATACTTGATCGAGACGTATTGGCTGCCGCGGTCGCTGTGGTGGATCAGGCCGCCACGATGGACAGGACGCCGATCGTGGATCGCCTGTTCCAGGGCATCGAGCACAAAGCCGGCATGTGCCGTCCTGCTCACCCGCCAACCAACGATATAGCGGGCGTAGACGTCGATCACAAAGGCGACATAGACGAACCCGGCCCACGTCGCGACGTAGGTAAAATCCGAGACCCACAGCATGTTCGGCGCCGGTGCATGGAACTGACGGTTGACCTGATCGAGCGGGCACGGCGCGGCCTTGTCGCTGACCGTCGTCTTCACCGGCTTGCCCCGGATTACACCCTGCAGGCCGAGGTCACGCATCAGCCGTTCGACCGTGCAACGGGCAATGTCGAAGCCCTCGCGCTGCATCTGCCGCCACACTTTCCGCACGCCGTAGACCTTGAAGTTGGCATCGAACACGCGGCGCACTTCCGCCTTCATCGCCTCGTCGCGCTGGGCACGGGCCGACAGACGCGACGGATCGCGGCGCTGTGCCACACGCTCATGGTAGGTGGATGGGGCGATCGGCAGAACCCGGCAGATCGGCTCGACCCCATACTCACCACGATGATCATCAATGAAGCTGGTCATCGCTTGAACGGGCGGTCGAGCTCCGCCTGGGCAAAATATGCAGAAGCCTTGCGTAGGATCTCGTTGGCCTGCCGCAGCTCCCGATTCTCGCGCTCCAGTGCCTTGAGCCGGTCAGCCACCTCGGCCGGAACGCCGCCGCGCTTGCCGCTGTTCACCTCGGCCTTCTTCACCCACTCCAGCAGCGTGTGACCCGAGCAGCCAATCATGGCCGCTATGGATGTGATCGCTGCCCACCGGGAGGGATGTTCGCACTCCTGGTCCAGCACCAGGCGGACCGCCCGCTCACGCACCTCAGGGGAAAACTTGTTCGTCGTCTTGCTCATCGTAGACCCTTCCTCTCAGGAGTTAGGGCCTCCGGCAATCCCGGGGCGGTTCAG
>JBEQBX010000048.1:0-21822 GCA_041639595.1 Porphyrobacter sp.
GCTCACCGATACAGCCAAGCCGCCAATGGTGATTGCGACTATGGGGTTCGGGGCAGGGCTGGCATGGCTTGCAGCTGGCTGGCGCTCTGCGCTTTCTGTGCCGCTTGCCTTCGGCCTCGCCTGGCTGCTCGACAAGGGCTTGCGCGCTGTTATCTTTGCGCGGCGACCATCAGCGGATCTGGTCGCGGTGGCCAGCGCCAGCAGTTCGAGCGGGCTGCCCTCCACCTTCGGGCTCGTCTATGGAAGCATCTTCGGAGTGGTTGTCTTTGCGGCAGCAACGGGCAGGTCAGCGAATGGGCTGCGCGCCCTTGCGCTCGCTCTGATCTTTGCCGGAGTGGCGGCCCGGGTGGTGCTCGGAGGACACTGGTCGAGCCAGATGGTCGCCTCGGTTCTGCTGGGCCTGCTGGCGGCCGTTGCTGCAAGCGAAATAGCAAACCGATTGCTCATGAAGGAAGGCGCACGATGACAGAAGAACCCCGGCAGCACTGGGATCGGGTCTATTCCGACAAGGCACCCAGCGAGGTTAGCTGGTTCCAGAGCGAACCGCGCCCTTCGCTCGCCGCGCTTGCACGCTTTGATGTGCCTCACACGACACCTTTCGTCGACATCGGAGGGGGCGCCTCCAATCTCGTCGATGCCTTGCTGGCAAACGGGTGGAGCGATGTGACCGTGGTCGATATAGCCGCCCCGGCGCTGGAGGCGGCGCAAGCCCGACTAGGCGAGGCAGCAGTGGGCGTCCACTGGGAGGTCGGCGACATAACCCGCTGGAACCCGCGGCATCGCTACGGGGTATGGCATGACCGGGCCGTATTCCATTTCCTGACCGAGCCCGAGCAACGGGACGCCTATCGACGCGCACTGCTGGCCGGAACTGCGCCCGATGCACTCGTCATCATCGCCAACTTCGCGCCCGATGGGCCTGAAAAATGCAGCGGCCTGCCAGTGCAGCGCCATGATGCGGCAAGCCTTGCCGCTGCACTCGGAAGCGCGTTCACGCTGCTCGATAACTGGCGCGAGGAACACGTCACCCCGTGGGGCGATGCGCAGAAGTTCAGCTGGTGCGTGTTCCGGCGAGAGAAATAGGCCCTGTCGCAAGGCGCTCTGCCGGAACGCAGACTACGGCTCCTTCGCCTGGGGCTTCCTGCGCGACATTTGTGTGCGCAAGCGACATCGCGGCTCCCACCAGAATCAACGCCGGGCCATCCCCCAGCGCAGTCCTTGCGGCGAGCGGCAGCAGTTCGAGGCAGGTGGTGAAGATCCGTTCTTCCGGCAGGCTGGCGTTTTCGACCATCGCCACCGGCGTATCGGCGGCAAGGCCAGCGCGCTGCAATTCGCGGGCGACCAGCGGGGCTGCCGCCTTGCCCATGTAGATCGCCAGGGTCGCGGCAGGATCGGCCAGCACGCTCCAGTCCAGATCGAGCGGTTCGGTCCCACGCGCATGGGCGGTGACGAAGGTCAGCCGCCGGGCAAGCCCGCGCAAGGTCAGCGAGGTGCCAAGGCTGGCGGCAGCCGCGCTGGCGGCGGTCACGCCGGGACAGATGCGCGTCAGCACGCCAGCGGCGCGGCAGGCGGAGAGCTCCTCTCCTGCGCGCCCGAAGATGGCAGGATCGCCGCCCTTTAGCCGCACCACCCGCTCACCCTCCAAAGCGGCGGCGACCAGCAGCGCGTCAATCGCTTCCTGAGGTTTGGAATGGCGGCCGGATCGCTTGCCCACCGGCACCCGGCGCACGTGCGGCGGGATCAGATCGAGCACGCCGGGGCCGACCAGCGCATCGTAGAACACCACGCTGGCAGCAGCGATCAGGCGCGCGGCCTTGACCGTCAGCAATTCGGGATCGCCCGGGCCTGCGCCCACCAGCCACACCTCGCCCGGGGCGATCATGCGGCGGTGTCCAGTGCGCGTTCGCCCACGGCGGCCTGCCGCCGCGGGGCCAGCACCGCTTCGCGCAGCAGGAACAGGCGCCCGCCATCGACCTTCAGCGGGATGGTAGGCGTGCAGCCGCGATCATCGCCCAGCGCCTCGCCCGTGCGCAGCGAGATGCGCCAGTTGTGCAGCGGGCAGGTGACGCTGTCGCCGTGCACCATCCCCTCGCTGAGAGGGCCGTGCTTGTGTGGGCATTTGTTGACCAGCGCGAAATACTCGCCCCGGCTGGTCAGGAACACCGCAATTTCCTCGCCCCCTGCCACCGGCAGAGTGCGGGCGCTGCCAGCCTTGATCTGGGTAACGGGGCCAATATCGAGCCACTGGCCCACGGTATCGCTGTTCATCGTGCATTCTCCAGAGCAAGCGGGCGGACTTCGGCAAGGTGCTGGTGCAGATCGTGATGCGCTCCGGCGGCGCGGCCTGCCCAGGGATCGATCTGCCAGTATTTCTGCGAAAGCCGGAACCGCGCGGCGAGCCTGCCGATCCGGTCTGGATCAGTGAACAGCTGCGCTTTCAGCCATTCCAGACCCTTGCGTTCAATCCACGGCGCGGTGCGTTCAAGGTAATGCGCGTCTTCGCGGTAAAGCTGGATGAAGGCGAGGCAGTGCTCCATCGCCTCGACCTCGGTTTCGACCTTGCAGAGAAGATCGGTGACGCGCACCTTGATGCCGCCATTGCCGCCGACGTGGAGTTCATAGCCGCTGTCAACGCAGACGATGCCGAAGTCCTTGATTGTCGCTTCGGCGCAGTTGCGTGGGCAGCCGCTGACCGCGATCTTGAACTTGTGCGGCATGTAACTGCCCCAGGTGGCCTGTTCGATCTTCACGCCCAGCCCGGTGGAATCCTGCGTGCCGAAGCGGCACCATTCGCTGCCCACGCAGGTCTTCACCGTCCGCAGCGCCTTGCCATAGGCATGGCCCGAGACCATGCCTGCGGCATTGAGATCGGCCCAGACGGCGGGCAGATCCTCCTTCCTGATACCAAAGATATCGAGCCGCTGCCCGCCGGTAACCTTGACCATCGGCGCGTTGTATTTCTCCACCACGTCGGCGATCGCCCGCAATTCGCGCGGGGACGTGATGCCGCCCCACATGCGCGGGACGACGGAATAAGTGCCGTCCTTCTGGATATTGGCGTGAAGCCTTTCGTTGACGAAGCGGCTGGTTTCGTCATCCTCATATTCGCCCGGCCAGGCGCACAGCAGGTAGTAATTGAGCGCCGGGCGGCATGATGCGCAGCCTTCGGGCGTATTCCAGTGCAGTTCCTGCATGACCTGCGGGATCAGCTTCAATTCGCGTTCCACGATCAGGCGGCGCACATCATCGTGGGTGAAGCTGGTGCAGCCGCACAGGGTTTTCGGCCCGGCCTCAACCTCGGCGCCCAGGGTCAGGGCGAGCAGGCTTTCGACGATGTTGGTGCACGAACCGCAGCTGGCCGAAGCCTTGCAGGTCGACCTGACGGCGGCAACGCTGTGCGCGCCTTCGTTGATGGCGCAGATGACGGCGCCCTTGGACACGCCGTTGCAGCCGCACACCTCGGCATCATTGGCGAGCGCAGCCACGGCAGCATGCGGATCGCCGCCCGCGCCGCCTGCGGCATAGGCCTGCCCGAAGATCAGCGACTGGCGGATCGCGGCGATATCCTCTTGCCGGCGCAGCAGATCGAAATACCAGTTGCCGTCGGCCGTATCGCCGTAAAGCACCGCGCCGATCAGGCGGTTATCGCGGATAACAAGGCGCTTGTAGATGCCGTGCGCGGCGTCACGCATGACGATATCCTCGCACCCCTCACCGCCCGAAAAATCGCCGGCCGAAAACACATCGATGCCCGAGACCTTGAGCTTGGTGGAGGTGACGGAGCCTTCATACCCGCCTCCGCCACCGCTGCCGGTGAGGTGATCGGCCAGCGCCCGGCACATCTCCCAGATCGGCGCGACGAGGCCGTAGCAGGCCCCGCGATGCTGCACGCATTCACCCACCGCAAGGATCGCTGGATCGGACGTTTGCATGTGATCATCAACCACAATCCCGCGCTCGCAGGCGAGACCGGCGCTTTTGGCCAGCGCAGTCGCAGGCTTGATCCCGGCGGCCATCACCACAAGATCGGCGCGGATGCGGGTGCCGTCTTCCAGCACGATGCCGGCGACCCGGCCCGCCGCGCCAAGGATCGCCTTGGTGTTGGCGCTGGTGAGGATGGTGTGCCCGCGGCGTTCCAGTTCCTGCCGCAGCAGCCATCCGGCGGCTTCATCCAGCTGGCGCTCCATCAGGGTCGGCATCAGGTGCACCACGGTGACCTGCATTCCGCGCAGGGCCAGCCCGTGCGCTGCCTCCAGCCCCAACAGGCCCCCGCCGATCACCACCGCAGCGTTGCTGCCTTCACCCGCGCCCACCTCAGCAGCGGCGATCATGCGGTCGACATCGTCCAGATCCCGGAACGTCACCACACCGGCCAGATCATGCCCCGGCACCGGGATGATGAACGGATCAGAGCCGGTAGCGATCAGCAGCGTGTCATACGGCAGGGCAAGCCCCGAACGGGTGACGACCATGCGCGCTTCGCGGTCGATCCGCTCTGCCGGATCGCCGCTGATGAGCGCGATGGCGTTATCCGCATACCATTGCGGGCCGTTGATGATGATGTCGTCAAACGCCTTTTCGCCCGCCAGCACGGGTGACAGCATGATGCGGTTGTAATTGACCCGCGGTTCGGCGCCGATGATGGTGATATCGAACCGGCCGGGGGCGCGGGCCAGCACTTCTTCAACCGCGCGGCACCCGGCCATGCCGTTGCCGATCACCACCAGCTTTTCGCGGCTGCCGGACGTATCGGGGAAGGGAAAAATCGCGTTCATGCGCTGTGATCCTGTGCCGACAACGCACGCAAAAAAGCCGCCAGGTCATCCAAGGGACCGGCGGCGCCATTGCCACGTTGATTTGGGGAGAGAGTAAGGTCAGGCGCGTTCCTCCGTTGGAACGCTGACGGTTTGGAAACTACCCGAGTCGCATCGGCTTAACAACCTCCTTTTTGCATTGCAGCATGATCAGCGCATCAGCGCGATCACAAGCGCTGCGGCCAGACCTGCGCTGACCACCTGCCACAGCACCACCGGATTGCGCATCAGCAGCGGGGCAGGCTGGGGGTGGGTCAGCACGGTGTTGGGAACGCTGAGATCATGCACAAAGGCGCTGACCTCCTGATAACGCAGATGCGGTTCCACGTGCAGCGCATGGGCAAGCGCGGCGTCAACCCAGTCAGGCACGTCATCCCGATAAGTCACCACCGGCACATACCGCAGGCGGCGCTGGCGCGACAGGGTATCAGCCGCGCCCGCACGCGGGCCATAGGGCAGGTGCCCGGTCAGCAGATAATAGGTCATCGCGGCGAGCGAATAGAGGTCGCTCTGCTCGCTGGCCGGCAGGCCGCGATACAGTTCGGGCGCGGAAAATTGCAGGGTTCCGGCAAAGGCATCCTCGCCCGCCTGCGGCGCGTGTTCGGCCAGCCCGTCGATCCGGGCCGATCCCAGATCGATGATGATCGCGGTGCCATCGCCATCGATCATCACATTCGCGGGCCGCAGATCGCGGTGGATGATCTGCCGCCGGTGCAGCGCATAGAGACCGCGCGCCACCTGAGTAATGATGGCGCGCACGGCAGCGATATCGGCGTGCGGGTGATCGCGCTGCCATTGTTCCAGCGTGATGCCATCGCAATAGCCGCTGATGGCGTAGAGGTAGCGGCGCGGGCGGGTGCGGGGCGGGCAGCCGAGCACATGCGGGCTGCGCACCCGGCCAAGCGCCCATTCCTCCAGCAACAGCTCGCTGCGTGCCTGCGGATCGCCCGCCCGCTCGGCCGAGAGCCGCTTGATCGCCGCAGCAGCGCCAGTGGCGGTATCGCGGGCGAGCCACACATGGCTGCGGCCGCCGATATGGAGCGGGCGCAGCAGGGTATAGCCATCGCAGTCCTGCCCGGCCTGCCATTCGGGCGGATCGGGCAGCTGCGCCTCGGCTGCGACCAGATCATCCGCTGCGCCCTGACGAACGCTGTCCACCCGCACCAGTTGCACGGTGAGGTTGTCCTCGGCCCCCGCTGCCAGCGCGGCCTCGCACAGCTGGCAGGCGGCTGCGGTGAGATCGGGGTTGGCTTGCACCGCCTGCGCAATCTCCCGGTCCGTCAGGCCGTCGCCGATCCCGTCGGTCGCCATCAGCAGGATATCGCCGGGCTGGACCATGATGCAGCTGTGATCGATCTCGACATGGCGGCCCATGCCCAATGCGCGGGCAAGCAAATGCGCGCCGCCGCCAGCGGGCACGCGGTGCGCCTCGGTCAGCCGTTCGAGGCCCGCCTCATTCACCCGCGCCGCAACGCCATCGCCAAGGTGCAGGATATGCGCGGCGGCATCGCGCAGGATCAGCGCGGTGAAGGTGGTAACGAGCCCCTCCGCCTCACGCGCCCGGTCGCTGTCGGCATAACCGGCCCCCATTCCGCCGAGCGCGGCGTTCTGGCCGTGCATCCAGCTGTTGATCGCTGCAATCACGCGCTGGGCGCTGGTCCGGGGCGACCAGGCATCGGGCGTGGCGTAATAATCGGTGAGGAAACTCGCCACCGCCGTCTCCGCCGCCTCCCGCCCACGGCGGCTGGTGCTGATCCCGTCGGCCACCACAAAGGCCATGCCCTTGTTCGCCAGCAGATCGCCGTCGGGCAGGATGCAGCCGTAAAAGTCCTGATTGGCAGGCTTCGCCCCGGCGCAGGAATATTGCCCCACCGTCACGGTCAGCCGATCGGGCGGCGCAGAACCTTGCGCCGCCCCCACAAGTTCAGCCCGTTCAGGCGGCAATTTTCAGTTCCGCCGCGTTGCGCTTGGGCGAGGTGCGGTAGTGGGTCGAATAGAGCATCAGCCCGGTGAACGTCAGCCCGCCGACCAGATTGCCCAGCACCACCGGCAGCTCATTCCACAGCAAGTAATCGGCAATCGTGAACTTGGCGCCCAGCATCAGGCCGGTGGGGAACAGGAACATGTTCACGATCGAATGTTCGAACACCATGTAGAAGAACAGCATGATCGGCATCCACATCGCAATCACCTTGCCGCTGACCGTGCTTGACATGCTGGCGCCGACCACGCCGGTCGATACCATCCAGTTGCACATCACCGCGCGCACAAAGATCGTCAGCCACCCGGCCGCGCCATATGCGGCATAGCCAAGGGTGCGCTTTTCACCGGTGATCGCCATCGCCTGGCCAACCGGATCAACCTCTGCGGCAAACCCATAGGTCCAGTAAATCGCCATCATCACTGCGGTGGTCAGCGCACCGGCAAAATTGCCGACGAACACCAGCCCCCAATTGCGCAGCACCCCGCCCCAGGTGCAGCCCGGGCGTTTGGCCCACACCGCCAGCGGAGCGAGCACAAACACGCCGGTGAGCAGGTCATAGCCGAGCAGATACAGCAGGCAGAACCCCACCGGAAACAGCACCGCGCCCGCCAGCGGCTGGCCGGTCTGGACATTGATCGTCACGGCAAATGCCGCCGCCAGCGCCAGGATTGCGCCTGCCATGAAGGCGCGGATCAGCGTGTCCTTGGTCGACATCATGATCTTGGATTCGCCCGCTTCAATCAGCTTGGGCACGAATTCACTTGGGGCAAGATAGGCCATTAAGCGTCTCCTTGAGGTCAGAATGCGATTTCGGTCTGGAGCCAGAATTTGCGGGTATCGACGGCAAAGCCATCGGCCCGGTAGCTGGCAAAGCGGGCAAGAAAGGATGCGCGGCCCACGGCAAGGCCGGCGGACAGATCGATCTCGTCGCCATAATGCTGGCTGCCGAAATCGCTGTCGAAACGGTGATAGACCGCGAGCAGATCGACTGTGCCGAGGCCCTTCACCGCAAATTTCTTGCCGGCGCGGGCGAAAGTGTCGGTCAGACCCGCATCGGGCGTGCGCAGGAACAGATCGGCCCAGCCATTGAAGGCGAACAGCGTCGCCAGCGGCGTCTGAAACCCGGCGCGCCCGCCATCGCTGCCGAGCTGTTCGACGCCTGCCCCGAGCGTAAAACCGGCCCATGACGCGCCCACTTCGCCTTGCAGATAGCGGGCAGTATAGGCGACCGGATTGCCGCTGGTGTCGGACTGGGTCGCCAGCGTCGCCTTGGCACTCAGTGTCACCGGGCCAACCGGCAGCCTGAAGGCGGCCTTCGCGCCGAAAGTGTTGCTCGATGCGTTCAGCCGCGTGTCGAAATCGAGCAGATAGGCAAAGCCCGTCACCTCGCCCTGGGGCAGCTTCACCCCGGCATTGAGGAACACAAGATCGCCGCTGAACCGGAAATTGGGGCTATCCGCGCCAAACACGGTCTGCACTGCGCTGGCATAAGTTGCATCGAGCCGGACCGGGCCGATCGCGGTCTGCCCGCGCACCGCATCATAGGTCTGTTCATTCTGCCGCCACACCACATTGCCGACGAACCGCGCATCATCGAGGATGATCCGCTGGCGGCCCAGCGTGACGCTGCTCGCGCCATCGCGCCAGGCGATCTGGGCGCGGTTGAGTTCGAGGTTTTCGGGGTCAGCCACCACTGAAAAGCCGGTGCGGCCATTGCCGGGGATGGTGTTGTTGAAATTGTCGGTCAGTTCGGTCGTGGCCTCGCCTTCGACCAACAGCGAAAACGCGCCGCTGGCCAGTTCGAACCCGGCCTGCACCCGGGCCGTCAGCGCGTCTCCCGGTTCCAGCGGCCTGTCTTCCTCGACCGTTTCGTAACGCACCTTCAGCGCAAGGATCGGATCCAGCGTCACGCCATCGGCAAGCGCAATCGGATCGCCGGGCGCAGCCAGCGCCGGGGCGTTGCAGCAAGCGGCTGTCAGGGCAAGCAAGCAGTGTGGGGATGCGCGCATGGATCACCTCTCTGGCTAAAGCCGGTGCCTGACCGGCCACGAGAGGCGAGCGCCGTTGCCCGCCGGATGCAGCATCGACAGGGGCCGATGCCAAAAATCAAAAAGCCGCCACGATGCACCTTTGTCAGGTGTGGATCGGGCGGCGTCGTTGCCGTAAATCGTTCAGAAATAACTGCCCGCGAGCACATCCGGCACTGGATTGCTCAGCAGCTTCGGGACAAAAGATAAGCCAGCCGGTGCCGCCGCGTAAAGCCTTATTTTGCAGCGCAGCATTTTTTCCGGTCAGGGCAAGGCGGCAAGATAGGCCTCGATCTGGTCGGGATCGAAAGTCAGCCCGTCGAAAAAGCGGTTGGCAGACAGCGTCAGCGTGCCTTGCTGCGCGCCGACCTGCGTCAACTGCGTTACGCTGCCTTCAACCTTGGAACTGGCATTGGGCAGATCATCGCCGGTATTGATCAGCGCGGCGCGGTAGACATCGGGCCGGAACACCCGCATCGCCCGCGCGGCGTCGGCCGAATCAAACGCCGTATGCCCCCAGCGCACCATCTGCGAATAGAGCCACGCTGCCTGGCTCATCCACGGAAAATTGGCCGCCTCGCTGTGCTGGAACATCAGATCAGGCAAGTGCACCGGCGCAGCATCATGCGCCAGCACCAGCCGGTCCGATATCGCCCGCAGCACCAGCGCAGGGTTAGCATCAAGATAGGGCGCCGAGGCAAGGATGCGGGCGTTCTCGGCAAAATTGGCCGGGTCGATGAAGTGGCGGCCCGCCCGGCGCATCGCCCGGATCAGCGCAGCAAAGGCTTCGGCCTTTTCGGCCAACACCGGCTCGCGCACCGCCAGCACCTTTTCCACCCCGCGCCGCCAGATCTGCGCGGTGGCGAGCACGATGGTCCCGACATCGCGTTCGACGCAAACCGAGCTCCACGGTTCGCCCACGCAAGACCCGTCAATCTCCCCGCTCGCCAGCGCATCGGGGACGAATGGCGGGGCGATGGTGACGATCTCGACATCGTGATCAGGCCGGATGCCGCAGGCGGAGAGCCAGTAGCGCAGCTTGTAATTGTGGCTGGAGAAGCGGTGCACTACGCCAAACCGCAGCCGCCGCCCCTGCGCCCGCGCCGCCGCTGCTGCTTCGCGCAGCTGCGCGCCAACCGCTGCGGGATCGCCATACTCGCCCGGTGCCGCCACCCGTGCCGCCAGAGGTTTGCTCAAGGTGATCGCATTGCCATTCAGCCCCAGCACAAAAGGCGCGGCGAGCGGCTGCGCTGGCCGGCCCAGCCCCAGCGTGGTCGCAATCGCCAGCGGCGCGATCATGTGCGCGCCATCGGTGTGGCCATAGAGCAGCCGGTCGAGTACGGTCGCCCAGCTCACATCGCGCACAAATGTCAGCGCCACGCCTTCGTCAGCGGCAAAGCCGTGTTCATGCGCCAGAATCGGCAGGCAGGCATCCACCAGCGGCAGGAACCCGATGGTCAGCTTCGTATCAGCCATGGTCAGTCCCCTCCCAGCAGATCATGCGCGGTGACGACCGCCTCGGCGATTTCGGCGATCCGCTTGTTCGAGGACATCGCCTTGCGCCGCAGTTCGGCATAGGCTTCCGGCTCGGTGATGCCGCGGCTGCGCATCAGGATGCGTTTGGCACGGTCGATATGATCGCGCTCGGCCAGCTTGCCCTGTGCGTCGGCCAGATCGGATTGCAGCCGGGCAAAGGCGTGGAACCGCTTGATGCACAGATCCAGCAGCGGCTTGATCCGGTGGCTGGCCAGCCCGTCGACGACATAGGCCGAAACCCCGGCATCGATCGAAGCCGCGATCGATGCATCGTCGCTTTCATCCACAAACATCGCAATCGGGCGCGACAAGGCGCGGCTGACCGCGAAGTATTCCTCCAGCACATCGCGTGACGGGTTGCCGAGGTCAATCAGCACCACATCCGGCGCGATCTTCTCGATGGCGGCGAGCAGTCCGTGGCGCTGCGTGAGGGTGAAGATTTCGGCATTTTCAAGCTGGCCCAGCCCTTCTTCGATGATCGAAGCGCGCATGGAGCTTTCATCGACGATGGCGATCTTCATGGGGCCACATTGCACCCCGGTTCCGCGAAAACAAGCGGCTTTGCCGATCGTCAGATGCCGGTTACGCCTGAGGCATCGCGGTCGGGACTTCAGCAGACATGATCGGGGCAAGGCTTTTGCAGCAAGGCAAACACAGCAGCAATCGACATTGCCTCACGCAATGGCATCCCGAAGACCCCGCCTTCTGGCGGGCGCAGGGCGAACGTATTGCCCGGCGCAATCTGTATATCTCGATCCCCGCCCTGCTGCTCGCCTTTGCTGTGTGGATGGTGTGGTCAGTGGTGGTGGCCAAACTGCCGCAGGTCGGGTTTGCCTACAGCACTGATCGGCTTTTCTGGCTGGCGGCCTTGCCAGGCCTTTCGGGCGCCACTTTCCGCATTTTCTACAGCTTCATGGTGCCGATTTTCGGTGGGCGGCTGTGGACCACGCTCTCCACCGCTTCGCTGCTGATCCCGGCCTTCGGCATCGGCTATGCGGTGCGCAGCCCGGAAACGCCCTACATCATCTTCCTGGTGCTGGCGCTGCTGTGCGGGTTCGGCGGGGGCAATTTCGCATCGTCGATGTCGAACATCAGCTTCTTCTTCCCCAAGGCGCAAAAGGGCAATGCGCTCGCGCTCAATGCGGGGCTCGGCAATCTGGGCGTGTCGGTGATGCAGTTCGCGGTGCCGCTGATCATCACCGCAGGCGTGTTCGGCGCGCTGGGCGGAGCGGGCCAGAAGACGGCAGATGGCGGCCAGGTGTGGCTGCAGAACGCCGGGTTCGTGTGGGTGCCCTTCATCATCGCCAGCAGCCTGCTGGCATGGTTCGGGATGAACGACATTGCCGATGCCAAGGCCAGCTTTGCCGAGCAGGCGGTGATCTTCCAGCGCAAACATAACTGGCTGATGTGCTGGCTTTACACCGGCACCTTCGGCAGCTTCATCGGACTTTCCGCCGGCCTGCCGCTGCTCGCCAAGCAGCAGTTTCCGCAGGTGGACGTGCTGCAATTCGTGTTCCTCGGCCCACTCGTCGGCGCGCTGAGTCGGGCGGGCACGGGCTGGGTGTCGGACAAGTGGGGCGGCGCGCGGTTGACCTTCTGGGTGTTCGTGATGATGATGCTGGGCGTGCTGGGGGTGATGTATTTCATCCAGGCCGCCAGCTGGTGGGGGTTCCTGGGCGCGTTCATCTTCATGTTCTTCATGACGGGGGTGGGCAATGCCTCCACCTTCCAGATGATCCCGAACATCATGCGGCAGGAAGTTTTGCGCCTGATGCCGGACCTCGCGCCTGATGCCGCGCTCAAGCAGGCGGAGAAGGAATCGGCGGCGATGGTCGGCTTTACCTCTGCGATTGCGGCTTACGGCGCCTTCTTCATCCCCAAGAGCTTCGGCAGCGCGATTGCCGCAACCGGATCGCCGATGGCGGCCCTGTGGGGCTTCCTAATCTTCTACGCCAGCTGCGCCGCGCTGACGTGGTTCGTCTACACCCGCCGCGGCGGCCTGCTGCACGACATCGAACGCGGAGTGGACCTCGCTATACCATGATCATGCAAGAGCGGCTGTCTGATGAGAACCACGGAGTCTTACGGCAGGAACGGGGTCGATAGCCGAATGGCAAGAATCTTTCAGAAGCGAGGCAAAGCCGCAAGACCGCTTTCGGGATCGCGCAATTGCGCCGCTCATGACCGTTCATGGGTGGGGAGCTGAATGACAGCTTCAAGCGGCGGTTCGTATGGCTGCACCACCATTTGCACAATTGCGAGTGATTAGCATTTACATTTAATTCGCTCCTGGCTAACGTTCGTCTGCGGTCAGGGGTTTACAATGCATATTCCGTTTGCAGGGCGCGCATGAGGCGCTCCACGATCAAGACATGGGTGTTGGTTCACAAGTGGACGAGCCTGGTGTGCACGGCGTTTCTTCTGATGCTGTGCATCACCGGACTGCCGCTGATCTTCCATGACGAGATCGATTGGCTGACCGAAGAACAGCCGACGTTCGGAATGCCGGGCGTGGGCTCGTCCGGCACGACCGAAGGGCTGCTCCCGCTCGACGAGATGCTCGCCCGCGCGCTGGCCAACCGGCCGGGCGAGGTCCCGCTCTACATGGCCTTCGACAATGACCAGCCTTCGATGACGATCACCACAGGCCCGCGCCCGGATTCTCCGGGCTCGGACATGACGATCCAATCCTTCGACCGCTCGACTGGAGAACTGATCAGGGCGGTTTCGGAGGACAGCGCCAGCGGTGTTGACGCTGTCATGCACTTCATCCTGCAACTGCATACCGATATGTTTCTTGGCCTGCCGGGAATGCTGTTTCTTGGCGCGATGGGCGCGGCTTTCGTTGTGGCGCTGGTATCGGGCGTGGTGCTCTACGCCCCCTTCATGCGAAAGCTCGACTTTGGCACGCTGCGGACCGGCAAGGCTGCCCGCACCAAGTGGCTGGATTACCACAACCTGCTCGGCATTGTTGGCCTGGCTTGGATGCTGGTGGTGGGGCTGACGGGCGTGATCAACGCGCTCGCTGTGCCGATCGAAGATGCGTGGAAAGCCAATGAGCTGGCGGCGATGACCCGCGATTATGCCGGACGTCCGCCGCTCGATCCGGCGCGCTACGGCTCGCTCGATACGGCAATGGCGGCGGCGCGTGCGCAGCTACCGGGGAACAATCCGCAATTCATTGCCTTTCCCGGCGGCACATTCAGCTCGAATTATCATTATGCGGTGTTCTTTCAGGGCGACACGCCCCTGACTGAACGGCTGCTGACGCCGGCCCTGATCGATGCGGAAACCGGCGTGTTTACCGACGCCCGCCCGATGCCGTGGCATTATCAGGCGCTTTCGCTGTCGCGCCCGCTGCACTTCGGCGACTACGGCGGCCTGCCGCTCAAGCTGCTGTGGGCGGCGCTGACCCTGTTCACCATCCATGTGCTCGGCACCGGGCTCTACCTGTGGCTGGCCAAGCGCCGGTCGCCCGTTGCCGCGCCGATGCACGCCGCTGCCATTGCCGAGCCCGCTGAATGAGCCGCGCCCGGCCCCTCTCCGCGATCTTCGCATGGCCGCTGGTGATCTTCGTTATCGGCCTTGCGGGCCTGATCGTCGCCCTGACCGGCGATGGCTGGCGCGACGCTGCGGCATGGGCCGCGCTGGCCGCCCCGCTGGCTGCGGTGCTTTGGGCCATGGCTCGCCGCCGCACCTGACATTCGCCGAACTTGCATTCACAAGGATACTCGAACGTGACCACACTCGCCTTCCGCCGCCATCTGCTGCTTGCCACATCGCTTGGCCTTGCCCCGCTTGCCGCGCCCGCCGCCGCGCAGGAAACTGCCGACGACAACGAGAACCTTATCATCGTCACGGCCCAGCGTGCCAATCAGTCGGGTGTCGAACAGCGGGGCAGCGTCGGTGTGCTGGGTGACAAAGACGCCGCCGATGTGCCGTTCAGCATCCGCAGCTACAATGCTGCACTGATCCTCAACCAGCAGCCACAGACCCTTGGGCAGGTGCTGGAGAACGACCCGACGATCCGCACCACCACCGGCTTCGGCATCGCGGGCGAGCTGTTCGTGATCCGCGGCTTCTCGCTCGCGGGGGACGACATCGGCTATGACGGACTTTACGGCATCATGCCGCGCCAGCTAGTCGCGCCCGAACTGTATGAATCGGTCCAGGTGCTCAATGGATCGACTGCCTTCCTCAACGGTGCGGCACCCGGCGGCACCGGCATCGGGGGCAGCGTCAACCTGATCCCCAAGCGCGCCACCGACGAAGCGATCAACCGCGTCACCGCCGGCTTCACCGGACCGGAGCATATCGGCGGCAGCTTCGATTTCGGACGCCGTTTCGGGAGCGGCGGCGAATGGGGTATCCGCGTCAACGGCACCGCGCGCGCCGGAGATGTGTCGATCGACGACGAATTCCGCAGCACCTATGTGCTGGGCGTAGGCTTGGATTACAATTCCGGGCCCCTGCGTGCCTCGGTCGATCTGGCCTATCAGCGGGTCAAGGTCTCACACTTCCGGCCCAAGCTGCGGGTCAACACCCTCACGGTGATCCCCGAAGCGCCCGATGCCGAGACCAATTTCGGTCAACCCTGGCAGTTCACCACCCTGCGTGACATCTTTGGGCAGGCGCGGATCGAATATGACATCGCCAGGGATGTCATGGTCTATGCGTCCTTTGGCGCGCGCGACGGGGCAGAAGAAGGCGTCTACAGCACGCCGACCCTGATCAACGCCGCCACCGGCGAGATCACCGTCAGCAGCTCTTTCATCCCGCGCACCGACAACAACGAAGCCGCCACGGCAGGCGTGCGTGCGAAGTTCGCAACCGGCGGGATCACGCACGAGGTGAATGCGGGCGGATCGATCAACTGGCTGGTCAACCGCAACGCCTTTGAATTCTTCGCCCTCTCGGCCGAACGGAACAACCTCTACGCACCCGTCACGGTCACCCCTTCGACCACAGTGACGTTCCGGGGCGGTGATCTCGACGATCCCTTTCCGATCGGGCGCACCCGGCTGACCAGCGGCTTCATCTCGGACACACTCGGCTTTTGGGATAACCGCATCCTGTTGACCGCCGGTGTGCGCTTGCAGGCGATCAACACCAAATCATTCTCCAACGTCACCGGCGCGCTGACGAGCGAGTATGACGAGGACAAGCTCACCCCCGTGTTCGGCCTCGTGGTGAAACCCGCCGAAGGCCTGTCGCTTTATGCCAACCGTATCGAGGCGCTGGTGCAGGGTGCGGTTGCGCCTGTCAGCGGAGCGAACCCTTCTGGCGGGGCGGCGCTGCCGGTGGCCAATGCGGGCGAGGTATTGGCACCCTTCGTGTCCGAGCAATACGAAATCGGCGGCAAGCTGACGCTGGGCGGGATCGACCTGTCGCTGGCGGCCTTCCAGATCGACCGCGAAACCGCGATCCTGCGCCTCGCGCCGGGGCAGACGGGTGCGCTGGAATTCGGCCCCTTCGGCATCCAGCGCAACCGCGGCTTCGAGTTTACCTTGGCTGGCGAATTGTCCGAGGGCTTGCGCTTGATCGCGGGCGGATCGGTGATCGACGCGAAGCTGCGCCGCACCCAGAACGGCGTAAACGAAGGCTCGCAGGCGGTGGGCGTGCCGGAATACCTGCTCAATGCCAACCTCGAATGGGACGTCCCTTTTGTGCCTGCGCTGACCCTGACCGGGCGCGTGGTGCATACCGGGGAGCAGGCCGCAAACATCGGCAACACCCTGTTCCTTGAGGAATGGACGCGGTTCGATCTTGGCGCTCGCTATGTCACGGTGGTGGGCGGCGCGCCGCTCACCTTCCGCGTCAATCTCGATAATGTGGCGGATGCCGATTACTGGGCCTCGGCCTTCGACAGCTTCCGCCCCGACCTTCAGCTTGGTGCACCGCGCACATTCAAGGCGTCGGTCACCTACGATTTCTAGGGCGCGAGCGGGCCGGGCAGACCTACTGTCGGCTTGCCGTCCGGCCACTGGCTGGATCACAGCGCGAACGGCTTGGAGCGTTTCGAAGCAGCTGGAATTACATGCTGACTTAGAAAACGCGGCAAAACAAGAACCTGGAGCAACCGATCCGATGCAGTCGGATCGGAACTTGCTCTAGAGGCAGTTTTGGGGTCGTTTGCAGAACATCCGCTTTTGGCAAAATTGGAGCGAAAGCTGCCCGTCCGGTACCAGGTGCGCGCCGCGCTGCGGGGAATGACTGGAAGTGGGTGGGTAGCGGACTTAGCCTTCACCCTGTCCGGGCTGTGAGCCAGCAAATGAAAGACCGCAGTGATGCGCCACAGCTTCGTTCGCCCGGT
Source organism: Porphyrobacter sp. (assembly GCA_041639595.1). Taxonomy (GTDB): domain Bacteria; phylum Pseudomonadota; class Alphaproteobacteria; order Sphingomonadales; family Sphingomonadaceae; genus Erythrobacter. The sequence goes on from JBEQBX010000048.1 coordinate 16,675, forward strand.
TTAGCAAGGGAACGACCTGAGCCTTCTCCTCCTCGGATATATCGGTGCCAATCTTACTCCACCCGTGCCAGTAATGTGTCGGGCCATTCGGAATCTTGCCAACGTCGAGGCTATAACCACCGAGCAATGTGGGGTCCGAATAGTTGAACTGCGTAACGGTTACGCCCCGATCAAATCCGCGCCCGAAGCTACCCCCGTCACTAACGTAACTGGTCTGGCGGACATCTTTCGCGACCGTCCGCAGAGCCTCCTCGATACAATCAATCTCGACGGGGCGGGTGAAGTCCTTTTCCCATGCGAGATGTACACCCGGGTCGCCGAATGAAACATTGAGGACCACAACTGCAACGAAACCCAAAGCGCAGGCCGCGACTACCGCGCATCCAATTCCCCGAGACTGAGAATCATCGTAAGACATCGGCTTCAGCCTAGGTGCTTAGTCTAAGTCCGCAACGGGGTCGGTTTGAGAATTTCTGCTTCTGGGGCAAAGCCTGCGAAAGCTGCCTGGCAGGTTTCACGATCTGGCGCGACCTTGCCGTGCCGTGTGAAAATGTCGATGCTATAGGCATCCCATGCTCGCCACTTGCACAGATCAGACCGACAAGATGCCATTGGCTTTGCCTTCTCGGGCGGCGCTTGCGCTGACGGACGCGGAGCGCACTGGGTCGGCGGGGCTTTTCTGCAAGGCGAGGGCAGGGTGCATGTGGCTAGTACGTCCGAGGGTGCGGTGAGGAAAGGTATGGATTCAGAACAGCGCCTGCGTGAAAAGCTCCGCAAAATCGAGGCGCTCTATGCGGGCGCGGCAACGGCGGGGGAGAGGGCTGCCGCCGGGGCTGCGGCTGAACGCATTCGCAATCAGTTCGAAGCAGCCAGCAAGAACGAGCGTGCGGAGGAGTTCAAGTTCTCGATCCCTGATCTGTGGTCCCGCCAGCTCTTTACTGCCCTGTGCCGGCGGTACGGGATCAGTCCCTTCCGTTATCGGCGCATGCATCGCCAGAGCGTGCTCATCCGCGCGCCGGCTAGTTTCGTGAACGGGGTCCTGTGGCCCGAGTTTGAGGAACTGAGCAAGGCGCTGATGCTGCACCTTGCTGAGATCACTGAGACGATCATCCGCGAGGAGGTCCATGAGACCACGCGGGACGCTGACGAAATCGAGGAGCCTCGGCAGGTGCGATGAATCAGGCGGCGTCCTCTGCGACCGAAGTGCTGGTTGGGCATGTGGAACGGGTCACCTTCCACAGCGACGAGAGCGGCTTTTGTGTCCTGCGAATTAAGGCCCGCGGTCACCGGGATCTTGTCACGACCGTGGGCCACGCGGCGATGATTTCAGCCGGAGAGTGGATCACCGCCTCCGGCGAATGGACCAATGATCGCAACCACGGGCTCCAGTTCCGGGCCAGGTTTCTCAAGACATCCGAGCCTTCATCGATCGAAGGAATAGAGAAGTACCTGGGCTCGGGCATGATCCGCGGCATTGGGCCGGTCTATGCCAAACGCATGGTCAGACTGTTTGGCAAGGACGTCTTCGATGTCATCGAGGCCAGCCCGGAGCGGCTGCGAGAGGTCGATGGGATTGGCCCGAAACGCGCTGCGAAAATCACATCTGCATGGGCGGATCAGAAGGTTATTCGCGAGATCATGGTCTTCCTGCACAGCCATGGTGTCGGGACGGCCCGGGCTGTGCGCATATTCAAGACCTATGGCGCCGATGCCGTCCAGGTGATGAGCGATAATCCCTATCGCCTGGCGCGTGACATTCGGGGCATCGGCTTCAGAACCGCCGACACCATCGCCGAGAAGCTCGGGATCGAGAAGACCGCCATGGTCCGGATCAGGGCAGGGGTGTCTTTTGCGCTGACAGAGGCCATGGGCGAGGGGCACTGCGGCCTTCCCGTGACAGACCTCAAGGAGTTGGCAGCCCGGCTGCTCGAAGTCGAAGGCGCCTTGATCGAGACCGCGTTGGCTCTTGAGCTGGAAGAAGGCACGGTGGTGGCCGATACCGTGTCTGGACAGGCCTGCATATTCCTCAGCGGCCTCTATCACGCCGAAAAGGCTATCGCTACGAGACTCCACGCAGTCTTGGGTAGACCATTGCCCTGGTCGACCATCGATCCGAGCAAGGCACTGCCATGGATTGAGGGGCGCACGGGCCTGACCCTGGCTCCAAGTCAGCGTGAGGCCGTCGCGCTTGCCCTGCAATCCAAGCTCACCGTGATCACTGGTGGTCCGGGCGTTGGCAAAACCACCATCGTCAACGCGATCCTGAGGATTCTCGCCGCCAAGGCCGTCAAGCTCTTGCTGTGTGCGCCCACAGGCCGGGCGGCCAAGCGGATGACCGAGGCGACGGGCATGGAGGCAAAGACCATCCACCGCCTGCTTGAGTTTGATCCCAAGGCGTTCGGGTTCAAGCGCAACGAGGAAAACCCGCTCGCGTGTGATCTGCTGGTGGTCGACGAGACCTCGATGGTCGACGTGATGCTGATGCAGTCACTGCTAAAGGCCGTGCCCGACACCGCCGCTGTGCTGATCGTCGGTGACATTGACCAGTTGCCCTCGGTGGGGCCGGGGCAGGTCCTTGCCGACATCATCCAGTCAGCAGTAGTGCCCGTTGTCCGGCTGACCGAGGTCTTCCGGCAGGCCGCCAAGAGCCGGATCATCACCACCGCCCATCAGATCAACCAGGGCCGGAGCCCCGAATTGGGCAAGGTTGAAGGGGACAGCGATTTCTATTTCGTGTCGGCCGCAGATCCCGAGCAGGCCGTACCCAAAATCATCGATCTCGTCGGCAAGCACATCCCCCGCAAATTCGGGTTCGATCCGGTGCGTGACGTTCAGGTCCTGTGCCCGATGAACCGCGGCGGTGTTGGCGCGCGATCCCTCAACGTCGAATTACAGAAGGCGCTCAATCCCAATCCATCCGCAAAGGTCGAGCGGTTCGGATGGATTTTTGCCCCCGGCGACAAGGTGATGCAGATCGAGAATGATTACGACAAGGACGTGTTCAACGGGGACATCGGCTATGTTCAGGCCATCGATGGCGACGAGAGCGAACTGATCGTCGATTTTGACGGCCGCGCGGTCACCTACCAGTTCGGCGAACTCGACACTCTGGTGCCTGCCTACGCCGCGACGATCCACAAGAGCCAGGGCTCCGAATACCCTGCGGTTGTGATCCCGGTCATGACCCAGCACTACGCGATGTTGCAGCGAAACCTGCTCTATACCGGTGTCACCCGCGGCAAGAAGCTGGTGGTGCTGGTCGGACAGCGCCGGGCCATCGCGATCGCCGTAAGAAATGCGGCAGGCCGGCGCCGCTGGTCCAAGCTCAACGAGTGGCTCGAGGTGCCAACAACAGGCGGCAACCTTCGTCAGACACGTCAAGTGCAAGACTCGTGACCGCTTGGGCAGATGGTCCCCGCTATTGCCCCCTTGCGCGGAATTTGGTGCTGAACAAGGATGTCAGCACCGCTTTCATCGGGCGGGAATTGTGATCCATAGTTGACACTGGGCTCAGCTGTGTATTAAAGTTGACATGCTGGAGGTCCGCCGCACCGCCGAGTTCCTAGACTGGCTTACAGCGTTACGGGATGTGCAGGCGCGAGCCCGGATTGCCAAGCGGATTGATCGTGTGGCCATGGGCAACTTTGGCGACATCAAGCCGGTCGGCGAGGGGGTGAGCGAATTGCGCTTCACCTTCGGGCCTGGGTACCGGGTCTATTACACCCGGCAGGGGGATATCGTGGTGATCCTTTTATGTGGGGGCGACAAAGGCTCGCAGGAACGAGACATCGAGCGGGCGAAAGCCTTGGCGAAGGAGATTTGACAATGGGACTCGATACCAAGCTCTGGGACGCGGCCGAAGTCCTCAATTCCCCGGCTGACATCGCGGCTTATCTCGACGCCTATCTCGAGGATGGCAGCCCTGAGGAACTGCTTCGAGCACTAAACACTATCGCCCGGTCGCGCGGCATGTCAGCACTGGCGCGCGACACAGGCATCAGCCGTGAGGCGCTTTACAAAGCGTTCAGCGATAATGGAAATCCGACACTCGACACGCTGCTGCGGGTAATGAAAGCTCTCGGTGTGCGACTTGCTGTCGCAGCGTGATTGGCACAATCCTGCTTAAGGTGTCATTCCGCCACGAGCCGGAACTGGCCTCTCAAAGGGCATTTTCAGACACCCGCGTTCATGAGCGATGACGAACGCATGAGCACGATCAGCTACATTACCGCCAACCCTGAGGTGGGGTGCAAGTGTCCGCGAACTTGCGGGCGGCGCGATGCGGCGGCATGATTGCAACATGGCAAAGCGCTTCGATCCCTACGACTTTATCATCTGGCTCGAAGCTCAGATCCTCGGGATCGAGCCGGTCATCTGCCGGACGCTGGAATTGCCCCGCGACCTCAACTTCGCGCAGCTTCATGAGGTGCTCCAGGCCGCCTTCGGGTGGACCGACAGCCACTTGCATCAGTTCATCGTCGGCGGTCTGGTCGTCGGCGCACCCGAATACCTCGAAGAGGATTCCTATGGCCCGCGTGTCATCGAGGCGACCGAGGTGCACCTTCGCGACCTCCGGTTTCCCTACGGGCGCGATGGCCAGCTCGAGATTCTCTACCAGTACGACTTCGGCGATAACTGGCAGCACCGGCTGATCCTGACGCCAATGCCGCGAGCGGAAGGCGTCAAATATCCCCGCTGCATTGCCGGATCGCGAGCCTGTCCGCCAGAGGATGTCGGCGGAGACATCGGCTATGAAGCATTCCTCGAGGCGTGGCTTGATCCTGACCATGAGGAGCACGCCGAAAATCGGCGCTGGGCGGGACGCAAGTTTGATCCGGAGCGATTTGATCTCGAGGCTGCCAACCGCGCAATCGCACGGGCGCTGCGGTCAAGTCGCGGCGGGTATCGCGCGCGGCTGATTTAGCGTATTCGGCTGCTGTGGTAGTAAAAGTCTCGCGATCACTATGGACACAGTTTACATAGACAGTCTCGGTGCTACTTGATATAGATTTTACATAATCTTTATTATCAATCTTCCGACTTGTCTCTGCAATTTAGACAGGACACTATTTCCGCTAGATTGAAATGTCACTGTCTAATGTAGTGGGGGCTGCATCAATAACAGTGTTGGCCACGAACCACACTAGG
>JBEQBX010000049.1:0-21767 GCA_041639595.1 Porphyrobacter sp.
CCGCGCGGGCTGCACGCCGAACGGCTTGGCGTGGATATCCACGTGATGCTGGCCGATGGCGCGCCGGTCAGAAACCTGACCGAAGCAGTGCAGAACGCGCATCTGGAGGTGGAGGGCATGGTCGCCGCCCCGCTCGCCGCCGGACACGCCTGCCTATCACCCGAAGAACGCGAACTGGGCGTTGCCTTGGTGGAAATCGGGGCGGACATCACCAATGTGGCGGTATTTGCGGGCGGGATGCTGCTCGGGCTGCACGCCGTGCCGATGGGATCGGGGTCAATCACCGATGCGATCGCCAGCAGCTTCGGCATCCGCCGTTCTCAGGCCGAAAGGCTGAAATGCGTTGCCGGATCAGCCGTTGCCAGCCCTGCCGATCACCGCGAGCTGATCCCGGTCAGCGGCCCCTCGGAAATGGGAGGCGAGGGCGCGGAAGCCGGATTGCCCGCTGGCCCGCTGGCGCGCGGGGCCGATGACAAGAACCGCATAGTCCGGGCTGAACTGATCGCGGTCGTGACGCAGCAGCTTGCCGTGCTGACGGGCGAAATCGGCAAGGCGCTCAAGTCGATGGGCTTTGCGGGTAGCCGGGCGGGGCAGGTCGTGCTGACGGGCGGCGGAGCCGAGCTTGCCGGCATGGCCGATTTCATGCAGGGTGCGCTTGGCCAGCCGGTGCGGCTCGGTCGGCCACCCCAGCTCACCGGAATGCCCGAAGCGCACCATGCGCCGGGCTTTGCGACGCTGGCGGGCCTGTGTCTCTACGCCGCCGATGACCCTGTCGATATCCGTGCGGTGGGCGCGGGCCGGGGCGGGGTTTACAAGGCTTTTGCGCGCGAAAGCGGGATGATGGCTCTGCCGATGCGGCTGCTCCGCGCACTTAAGGAATATTTCTGATTCGCCGTAACCGCACTTTACTTGGCCGGCGCCGGGAAAAACCGGCCCGATGCTGTGGATAAGGGTGTCGCCGCTATCAAATGTCGGCCATGATTATGTCACAGACGTTAACTGGTGGGGGACTAGCGTGAAAATATCTTGCCCCCGCGCCTGGAGGACCAGCTGATGAGCATCAATATCGGACCCGCTGCGAGCGACGACCTGCGTCCTCGCATTACCGTTATCGGGATTGGCGGGGCCGGCGGAAACGCGATCGCCAATATGATTGCGGCCGAAATCGAAGGCGTCGAATTCATCGTCGCCAACACCGATGCTCAGGCCTTGAGCACTTCGCCTGCGGAGCGCCGCATCCAGCTTGGCCCGGATATTACCGGCGGCCTTGGTGCAGGTGCGCGGCCCGAGGTGGGCAAGGCAGCGGCAGAAGAAACCGTGGCCGAGGTCGAGCGGGCGCTTGAAGGCGTCAACATGTGCTTCATCGCGGCAGGTATGGGCGGCGGCACCGGAACGGGCGCCGCGCCGGTTATCGCCGAAGTTGCGCGCCGCATGGGCGTGCTGACCGTGGGCGTCGTGACCAAGCCGTTCCTGTTCGAAGGCACGCGCCGGATGCGCGCCGCCGAAGCCGGGATCGAGGAGCTTCAGGCCCATGTCGATACCCTGATCGTCATTCCCAACCAGAACCTGTTCCTGGTCGCCAAGGCGGAAACCACCTTCAAGGAAGCGTTCCAGCTGGCCGATGAAGTGTTGCAGCAGGGCGTGCGTTCAATCACCGATCTGATGGTGATGCCGGGCCTCATCAACCTCGACTTTGCCGACGTGCGCTCCGTCATGAGCGAGATGGGCAAGGCGATGATGGGTACGGGCGAGGGCGAGGGCGAAAATCGCGCGCTCGAAGCGGCCGAACAGGCGATTGCCAACCCCCTGCTTGACGGTGTCAGCATGGCGGGCGCCAAGGGCGTCATCATCTCGATTATCGGCGGCGAGGATATGCGCCTGCTCGAAGTCGATGAAGCTGCCAATCACATCCGCGAACTGGTGGATGAGGATGCCAACATCATCTGGGGCAGCGCCTTCAACCCTGATTTGAAGGGCAAGATCCGCGTTTCGGTGGTCGCAACGGGGATCGAACAGAGCGCCATCGGTCAGTCGGAGCGTTCGCAGCCGGTCTCGCTCGGCCAGTCGCGCGCGCCCAAGCGGCCGGTGCTCGAACTGTCCGAAGATGACGGCATGAGCGAACTTCCGCCGGTCGAAGAACCCGCGCCCGCGCCCTCGGCCATCCCTGCCTTCGAACTGAGCGAGCCTGCGCCTGTCGCTTCGGCAGCCGATTACGACGACGAACCGCTCGATCTTGCCGCAGAGGATGAAGAGGAAGAGGAAGCGGAAGGCGATTATCCCCCCGCTGCCCCCTTCGAACTGACCGGGATGCAGGCTGGTGACGGCTACGGCGAAGAATATGACGAGGACGTCGATGGTATCGTCGATCCGCTCGCCGGGCTGCGGGGCGCCAGCGAAGGCGACTACGGAACTGGCGGTGCCGATGCGGCTGCCGCCGACGAGGATGAAGGCGACGACACGCTTGAACTCGGCAATGGCTATACGTCTTACAGCGATGCAGGCGGGCCTGCGCAGGACGATCTGCTGTCCAGCGCGGACCGGCTGGCAGAGGATGATCGCCCGGTCGAAGCGAAGCTTGGTGGCGGGCGGCGGCGCTCGTTGCTGGGCGGCAATGACGGCGGCCAAGCTGGCGGCGCAGCGGGCGGGCCAGCAGGCGGGGGCAGTACGCTGTTCGAACGCATGGCCAATCTGTCGCGCAGCACGGCTCGTGATGACGAGGATGACGATGACGGCGACGACAGCCCGGCCCTCAGCATTCCGCGCTTCCTCGGCCGGCAGAACAACCAGTAAGCGCACGCCTGCCGCGTCGTGCCGCAGTGCCGCTGGCGCGCGGCGCGCGGCTGGCTAAGGCCCGCATGATGGTGTCGCGCCTTTCTGCTCTGTCCACTTTGGCGCTTTGCGCTGCTCTGCTTCCGTTGGGGGCGGGGCAGGCGCAGGACGTTGTGGCGCGCCCGGTGGTGCAGGCGCTCCCTTCGGATGAAGTCCAGCGGCTGAACCGTGCGCTGATCGCATTGGCAAAGGCGCCGCGTGATCGCGATGCGCTGGTCGAAGCCGGACAGGCGGCGCTGGGGGTGGATGATCTCGAAGCGGCCGTCGGCTTTTTCGGGCGCGCCGCTGAAGTTGATCCTGGCCATCCGGCGGTCGCGTCCGGTTTGGGCGGGGTGTACCTGCGCGCAGGCCGTGCCGGAGAGGCGCTGCTGCAGTTCGACCGAGCGTTGGCCGCAGGCGTGGATGAACGCGCCGTTCTGGCTGATCGCGCTTTGACGCTTGATCTGGTGGGTGAGCATCCGGCCGCGCAGACGGACTATACCCGCGCGCTGGAACTCGATCCTGCCAATGACGAGGCGCGCCGCCGATTGGCGATCAGTTTCGCCATCGCCGGAAACCGCGCCCGGTTTGAAGACACCCTGCGCCCGCTGCTGGACCGGCGCGACATGGCGGCGCAGCGCTCGCGCGCATTCGGCCTTGCAATCATGGGCGAAAGTGACCGGGCAGCGGCGATTGTCGAACAGGTGATGCCGCGCGATCTGGCGACGCGGCTGGTGCCCTATCTCGGCTATATGCCGCGCCTGACCAAGCCGCAGCAGGCGGCGGCGGCGAACCTTGGCATATTCCCGCGGGCGGCCGATATCGGGCGCGATGACCCGCGCCTTGCCCGCTTTACGGCAGAGGAACGGGCGGACAGCCGGCTTGCTCCGTCAGGGCCGCCGCTGGATGCCCGGCCCGCGCCTGTGCCTGTAGCTGCGCCAGTTCCGGCGCCGGTCACGACCGTCTATTCCGGGGCGGTATCGGCCGCGACGATCGGATCAGCGCCTGCGCCTGCGCCGACGGTCGCAACTGCCCCTGTGCCCGCGCCTGTGCCCGCGCCCGCGCCTGTAAACACCGCTCCGCCTGCGGCCCAGCGCGTGGCGACAGTCACGCCGGTCAATGTAACCACAGCTGCTGTTGTGCCGGAGCCATCGCCGCAACCTTCGCCGCAACCAGTGCTGGCCGAAGCACCGGCACCGGCAACCGCGCCCGCGCCGGTCGTCGTTCCGTTGCGGGTGGCCGATGCCTTCGCCGATCTGGGTGCGCCGTTGCCCGATGCGCGGGTTTCGGGTGATGCCGTCGATATTTCGCGAATCACCATCAGGCGCGATGCTCCGCCGCCGCCGCCGGTTGCCAAGCCTGCTGAAAAGCCGAAGCCCAAGGAGCCGCCCAAACCCGTTCACCCCAGCCGCGTCTGGGTGCAGGTGGCGACGGGCAAAAAGATCGATGCGCTCGCCTTCGATTGGCGGCGGATCGCCAGGGAAGGCGGCAAGCCGCTCGCCAATCTCAAGCCGCATACCGCACGCTGGGGCTCGACCAACCGGCTCATCGTCGGCCCCGTCGCCAGCCGCGACAAGGCCGAAGCACTGGTCCGCGAGCTGAAGGCCAAGCGGCTCGACAGCTTCCTGTGGGTCAGCGATGAAGGTGAAGCAGTTCAACAGCTTAAGTAGCATCGGGGATTGATCCCCGGGTTTCTTTGCACAGGCTTTGCACAGGTCTGTCCGGTTCTCCCCAGCCACCCTGACACAGGTGATTGCCAAGCGGGCCGCTTCGCGTCCATCCCTGCCAGCAATGGTTCCCCAGACCCCTCCCGCCCCGAAAGCCCGGCCATGAAAGTGCAAGAGATGGACTATTCCGCCGAGGACGACGCCGCCCCCGTCGAGATGCTCGCCAGCCTGTTCAATGCGCGCGGCTGGCCGTGCGAAATGGTGTCGGACGATGAAATGACCGGCGAAGTGCAGGGCAGCTGGGCCAATTACCAGCTGCGCGCGATCTGGCGGGCTGAAGATGGCGTGCTCCAGTTCCTGTGCCTGCCCGATATCCGCGTGCTGGAGGACAAGCGCGCGGCGGCTTATGAATTGTTGTGCCTGGTCAACGAACAGATGTGGCTGGGGCATTTCGACATCTGGTCGAACGGCGACGTGCTGCTGTATCGCCACGGCGCATTGCTGGGCGATCACGGACGGTTGAGCCTCGATATGGCGCAGGCGCTGGTGGAAAGCGCGATCGACGAATGCGACCGGTTCTACCCCGCATTCCAATTCGTGCTGTGGGGCGGCAAAAGTCCGCGCGACGCGCTGGACGCGGCGATGGTCGACGCAGCAGGCGAAGCCTGAGGGCGCTGGCCAGCGACATGACCACACGCGTCCTCATCATCGGCTGCGGCAATATGGGCGGAGCAATGCTCGCCGGGTGGCTGGCAGCGGGCGATGATCCTGCGCGGTTTGCGGTGCTCGACCCGGCTCTGCCCCAGGCGCCTGCAGGCGTGACGATTTATCGCAGCGATGATGAGGCGGGCGCCGGTCATGATGCGGTGCTGCTCGGTTTCAAGCCGCAGCAACTTGGCGCGCTCGGCCCCGGATTGCAGGGACTGACAGAGGGCAGGGCGGTCTATTCGCTGCTCGCCGGAATCACGCTGGATCAATTGGCCGCCGCCTTTCCGAAAGCCGCCGCGCATGTCCGGGTGATGCCGAACCTCGCCGCGCGGATCAACAAATCGCCGGTCATTCTGGCGGAGCGCGGGCTGGGGACAGCAGGTCGCTCCGCTGCCTTCGCCCTGTTCGGCGCGCTGGGCAGTGCGGTATGGCTGGATGACGAGACGCAGTTCGACCTTGTCACCGCGCTCGCCGGATCGGGGCCGGGGTTTGTGTATCGCTTTATCGATGCGCTAGCCGGCGCTGCCGTGGATCTGGGACTGGACGAGAGGACGGCGGCCAGCCTTGCGCTTGCCACGGTGGACGGCGCGGCAGCCTTGGCTGCGGCCTCCGATGTCGGGCCTGCTACCCTTGCCGACCGCGTCGCCAGCCCCGGCGGCATGACGCGCGAGGGGCTGAATGTGCTGGATGAAAACGCGGCGCTGCGCCGCCTGCTTGGCGACACTTTGCGCGCCACGCGAGACAAGGGCGCGGCCCTTTCAAAGGGCAGTTAACATTAACAGCTGTTAAGCTGAACGAATTGCGCGCTTTGCAATCCGGTTTCGCTTGAAAAGCTGCGCCGAAACACCGATATTCGCGTCATTGGAGAGCGCGGCGTTTCGCGCTCCGACACGGAAAGGCTAAGGGTTTCACAATGGCTGACTGGAAAGACACCTCGCGCGATGCGCAGCGGCTGGGCTCCGTGCCCCGCGCCGGAGGCGATGTCGCCGGCCGCGTGAGCTATGACGAGGGTCTGCGTTCGCACATGCTCTCGATCTACAACTACATGACGTCGGGCATCCTGCTGACCGGGATCGTCGCGTTGCTGGCCTTCACCAGCGGTGTGGCCGAAACGATCTTCACCGGCGGTATTCTGCGCTGGATCGTCGCGCTGTCGCCGCTCGCCATCGTATTCGCGATGAGCTTCGGCGCCAACCGCTTCAGCACCGGCACGTTGCAGCTGATGTTCTGGGGCTTTGCGACGCTGATGGGTCTGTCGCTGTCGTCGGTATTCCTGGTTTACACCGGCGGCTCGATCGCCACGACCTTCTTCGCCACGGCGGCGGCCTTTGCCGGCCTGTCGCTGTTCGGCTACACCACCAAGAAGAACCTGTCCGGCATGGGCAGCTTTTTGATCATGGGTGTGGTCGGCCTGCTGGTGGCGATGGTGATCAACATGTTCCTTCAGAGCCCCGCGTTCCATTACGCGATCAGCTTCATCGGTGTGCTGATCTTCGCGGGTCTCACCGCCTATGACACGCAGCGTCTGAAGAACGAGTATGAATATCTGCGCGGAACGCAGTTTGCCGGCAAGGCCGTGATCCTCGGCGCGCTGAGCCTCTATCTGGACTTCATCAACATGTTCCAGTTCCTGCTCAGCTTCCTCGGCAATCGGGAGTAATCCCGCGCCGCTGCCAGCCAACGGTCTGGCGCATGAATGTTGAAATGTCGGATGCCCGGGACCTTTACCAAGGTTCCGGGCATTTGCTTTGTACAGTGGTGCAGCTATCGCGGCCGCTTAATGCTGGAGCAAGCTGCAGGCGCGCATCCGTTGTGTGGGCGCGCAAACCGGCAGCAGGAGAGAGATACCTTTGATGAGCGCGGCAACGCAGATGGCTTCAACCCCTGATCGTACCACCTCGCGGAGGCCCATCGGCCACGTCATTGCGGCGCTGGCCGCCGGTGGCGTGCTGCTGGCGGGCTGCGCCACACCCGCGCCCCTGCCGGCCCCCCCGCCGCCGGCTCCGCTCGCTGTCGAAGCCGTGCCCTACCGCCCGCTGCCGCCGGGCGGGGCGCATTACGTGATGAACCTGCCGGCGCGCGGCCCTGATGGACGCCGCCTGACCGTCAATTCGAACCTGTCCGACGATCAACTGGTCTGGAACCTGCGATCGGCATGGAATGTGGCAGCGCTGAATTGCCTAGCGCCCGAATACGACCCGATCCTGCAAGGCTACCGCGCCTTCCTGACAAAGAACGTCAAGGGGCTGAAAGCGGTCAACGACCGGATCGAGAAGAGCTACACCAGCCGCTTCCGCGTCCGGCGCGATGCAATCGTGGCGCGGGATGGATTTACCACGCAGGTCTATAACTTCTTCGCAGAACCTGCTGCACGCGCCGGCTTCTGCCGCGCCGCGCTTGACATGTCGAACCGCGCGCTGGCCGCCCCGCCAACCGATCCGCTCGTCTTTGCGCAAGGCAATTTTGACGGTCTGATGCTGCCGTTCGAACAGTTCTTCGACGAATACGAAGCCTATGAGCGCGTTTCAGCGGAATGGGATGCGAAGTGGGGCCAGATGTATGGTTCGTCGCAGCCCGGCTGGGTGGCGGTGCAGCAGCACCGTGCAGGGCTGGCACCCGCACCGGCTGTGGGCGCGGTGCAGACTGTGATCGACCCTGTCACCGGTCTGCCGGTACCGGTAATTCCGGTCACCGAAGGGGTCACTTCCCAGCCGGTGGTGCAGCCGATGGCGCCCGTCAGCGGCGGGGCCAAGGGCAAGTAGTCAGCCGGGCCGCGGCGGACAAAAACGCCGTTGCATGCGGATTTTCTACCCGCTAATGCCCGCAACTGTCTGCGACCTTTGCAGGGACAAGCGGACGCGAAAACCTGGGACGGGGCCGTAGCTCAGATGGGAGAGCGCGTCGTTCGCAATGACGAGGTCAGGGGTTCGATCCCCCTCGGCTCCACCAGTTAAACGCATTGGGCCTCCCCTGATTGGGGAGGCCCAATGCGTTTAACTGGTGGATTGTTGGTTTGCGCCCTCAGACGCCGGGCGGCGGACGTCCGTCCGCCTTGGCTTCCGCCGCATAAGCGGCGACGCGCAGTCGCGCTTGCGGCCCTTCGGGCCGGGATTTGTTTGATTTCGCCCTCAAGCGCCGGGCGCGGGCCGTTCGGCCCGCTTGGCTTTCGCGCCATAAGGCGCGGCGGCCGGTCGGCCTTGCGGTGCTCTGCGCCGATGTGACCCATCAATATTGCTTTTCTTTACACCACTTGTCGTCAGCTTGGCCTGACGCTATCCCTTGCGCCGCGCCATGGTAACGGGAATGCGGTTTGATGCCGCAGCTGTCCCTGCAACTGTAAGCGGTGAGTATGCGGTGTGCGCCCCTGTCGAAGGGGGCAGCCACTGGGGCGGCGACGCTCTGGGAAGGTGAGCACCTCATGCGCTGATCCGTGAGCCAGGAGACCGACCGGGGCGTGTCGCTCTTTGCTTGGCTCAGGGATTGGTCAGGCGCGGAAAAACACTTCTGTTGTGAGCGACATCACCGGGCTGTGAGGGAAGGTTCCCTCGCGGCCTCTATGTTGCTGATGACGGGAGAAATCCGTGAGAAATCTGAAATTATTGTGCAGCGTCGCTGGAGCGGCGCTGGTTTGGGCTGTGCCTGCGGTGGCGCAGGATGTGAGCCAAGACGAAGAGGCCCCCGCCGAGGCAGAAAGCGGCGCGTATCAACCGATCGATCGTGCTCTGCCCGAAATCCTCGTCGCCGCCAGCCGTGACGGATCGCTGGAGCGCGATAGCTTCACCGGTTCGGCGCTGGTCATCACCGCCGATCAGCTCGCCCAGCGCCAAACCCGCGACATCGCCGACATCCTTCGCGATGTCCCCGGCGTCGCGGTCGCAGGCATCGCCGGCCAGACCCAGATCCGCCTGCGCGGCTCGGAAGCCAACCATGTGCTGGTGCTGGTCGACGGGATCGAAGTCTCCGATCCCTACGCGGGCGAATTCGACATCGGCACCCTGCAAGCCGAACCCGGCGCGCGCGTCGAAGTGCTGCGCGGGCCGCAATCGGCGCTCTATGGCCCGGACGCAATCGGCGGGGTGATCGCCTATGAAAGCGCCAGCGGGCGCGCTGTGCCGGGCTTTGCGGCGCGGCTGGAGAGCGGCACCGACAACACCTTCAACGGCGCGCTGCGTTACGGCGCAAACGGCGATATCTGGGACGCGGCGCTCTCTGCCGTAATCGTCAGCACCGACGGCCAGCCCAACGCCCGGAATGGCACCCGCGACATCGGCCGCGACAGCTACACCCTGTCCGGCAAGGGCAGCGTCGAGGTGGCAGAAGGCTTCGCCCTGCGCGCCGCGGCGCGGCTGATCCGCACCGAAGGCCAGACCAACGACAGCAACTTCAACCGCACCAGCCCCACCTTCGGCCTCATCATCGACAGCCCCGGCGTGACTTTCACCAACGAAGCCGTCTACGCCCTCGTCGGCGCGCGGGCCGATGTGCTGGAGGGGCGCTGGACGCATGACCTGTCCGCCCAGATTGCCGAAGTCGACCGCGAAACGGATAGTCCTTTCGGCCTGACCTCGGCCAGCGAAGGCGACCGCGTGAAAGCTTCCTACGTCACCGCCTTCAAGCTCGCGGATGAACACAACCTCACCTTCGCCGCCGATTGGGAACGTGAAAGCTTCCGCAATGCGCTGGCAGCCAGCGGCGGGTTCACCGGGCGGCGCGCGGTCGAGCAGACCGGCTTCGTCGGCGAATATCGCTACAGCGGCGAGGCATTCGACCTGTCGGCAGCGCTGCGGCATGACATCAATGACCTGTTCCGCGATGCCACCACCTTTCGTGTCGGCGCAGGCTACCGTGTCACCGACACCACCCGCCTGCGCGCAGCGGGCGGGAGCGGCGTCAAGAACCCCGGGTTCTTCGAGCTTTACGGCTTCATCGACGGGCGCTTCATCGGCAACGCCGCGCTGCGGCCCGAAAAGTCGTCCGGGTGGGAAGTGGGTGTCGATCAGCAGATCGGAGATAGCGCCAGTGTGGCGGTGACCTATTTCGACAGTGAGCTGGAGGGTGAGATATTCACCACCTTCCCGGCCCCGACATTCATCCCCACCCCCGCCAACCGCACGACGACCAGCCAGCAACGCGGGGTGGAAGTGTCGCTCAGCGCGCAGCTGGCCGAACAGTGGAGCCTCGATGCGGCCTACTCCTTCCTCGATGCGGAGGAGAACGGGGTGCGTGAAGTACGCCGCCCGCGCCATATCGCCAGCGCCGCAGTGACGTGGAGCGCGCTTGGCGATGCGGCCTCGGCTACGCTGGTGGTGCGGCACAATGGCGCGACGCCGGACGTGGCTTTCACCGATCCCAGCTTCCGCCCGGTGCGGGTCGCGCTGGATGACTACACCCTCGTCAACCTCAACGCCCGGGTGAAGCTGACCGACAGTCTCAGCGCCTTCGCCCGCGCCGAAAACCTGCTGGATCAGCGGTACGAACAGGTGTTCAGCTTCGTGTCGCCGGGGCGTAGCGCCGTGGTGGGCGTAGAGGCGCGGTTCTAGCTACAACCGTTCTCCTCGAGCGTAGTCGAGAGGCCTTGCCACGGCAGGTGTCTCGACTGCGCTCGACACGAACGGAATGGAATCGCCATTCCCCTCGCATTCGCAGCAAAAATTGCCTATGCGCCCGCCATGCATTTTCTCGACCAAGCCAAGATCTATGTGAAGTCCGGCGGAGGCGGCCCCGGAGCCGTGTCCTTCCGGCGTGAGATGTACGTCGAATATGGCGGCCCTGACGGCGGCAACGGCGGCAACGGCGGCGACATCGTGTTCGAAGCCGTCGCGGGCCTCAATACCCTGATCGACTTCCGTTATTCCCAGCATTTCAAGGCGCCGCGCGGTGGGCACGGCATGGGCAAGGACCGCACTGGCGCCTCTGCCAAACCGCTGGTCATCAAGGTGCCGGTCGGCACGCAGATCCTGTCCGAAGACAAGGAAGAAGTGCTCGCCGACTTCACACAGGTTGGCCAGCGCATCACCTTCCTTGAAGGCGGGATGGGCGGACGCGGCAATGCCTCCTACAAAACCTCCACCAATCGCGCTCCGCGCCAGCACCAGCCGGGCCTGCCGGGCGAGGAAGCGTGGGTGTGGCTGCGGCTGAAGCTGCTCGCCGATGTGGGCCTTGTCGGCCTGCCCAATGCAGGCAAATCGACCTTCATCAACGCGGTCAGCAATGCGCAGGCCAAGGTGGGCCATTACGCCTTCACCACGCTGGTGCCCAAACTGGGCGTGGTGCGCCACAAGGGCCGCGAATTTGTGCTGGCCGACATTCCGGGCCTGATCGAAGGCGCGGCGGAAGGCGCCGGGATCGGCGACCGCTTCCTTGGCCATATAGAACGTTGCCGGGTGCTGATCCACCTGATCGACATCACCGGCACCGAAGATGCCGACCCTGCCGAAGCCATGCGCATCGTCGAGGATGAGCTGGCGGCGTACGGTGCGGGGCTTGAGGATAAGGCGCGGCTGGTGGTGCTGAACAAGCTGGATCTGGCGGATGCCGAACTGGTCGAAGTGTTCAGCAAGGAATTGCTGGAAGCGGGCGCGGATGAAGTCTTCGCGGTCTCCGGCGCAACCGGCGCGGGCATCCCTCAATTGCTCGACGCTGTGCTGGGCTATCTTCCCGACCGCACCTCGACCGAAACCAAGACAGTCGAAGTCGAGAACGAGGATGAGGCCAGCGACTGGTCGCCCCTGTAACCGGCAATGCTGACGCAGCGATGTTAAAGAATCTGGCTGACATCATCACCGCGCGGCGGATCGTGGTCAAGATCGGATCGGCGCTGCTGGTCGGCGGCGGGTTGGCGCGCGAGGCGTGGCTGGCGCGGATGGCGGGCGATCTGGCTGCGCTGCGACAGGCGGGCGCGCAGGTGATTGTGGTGAGTTCCGGCGCGATTGCGCTGGGCGCGGCGCGGCTGGGACTGGCCAAGGGCGGGCGCGGCAGCCTTGCCGATGCGCAGGCGGCGGCGGCGGTCGGGCAGATTGCGCTGGCGGATTTGTGGAGCCGCGCGCTGGCGGGCGAGGGCATTACCGCTGCACAAATGCTGCTGACGCTGGGCGATCTGGAAGACCGGCGGCGTTACCTCAATGCGTCGGCCACGCTTGACCGGCTGCTGGAGGCGGGCGTGATCCCGGTCATCAACGAAAATGACAGCGTGGCGACGGAGGAAATCCGCTTCGGTGATAATGACCGGCTGGCTGCACGCGTGGCGCAGGCGGCCAATGCCGATCTGGTGCTGCTGCTGTCGGATGTCGACGGGCTATATGACCGCGACCCGCGCGAAGACGGCGCGGCGCTGGTGCCGGTGGTTGACGCCGTGACGCCGGAAGTGATGGCGATGGCGAGCGGGGCTTCGTCCTCCGGCCTTGGTTCGGGCGGAATGGTGTCCAAGCTGCAAGCCGCGCAGATCGCAACCCGCGCAGGCATTGCGCTGGCCATTCTCAATGGCACACATGATGCGCCGATTGCCCGTGCTTTGGCGGCGGGGACGGGGACTTTGTTCCTGCCGGTGCGTGCCGATAGTGCCCGCAAGGCGTGGCTGGGCGGGCGACTGGCCCCTGCGGGCGAACTGCGCGTGGACAAGGGCTGCGCCGAGGCCTTGCGCGGCGGGGCGAGCCTGCTGGCGGCGGGCGTGGTCGGCGTGTCGGGCAGCTTTCGGCGCGGCGATCTGGTCAGCGTGCTGAGCCTGCGGGGCGAGAAGCTGGCCCAAGGCCTCGCCGAATATGACGCCGCCGAAATGCAGCTTATCGCGGGTAAACGCGCCGAGGATCAGGCCGGTCGGCTGGGTTATGCGCCGCGGTCCTGCGTCATTCACCGCGATCATATGGTGCTGCTGTGAGCGTGCTCGCCATAACCGGCGCGACCGGATTTGTCGGCAGCGCGGTGCTGGCCGATGCTTTGGCCGAGGGGCACAGCGTCCGCGCCCTCGCGCGCCGCGATCAGCCTGCGCGCGCCGGCGTCACATGGGTGCGCGGCGATCTGGACGATACGGCGGCGCTCGCGGCGCTGGTGACCGGCGTAGATGCGGTGATCCACGTGGCGGGTCTTACCAACACGCCTGATCCGTTCGAATTCGAAGCTGCCAATGTCACCGGCACCGCCAATGTCCTCACCGCGATGGCGGGCGCAGGGGTGCGGCGGTTGGTGTTCGTCTCCTCGCTTTCGGCGCGGATGCCTGCATTGTCGGCCTATGGCGCGTCCAAGGCCAAGGCCGAGATTTTGGTGGAGGCGTCAGGCCATGACTGGACGACCGTGCGCCCGCCGGGTGTCTATGGCCCGCGCGATGTCGATTATCTGGAGATGTTCCGCACCGCGAAGATGGCTTTCGTGCCGCTGCCGCCGGGCGGGGCCAGTTCGATCATCCACGCCGATGATCTGGCGCGGTTGCTGGTGGCGCTTGCCGCCAGCAATGCCGCGCCGACCCGCAAAAAAATCTATGAGCCCGATGACGGGCGCGAGGGCGGGTGGAGCCACAAGGAACTGGCCGCCGCGATCGGCCGCGCTGTCGGCAAACGCCGCGTGTTTGCCCCGCATCTGCCGCGCGTGGTACTGGAATCTGCCGCCGCCGCCGACCGGTTGCTGCGCGGCGATCGCGCCCGGCTTACCCCTGACCGGGTCGGCTATATGTGCCATCCCAATTGGGTATCGCGTTTCGACCGTAAGCCCCCGCCGGGCATCTGGCAACCGCGCATCGCGGGCGAAGAAGGCCTGAAGGCGACGGCGGAATGGTACCGGCGCGAGGGATGGCTCTAGACGTTCAGAGGAACGGTTCTTCGCCCGGCTTGTGGATGCCGCATTCGGTCTTGTCCCAGCCCTTCCACCGGCCCGAACGCGGATCTTCGCCCGGAGCGACTTGCGTCGTGCAGGGCGAACAGCCGATTGAGGGATATCCTTGCGCAATCAGCGGGTGGCGCGGCAGGTCGTGCTGGATGAAATGCGCTTCGATCTGGCCTGCATCCCAATCGATCAGCGGGTTGATCTTCAGCCGTCCGGCCGCATCCGATGTGTCGACTTCGAAACGCGGCAGGTTCGCGCGGGTCGCCGCCTGAAACGCTTTGCGACCGGTGAAGCTGGCGTCGTATTGGCTCAACGCCTTTTCCAGCGGCCTGACCTTGCGAATATCGCAGCAGCCATCGGGATCGTAAGACCATCTGAGGCCGGTTTCATCGCGCTTTGCCAGATACTCGGCGTCGGGTGTCAAGATCACCAGATTAAGCCCGAGCCGCTCCGCCAAGGTATCGCGGTACATCAAGGTTTCGGCAAAATGCTTGCCCGTGTCGAGGAACAGCACCGGCACGCTGCGGTCAACGCTGGCGACCAGATGCAGCAGCACCGCGCTTTCCGCGCCGAAGCTGGATACCACCGCCAGATCGCCCGCAAGGCCATCGCGGATCACAGCTTCGAGCATTTCCTGCGTCGAAGCGCCCCGGAACATCCGGTTCAAACGCACCGCATCATGATCGGTGAAACGCGGCGCAAGATCGAGCGCGTCGCGGGTGCGACCCTGAGCGGAGAGGCCGAGTTCAGGCTTCATGGCGCTTGTCCGCAATGGTCCGGCGCGCATCGGCGGCACGCTGATAGACATTCTCCCACGTCGCAAAGGCGCGCGCGGCGTCTTCCTCGTCCAGCCGCTTGTCCGGGGCGAAACTGTCAAAACCGCACCGGCGCATGTGGCTGAGCTGGTCGATCAGCACCGCGCCCACCGCGCGCAATTCGCCCGCGTAGCCTGCTTCGCGCAGGATGCGGGCCGCGGAATAGCCGCGCCCATCGCCGAAGCTGGGGAAGTTGACCTCCACCAGCGCGAGGCGACCCAGGAACGGCAGCAAGGCGCGCGCATCGTCACCCGGCTCGATCCTGACGGCATTGGCGTTGGTCTGTTCCAGCGCGGAATCGACCGTCACTGTGCCGTGATCGACCGGCTCGTCATCGCGGAAGCGGAACTGCACTTCGTCGGGCGAAGTGCCCAGATCGCGGGCCTTATCCATAAAGCGCCTCCTTGAACGGCTCCATGCCGATGCGGCGATAGGTATCGAGGAAACGTTCGCCATCTGCGCGGGCCGCGAGGTAGACGTCGGTGACTTTCTCGACCGCGGCGATCACGCCGTCCTCGTCAAAGCCGGGGCCGGTGATCTTGGCGAGGCTGACATCTTCGGCCTCCGATCCGCCCAGGGAGAGCTGGTAATTTTCCACCCCCTTCTTGTCGACGCCGAGGATGCCGATGTGGCCTGCGTGGTGGTGCCCGCAGGCATTGATGCAGCCGGAGATCTTCAGCTTCAACTCGCCCACCACTTCGGTGCGGCCCTTTTCGGCAAAGCGTTCCGAGATGCGCTGGGCGAGCGGGATCGAACGGGCGTTCGCGAGCGAGCAATAATCAAGGCCGGGGCAGGCGATGATATCCTCGATCGTGTCCATGTTGGGGCTGCCGAGGCCTGCCGCGTCCAGCGCCGTCCACACCGCGTGGAGATCGGCAATGCGGACGTGGGGCAGCAGCAGGTTCTGCGTGTGCATCACCCGCAATTCGTCAAAGCTGTAGTCACGCGCGAGCTTCGCTACGACGCGCATCTGGTCAGCAGTCGCATCGCCGGGGATGCCGCCCGCAGGCTTCAGGCTGATGACGGCGGAGACATAGGCATCATGCTTGTGGCGGTGCGTGTTGCGATCCACCCACAAGGCGAAATCGGGGTCCGAGCGGTCGAGCGTCTTTGGCCCGTCGATGAAAGCGGGCGGGGCGAAATGCGCCGCAATGCGCGCCAGTTCTTCACGCGGCGGTTCGACGCCGACGCTGAGCAGGTGCGCGAATTCCTCCTCGACCTGCCTAGTATATTCCGCCGCGCCCAATTCATGGACGAGGATCTTGATACGCGCCTTGTACTTGTTGTCGCGGCGGCCGTAGCGGTTGTAAACGCGAAGGCAGGCCTCGGCATAGGTGATCATCTGGTCGATGGGCACGAAGTTGCGGATCAGCGGGGCGATCATCGGGGTGCGGCCCATGCCGCCGCCAGCATAGAACTGCGCGCCCACTTCGCCATCGCGTGAAACGATCCGGATGCCGATATCGTGGAGCCGCATCGCCGCACGGTCTTTTTCGGACGCGATCACCGCGATCTTGAACTTGCGCGGCAGGTAGGTGAATTCGGGGTGGAAGCTCGACCACTGACGCATCAATTCGGCATAGGGGCGCGGGTCCACGACCTCGTCGGCGGCAGCGCCCGCGAAGTGATCTGCGCTGATGTTGCGGATGCAATTCCCGCTGGTCTGGATGGCGTGCATCTCGACCGTCGAAAGATCGGCGAGGATATCGGCGGCATCCTCCAGCTTGATCCAGTTGTACTGGATGTTCTGGCGGGTGGTGAAGTGGCCATAGCCGCGGTCGTACTTCTCCGCGATGGTTGCCAGCGCCTCCAGCTGGCGGCTGTCCAGCGTGCCATAGGGGATGGCAACGCGCAGCATATAGGCGTGGAGCTGGAGATAGAGCCCGTTCATCAGCCGCAGCGGCTTGAACTGGTCCTCGGTCAGCTTGCCTTCGATGCGGCGGCGCGCCTGATCGCGGAATTCTGCGACCCGGGCATCGATCATCGCCTGATCATATTGGTCATACTTGTACATCAGATCACCCAGTCCCAGCCGGTCTTGTTGGCAGTCGGCACGCCGAGATCGCGCCTGACCGTCGGGCCGAGCGCGCGCACCCGGTCCTTGATGTGAGCCGGGCGGACGTGCCCGGCGGCGTCGATGGTCGCTTCGATGGCGTAAGGCACATTGACGCGGCGCGCGGCTTCTTCGCGGGCGAGGATTTCCTCGGCCTCCTCGCCTGCGTCCACGGCATCATCAACGAACAGCGACCAGCCGGTGCCGTTCCACCATGTCACCGCCCCGGAGCGCAGATCATTGCCGGTGAGGATTTTCATTGGGCTGCCTGCTCTTTGGTGTTTTGGGCCAGTGCCGCGACGGCGATATCGTTGCGCGCGGTCACGTCACCGATCACGATCAGCGCAGGGCTTTTGACGTCATGCGCCTCGACTAGATCGGGCAGGGCGGCGAGCAGCCCGCGCAGCACCCGCATTTCGGGGCGGGCGGCGTTTTCGATCACGGCGACGGGCATATCGGGGGCGAGGCCGTCGCTCATCAGTTTCTCGGCAATCTGCGCGGCGGTGGAGACGCCCATATAGATCACCAGCGTGCGGCCCTTGCCGGCGAGGCCCGACCAGTCCTGTTCCGCCAAGCCCTTGCACTGACCCGCGACAAAGCTGACGATGCTGGAGGCGTCACGGTGGGTCAGCGCAATGCCGGATGCCGCCGCCGCGCCGTTCGCCGCTGAAATGCCGGGGACGACTTCGACGGGGACGCCTGCCGCGCGCGCGGTTTCGGCTTCCTCGCCGCCGCGCCCGAAGATGAAGGGATCGCCGCCCTTGAGGCGCACCACGTCGTGGCCTGCGAGAGCCTCGCGCACCAGCAGGGCGTTGATCTCCTCCTGCGGCATGGTGTGGCGGGCGCGTTGCTTGGCAACCGAGATCAGCCGCGCATCAGGCCGTGCAAGGCCGAGAATATCGGGACCGATCAGCCCGTCATGGACGATCACCCGCGCGTCCGAAATCAGGCGCGCAGCGCGCAGCGTCAACAGGTCCACCGGACCCGGCCCCGCGCCAACGAGAAAAATGGTGCCAGTCTTATCCATGCCGCCCAGATGGGCCACCGTGCGCCGCCCTTCCAGCGAGAATGGGTTGCCCGGCGAGAAGCGGAACTATTCCTGCGGCGGATGGCCGCTTTCCAGCGCGGCAATCACCCGGTCCAGCGCCTCGCTCTGCTTCAGATTGAGGTCGCGCTGCGGGAAGGGTAGGGCGATGCCGTGCTCCTTGAACAGCGCCCACAGATGCTTGAGCACGTCCGACCGTACATTGCCGACCCCGTCTTCGGGATCGTTGATCCAGCAATGGATCGTGAAATTCACCGCATTGTCGCCAAACCCGCCCCACCATACGGTCGGCGGCGGGGTGGTCAGCACGCGCCGCGCCTTGGCGGCGGCTTCCAGCATCAGCTTTTCCGCCAGCGCCATGTCGGCATCGTAACTGACGCCAACCTGCACCTGCACCCGCACATTGCGTGAGGAGTAGGACCAGTTTTCGACCTGATTGATCATCAGGTTTTCGTTGGGGATCAGATATTCGCGTTCATCCCGCGTGGTGACAGAAACTGCCCGGATGCCGATTTTTCTGATCTGGCCGAAAGTCTGCTGCCCCGTCTGATCGGCCACCGCGATCACGTCACCCGGCTTGATCGACTTGTCCATCAGCAGGATGATGCCGGAAATGAGGTTGCCGAAAGTCTTTTGCAGGCCGAACCCGATGGCGAGGCCGAAGGCGCCAGAAAACACCGTCAGCGCGGTCAGATCGATGCCCAGCAGGTCGACCCCGACAAGGAAGGTGACAACCCAGATGACGATGGTGGCGAGCTTTTCAGCGAGCACGCTCTGGGTGCCGTCAAGCTGGGGCAGGCGGCGCAGGGCGCTGCGGGTCAGCCGCGTCGCGATCATGGCGAAGCCGAGCACCAGCAGGATGGCGCAAACGGCAAACAGCACGTCGAATGTCGACACCCGCCAGTCGCCAAGTTCGATGGCGAACCCGTCCAGCCGGTTGACGATGCCGCCGATGGTCTGGCTGCGTTCGGCCAGATCCTCGCGCAGCACGTCCGCGCCGCCGACGGGTTGGGATGCGGCGCTCATGCCTGACCCAGTGCCTGTGCCAGATCGGCAATCAGGTCGTCTGTATCCTCCAGCCCGATGGACAGCCGGATCGCCGGAGCGCCGGTGCCGGGCATCATGCTGCGATAATCCTCTGGCCGGATCGGCAGCGCGAGGCTTTCGAACCCGCCCCATGAATAACCGATGCCGAACAGCGCCAGCGCATCGGCCACCCGGCCCGCGGCTTGCGCGTCATCGCCGGCCAGAACAAAGGCAAACAACCCGCAGCCGCCGGTGAAATCGCGCTTCCACAAAGCATGGCCGGGATCGGAGGGCAGCAGCGGGCACATCACGCGGGCGACCTGCGGCTGCGCCTCAAGCCACTGCGCAATCCGCAAGGCCGAACGGGTCTGCGCCTCCAGCCTTACGCCCATCGTGCGCAATCCCCGCGCGGCCAATGCGGCGTCATCGGGAGAGACGACCTGCCCCAATTCCTGCGCGGTGCGGCGCAGCGCTGCATACCAGCGCCGCCCCGCGCTGGCGCTGCCCATCATCAGATCGGAATGGCCGCCGACGTGTTTCGACAGGCTCATCATCACCATGTCGCACCCATGTTCCAGCGCGGCAAAACCCAGCGGGCTGGCCCAGGTGTTGTCGATCATGCTGACCACGCCGTGATCGCGCGCGATGGCGGCAAGGGCGGGGACATCGCAAATTTCGAAGGTCAGGCTGCCGGGGCATTCCAGCCATACGGCCTTGGCTCCCTCGGAACAAAGTGCCCGGAACCCTTCACAATCGCGTGGGTCGAAAAACGCCGTCTCCACGCCCATTCGTGCGAGCAATCCCGTCGCCATGCTGCGCGACGGATCATAGGCGTTGTCCGCCATCAGCAGCCGGTCACCGGGTTTCAGCACCGCCAGCATACAGCCCGCAATCGCCGCAACGCCGCTGGGGTAAAGCACCGTGCCGAACGCGCCCGGTTCAATCGCCGTCAACGCATCAGCCAGCGCCCACTGGGTCGGCGCGCCGCGCCTGCCATAGAAGAACTGCCCGTCGGTATTGTTGCCGCCCGCTGCATGGCGATCGGCGTCCTTGTCATACAGATGCGTCGATGCGCGCCACACTGGCGGGTTCACCACCGGCCCGGTCCACTCCTTGCGCCTGCCGCCGCGCACCAGCCGGGTGCCGGGCTTCAGATGCTTGTCATCGCCGCCGCCGCTCATGCGTCCGGCTCCACGGCTTCGGGTCCCTGTGCCTTGGGTGTCGCAGGATCGGCGCCCCATTCGCTCCAGCTGCCGTCATACAGCGCAGTGTCATGCTTGCCGATCAGGTGCATGGCGAACATCAGCACGCTGGCCGTCACTCCGCTGCCGCAGGTGGTGGTGACGGGGCGCGCAAGGTCGATCCCCGCCGCTTCAAAGGCGGCGCGGAGGTCGGCGGGCGATTTATAGGTGCCATCGGCGTTCAGCACTTCGGTGAAAGGCAGGTTCAGTGCGCCGGGAATGCGCCCGTTCTGCCCTCCATGCACCGGATCAATGCCGGATCCATAGACCCGGTCGGCTGACCGCGCGTCCAGCACCTGCTCCGCACGGCTGTCCAGATTGGCGAGCATATCGGCCTTGCTGCGCACCCGCTGCGGGGCGGCCAGTGTGGCGGGCGGGACGGCCTCGTCATCCTGCGTGCCTGCGGCCAGCGGAAGTCCCTGCGCGCGCCACTGCCCCAGCCCGCCGTCAAGGATCGCGACATTATCCCGCCCCATCGCGGTCAGCATGAACCACGCCCGCGCCGATGTGCGGATTGCGCTATCATCATAAAGGACGATGGCAGCGCCCGGTGCTACGGCAAGGCTCGCCAACCGCTCTGCCAGTTGATCGGGAGTGGGCAGGGCGGCAGGCACGCTGGATGCGGTGTCGACAAGGCTCGCCAGACCAAGGAACCGCGCGCCCGGAATATGCCCGGTGCCAAAATCGGCCGCCGCATCCCGGCCCGCGGCGGGCAGGTGGTGCGAGGCATCGAGCACCGCCAGACCGGGTGCATCAAGGTTTGTGGCAAGCCATTGGGCAGAGACGAGCGCAGAGGGAAGCTGGATCATCCCCCGACCCTAGCGCGCGTTTGGCCGCGCTGCAAAGCCGGGGCGGTTCAGGCAGCAGCGGGCGCAGCGGCAGGCGGGGCCGGAACCGCGATGGCCTGCGCCACCAGCCCGTTGATCGCGCCCGCCTGTACATCCAGCGGGATCGGATGGACGCGCCCGCTCGCGCTTGGCGTGCCGATGACGAAGCTCTTGGTCAGCGCGCGTTGGTGCTGGCCTTCGATGGTGGCGTGAACCAGCGGCACGAACAGCGGCTTTGTCCCCTGCCGCAGCGGCGCGATGGCGGAGAGCGGCAATTGCACCTCGCCTGTAATGCTGCGCGACTGGTGCGGACCGACGCGGTCGATTTGCGCCAACGCCTGCGCGCTGCCGGGTGACGGGGCGTTGGGGGCGGTTCCCGTCCTGGCACCCGTGCTGGCCCGAGCGCAGACCAGCTGCATCGCCGCCGACAGATCGGTGACCGCCCGTTCGGACCTGTTGGCGATATTCAGCCGGTAGCGGATCGTGAACATCATCAGGCTGCGGGTCGCCCCGGTAATGTCGAGCGTAAGGTCAAGCCGGGGCGGATCATCGGAAGGCGCAGCCGGAGCGGCGGCAGGCGCGGCGATGCGCAGCACCTTGGGTTTGCGGCGCCCCCACAGCCACGCACCGCCGCCAAGTAGTGCAAGCGCAGCCATGACCCCGGCCGCAAGCGGCCACCATGCGGGCAGGGTCGCCGTGTTGTCCGAACCGTCAATTTCGGTGATCGCCGCATCCGGAACGGCGTCGGGCAGCGGCGCGGCAGGCG
>JBEQBX010000050.1:0-21155 GCA_041639595.1 Porphyrobacter sp.
GCATCCGCTTGGCGCGGCGCACTTCATCGAGACTGATCTTGTCGCCCGCGACGGTGTTGGTCATCTCGGCGATGGAATCGTGCTTGTAATCGTTCTGGTCGAGCAGCAGCCACAAGTAGGGCAGGCTATCGGGCGAATTGTTCTTGTAGCGCACTGTTTGCGTGCCGCTGACCATGCGCTTGGGCTCATCAAGCCGGGCCTTCACATCGTAATCGACTTTCTGCTGCCAATAGCGGTACCCCGGCGCGCCTGAGGCGTTGCGATAGTCGGTGGGCGTGGGCCACTCCTCGCCCTCAAGCTGGCGGAACTTGTCCTGAAACGCGCCCTTGGTCTGCTCGATCGGGTTGGCAGATGCGTGCGTTGAAATCAGTGCCGCCGAGGCAGCCAGTGCCGCCCGGAAGATGCCATTATTGAAAGACAATTGCGCCCCCATGAAAGGAATTTGCCGCAAACTGGAATAACCCCGAAGCGGCGTCAACTTCCTACTGGTGTTGCGCGCAACAGTTCGGCCCGTTCTTCGTCCAGTGGCGTATCAATGACGAGCACCAGCCGCCGTTCGCCGGTATCGCCCACCGGCGGTGAACGGTGCAGGCACGGTGCGTGGCCTTCGCCGAACAGCCGCCCCTTGAACAGCGCGACATGGCCGGTGGGGATGCGCTCAAGTGCTTCAGCCGATCCGCCTTCGGGCACATAGT
The DNA here is from genome assembly GCA_041639595.1 of Porphyrobacter sp. Taxonomy (GTDB): domain Bacteria; phylum Pseudomonadota; class Alphaproteobacteria; order Sphingomonadales; family Sphingomonadaceae; genus Erythrobacter. The sequence continues at coordinate 696 of JBEQBX010000050.1, forward strand.
CGGTCCCCGGGCCAAAGTAGGTCGTGATCAGGCGCACGTCGGTATAGTCGGTATGGACCTTGCGGCAGGCGTTGGTCGTCACCCCTTCGAGCCGCAGCCGCACTGCGCGAACACCCATCAGCGCCGCAAAGCGCAGTGCCAGAGAGCGGATATCCTGCGCCAGCGCTGGAGGAATTTGGCCGAGCGCCGCCACCGCCGCATCGACCGCGCCTTCGCCCCGCCGCTCGAACGGGGCCTGCTCTGCCATGGTTTTGCCGATCTCGGCCAGTTCACCCAGCGCGCGGGGCTCGATCACGATGGACCGATCCCGCAAATGCACTGCAGCCCATGTTTCAGCCTGCCAGTTTGCGCTCTCCGGTTCCTCGATGCGCTCTACCAGAATGCTCGCCACGCCATGTCCCTCGTTACAAATGATATAGGGTAACATCCGTAACCGGCAGGCCAGTCGAGTCAATAATACATTATATCATAACTATTGCCTTGTCCGCGGGCGAATGCGGACGGTGACGCCATGGGAAAACACAAGTCGCGCGATCGGCGCGGCGCCGTGCGTGGCGCGCGGGCGGAGGCGCGTACCCGATGTGCGAGTGGCCGGTGGGCGGTACGGCCCCGATCCGGCGCAGCCTGAAGTTCGGCAGCAACGACGATGACGGGAGGCGGCTCGCGTGCGGCCCGGCATCAGCGGCCTTGCGGGAGAGGACGGCGGATCACATGCGATGGACCGTCCCGGGCCACAAGAAAGGCGGCGGGCTTTTGGCGTACATGCTGCCGGAGCATTCACGCCGCTGACCCGCAATGTCGTGCGTCCGTGGCACTGGCAGTTTGCCCGGGGCTGGGAGGTTTTACGCCCCGCATGAACCCCGCGCGCACTGCCGCGCCGATCGCGCCGGAAGCTTTCGTCATGCGTCGGCTTCCGAAGGAGAGAAGCTGGGCCGGCCTTTGCCTTCGCTCCTGACCTGTGGCGGGGCGTATAACCCATTTGGTTCGTTTTGTCAAGATGTTTGCATCGGTACCGGTGTTGCAGGGGGATAGATGTCGGGTTGCGACAGTGCTTTTCGTGGCTGGATTCCCGCCTCCGCGGGAATGACGAAGTGTGGTGTTTGGCGAAGTGTGGTGTTTGGCAACATGTGGCGTGTAACAGGGGGTTCGCGCAGGGTCCGCCGGGTAGCAAAAACCCCCGCTCCAGCTGGAACGGGGGTTTTCAGATCAGCCAATCAACTGGCTGCCAGCAGACCGATCAGATGATCAGAACGCTGCGGTGAGCGACACTACCACGGCCGAACCGGCGATCGAGCCGACGCCATCTTGCCCGCGCGAGAAGCTGGGCTGCAGATAGGCGGCCTTGGCATCGGTGATGTCGGTATCGACATAAGCGACGCCCAGAGTCAGCGGGGTCTTGGGGATCGCGTAATCTGCACCGATCAGCCAATCCCAGTATTCACCGGTCGGAGCGACCGAGGTTGCGAACGGGCCGAGGCCGTCATTACCCTTGGAGTAGCCGATGTGGCCCTTCAGCGTCAGACCCGTGTCGGGAATGGCCGATGCAACATCGCCCCAGAGATAGAGGTTGTCGTTCTTGTCGCCCGGATTGTCATAACCGGTTCCGGCATCGTAATCGACATTGGCAGCAATCGTGCCGTTCGACGACCATGCACCCAGCGCTTCCTGCTTGGGCGCATAGGCAATGCCTGCCGTAAGCGAGACGGGACCGGTGGTGCCCGATACCTTCAGGTAAGGCTCGATGAAGTCGGTGTTATCGTAACCGCGCGGATACATGTACCAGGTCGCGCCGAAATCGACGGTCGCGTTGCCGATGGTCTTCCTGTAGCCGACGATCAGATCAAGTTCCATGTTGGCACCACCGAAGGTGCCCCAACCGGAAAGGTTCGAACCCCAGGTGCCGGCATAGAATCCGCTTTCATGAGCAATCGTGAAACCGCCCTGAACCGCCATGGCGCGATCAGACTGTGAAACGCCGCGAAAGCGATATTCGGAAACGAGGCCAACGCTGCCCGAAACGGAGACGGGGCTGGATTCTTCTGCTTCCTGCGCGAAGGCAGGGGTCGCAAGCGTTGCGAGGGCAAGGGGGGCCAAAGCGGCGGCCAGACGGATCTTCATACGGAACGCTCCCTGAGAGGATTATCACGTTCCACCTGCGTCTGCCATGCGCTCGCCTCTCATGGGGCGCACGTCATTGCAGAGACCAGTCCGTATCACTGTCCTTTGCTGCATTGCAAGATAATTTTGCCAAAATGTGGCGGAAGATGTCTGATGTGTTTCTTCCGCCACAGCTCAAGGATAGCGCCTCCTGATGGCTGGCAGCCTTAGAAGCTCATGCCGACGCTCATCTTGTAGAAATCGCCGCTGTCGCCTTCACCCAACGAAGAGCCGCCGGTGAAGCGGGCAAAGAAGCCCTTGGGCAGCGAGAATTGCAGGTAGCCGCCCAGCCATTCATAGGTCTTGGCCGCTTCGCCACCCGGATAGGTGGTGCGGGTGTTGTAGAGCAGTTCGTAGTGCGGACCGAACGAGAGGTTGCTTGTCGCCTTATACCCGGCATTGATCCAGGTGTGTGCGAAATCGAGCGCCGCATTGCCATTGCGCTGGCGCAGCGCGGCATAATAGCCACCGTAATACTCAGCTTCGAAGGTGGCATCGCTGTAGTTCACGGTCAGGCTTGGCACCACGCCATCGAGGAAGCGCGCACCGCGCGTGGTCCCGCCGACGCGCTCACCGCCCGAAAGCAGCGAACCGTTGGTGATGCCGATCTGCGGCTTCACCTTCAGCTTGCCATCCATGAGATTAAAGTTCACGCCAACGCCGAATTCGGTCCAAAGATCATCGCCGGTGTTGCCCTGACCAAGGCCGAACGCTGGCTTGGTCCAGAACGTGCCATAAAAGCTGACGTCCATCGTATCGGTGACCGGGATCAGGCCGTTGAACGAGGGGTTGAACCCGAAGAAGCTGTCCTGGTTAAGGGTGACGGTGTAGCTGGGGCTGCGCGTGGTGGAACCGGCGCCGCCGCCACCAGAACCCGCCTGCGCCAGCGCAACCGTATCAGCCTTGACCACGCTTTGCATGGTGACCGGGGCAATCGTGTAGTCCGCACCCAGCGCACCTGACGAGAAAGATACGGCGTCGTCCGACGACGGCGCTTCGGCAATCACGGCGTCATCGGCGCTCACCCCTTCACCGGCAGCGAATGCGGGCGATGCGAACACGGACACGGCAACAACTGCCGGAATGACGGCAAGATTGAAACGGATTTTCATTTGGAACGCTCCCTGATTAATAGGATTTCGTTCCACCTGCGTCCGGCACGTCGCTTTTTTGCTCGAATTCTTTCGGGTCAGGCCTGAAAGATCGGAAACGTGTCACGCCGGAACATTCTTGTTACAGGGCGCAGTTTTCCGGAGCTTTTCGCATTTGCAAAAAAGTTTAAAAATCTAGAAAGGCACGATTACAAAAGAGAAACGCTCCAGACAGGAACCGAAGTTTCCAGCTGGAGCGCCATGTTTTGTTGCAGTGCAGAATAGCTTTGACACAAGACCCTCAGGCAGCGTGGCTCAGCGATTTGAGAATTGACGAAGGGCCGGTGACCTTGACCCCATTGCCTCGCATGCGGCGGCGTGAAAGCCATTCGGTGAGCATTTCAGAGGTCGTGTGATCCATAGCGTGTACGCGATCAAGATCGACATGGACGGCCTTTTCGTGCGGCACCTGTTCCAGCGCACTGGTCAACCGGGCGAGACCAATAAAGGTAGCGGCCCCTTCCAGTTCCAGCTTCACCGTATCGCCAGCGGACGATTCACCCACGCGAAACTTCAGATTGCGGGCATAAGGCAACAGTTCCAGCGCCGAGAGCGCCAAGCCGACGAGCACGCCGGTGAGCAGATCGGTCGTCACCACCAGCACGAAGGTTGCCGTCCAGATCAGGGCGGGCATCTTGCCATAGGCCTTGTACAAGTGCTGGACATGCTTGAGGCTGACGAGCTTCCACCCGGTGACCACGAGCACCCCGCCGAGCGCGGCCATCGGCACCTGCCGCAGGACGAAGGGCAGGAGCGCCACGAAGCCGAGAATCCACGCACCGTGCAGCACCGCAGAGGTACGTGTCATCGCGCCTGCCTGCACGTTGGCCGAACTACGGACGATCACGCCGGTCATCGGCAGAGCATTGAACACGCCGCACAAGAGATTGCCCACACCCTGCGCGCGCAGTTCCTTGTTGTAATCGGTGCGCACGCCATCGTGCATCCGGTCAACCGCAGCAGCGGAAAGCAAGGTTTCGGCGCTGGCGATAAAGGCAATGGCGATGGCCGATACGATCATCGAACCCTGCGTCAGCGTGGAAAAGATCCCCGCCTCAGGCAGCGCAAAGGCGGCACCGATGGAATCGGGCACGGCAATCCGCGCAACGTTCAGACCGAATGCCCAGGCCACACCGGTTGCAGCGAGCACGCCGAGCAGTGCGCCGGGCAGAAGGCCCAGACTTGCAGGTTTGACCTTTTCCCACACGATCATCGTGCCAATGGTGATCAGGCCAAGCATCAGCGCGAGTTCAGCCGTGCCGATATCGAACGGGGTGAGGCCGAGCAGACGCGCCGGCATCATCGCCATATTGTCTATGCCGTTCGACTGCGGCTTGGCATCAAACAGGATATGGAACTGGCCGATCACGATCAGCGCACCGATCCCGGCCAGCATGCCGTGAACGACAGCGGGCGAAATCGCGCGGAACACGCCGCCCAGCTTCGCCACACCGGCAATAACCTGCAATGCACCTGCCAGAACCAGCACCGGGCCAAGCGCAGAGAGGCCGTTGTCGCGCACAAATTCGAACACGATCACGGCAAGCCCTGCGGCAGGCCCGCTGACCTGTAGCGGTGATCCTGCCAGCAGGCCGACGACAATGCCGCCGATAATGCCGGTCACCAGCCCCTTTTCAGGCGGCACGCCAGACGCAATCGCGATGCCCATGCACAGTGGCATAGCCACGAGAAACACGACGATGGATGCGGTAAAATCACGCACGAAATAGCGCGATATGCCGCTTGGCTCGGCAGCGGTGGCTGCGGTTGACGCAGCAGCGGTCATTCTGCGGCCTCGGCCGTCCAGTTGTCGATGATCCGGCGGCGACGGGCGGGCAGCGCAATCGGGAGCGGCGCATCTTCACGCAGAGGGGTAAATTCACCGGTTTCGCCATCAAGGCCGAACACCATGCCGGCGCTGATATCGACGAACCAGCCATGGAGCGACATTTCGCCGCCCGCAATGGCCGCTGCCACCGAAGGATGGGTGCGCAGATGAGCAAGCTGCGCGATCACGTTCTGCAGACTGACAGCGCGGACGCGCTCATCGCCATGCAGATGGGGCGAGCACGTCGACACGACATTTTCCGCCGCCGAACCATGACGCAACCAGGCGACCACGCTGGGCATACCTTCGGGCAGTTCGGGTGCCGACAGGGCCTTCATCGCGCCACAATCGGAATGACCGCACACGATGATATCGCGCACGCCGAGCGCGACGACAGCATATTCGACAGTAGAGGACACGCCGCCGTTCATCGTGGCGAATGGTGGCACCATATTGCCTGCATTGCGGCAGACGAACAGTTCGCCCGGCTCTGCCTGCATGATCTGTTCGGGCACGATGCGCGAATCGGCGCAGGAGATCATCAGAGCCTTGGGTGACTGGCCTTCAGTGGACAGCTTGCCGAAGAGTTCGCGGCTATCAGGGAAAACGGTCTTCTCGAAGTCGAAGACGCGGCCGATGAGTTCGTTCACGGCACAATACCTTTGCTAAGTGCCAACCATCCGGATCGGGTGTCGGCTCTCTTTCAAAGTATGTGTATTGTCTTTCTGCTTGCGAACTTGATTGTAACGAATTGTTTCAGTGCGATGAACTGCTTGCGATCGGAAAACGCAGCGTTATCTCCAAGCCCCCTGCGGGTTTGTTTCGCAGATGCAAAATGCCATTGTCGAGTTGCACCGCCCGGCGAACGATGGCCAGACCAAGCCCCATCCCCGGCGTATCGCGCGAACGAGCTGTATCGAGCCTGACGAAGGGCTGGAACACGTCGGTCATCCGATCTTCAGGGATTCCGGGGCCATTATCCTCAACCACCACTTCGGCATGATCGCCATCGCGCCGCATCTTGACGTTTACGCTGCCCGCATAGTGGATGGCATTTTCGATCAGGTTGGACAGCGCGCGCCGCAACGAGACCGGGCGGGCCATGATTTCGATGCTTTCCAGCCCCTGATATGTTGCATCGCACCCATCATCGGCGGCGGTATCGACCAGCGTCTGGGTCATCACCGCCAGATCGATGCGTTCGGCCGGAATGCGCGAACCGCCACTGTCGACAAAGGCCTGCAGCGATTCGAGCATGTGCCGCATTTCGCCCAGATCACGTGCCATATCGGCGCGCGTCTCTTCATCGATGGAAAGGTTTTCGAGCCGCAATTGCAGTCGTGCCAGCGGCGTGCGCAAATCGTGCCCGATAGCCAGCATCGATTGCGTGCGGTTGGCCATCGATTCGTGAATGCGCTGCTGCATTTCGTTGAAGGCGTGGATCAGTTCGCGCACTTCGCTGGTGCCAGCTTCTTCGAGCGGATCAGGCGGGCCTGCGCCGACCATTCGGCTTGCGCGCACCAGCGTGCGCAACGGGGCGAGCGTTGCCCGAAACAGGATCCACGCCAGTGTTACCAAGATCAGCGTTGGCAGCATCAGTGATGCGATACGCACCAGATTAAGCGTCCACGCCTCTCCCGCGCGGGTGCGGAACGCAAGCATGCTACGATCGGTCAGCAGCAATGAACCCTGAATCGTATCTGTGCCGCCAATCGGCTTTACATAGAGCTGCAGGTCCGCCCGCGCCAGATCGGGCGACAGCGCGAGTACCTGCTGACGCATGGTGGCAAGCGACACCACACCCGCACGCTGGGTGCCTGCAGGACGCCAGTTTACGGTGAATGCCTCGGTGCTCAGAACCTTGGCAACGCTTTCCCGCTCTGGCACTGGCGTGCGCTCGATCACGCGGCTGGCAAGAACCAGATGTTCGGCGACCCGCGCTGCGTCATCCTCGCGCACGGCAAACCGGCTGGCTCTTTCAAACAGGAGCGTGTTAGCGGCAAAATCGAAGGCGGCCACCAGCAGAAGGATGGCGAGCAGCCGCTCTGGCAGACCAACCCTTTTGAGCATCAGGCGCGCTGGACTTCCGCCTTGAACATGTAGCCCACGCCCCGCACAGTTACGATAGGAGCGCTGCCACCGGCAGCGGCCAGTTTGCGGCGCAGGCGGCTGACCAACACATCGACGCTGCGATCCGAGCTGTCCCCCAAGCGCGTGCGCGAAAGTTCGATCAGCCGTTCGCGCCCCAGCACGCGCTGCGGTTGCCCGATGAAGGTTGCCAGCAGATCGAATTCTGCGCCTGTCAGATCGACCATGGCACCGCTGGGCGAGTGCAATTCACGCCGTGCCATCGAAACCGACCAGCCATCGAAACGGATATCACCGCTGCGCGAAGCGGAATCGCCTGCCGAATCCGTGCCCGACGTGGAACCCCGGCGCAGCACTGCACCGATCCGCGCCACCAGTTCGCGGGTGCTGAACGGCTTGGGCAGATAATCATCCGCACCCAGTTCAAGGCCAAGCACACGATCTTCTTCGCTGCCGCGCGCCGATACGAAGATGATCGGCACATCGCTTTGCTTGCGCAGGCGGCGGAACAGTTCGATGCCGCTGGTGCCAGGCAGCATGATATCGAGCACGACCAGATCAGCCGGCTCGTTTTCCAGCGCCACCCACATTTCGGCCCCTGTTGCGGCTGTGCGCACGTTATAGCCGTTTTCGCGCAAGGCACGTGCCGTCAATGTCCGAAGCGGGCCATCGTCTTCCACCAGCACTATTGATGTCGGTTGCATAATTTCCCGGTGCATTTTGCGGCAGTACGCCAGCACGATAGCAGGGCCAAGCGTGATGCCAAGGTTGAACAGCCGAAAAGATGGTGCAGATCCGGCGAGAGGGACCCGGAAAAGTGACCGGCAAGCTCCCCTTCGCGCGGACAAGACCGGCTTGTCGTTACGATGAAACATTGCTGGCCTGCGGGTTTTGCGCTTGGCGGGCGGATCGGAGACAAAATGTTGCCAAAATGCAGAATATGATCAAATTCGTCCGATTTCGCGGCATCTGCCGTTCTCGTTGCGGTTCACATCGCAATCCGCTGCTGTTTCGAGGCGCGCTTTGGCCTTGCGCATACATGCTGCCTGCCTGATGATCTGAGACTAATGTCTAAAGGCTCAAACTGCCCTCGCGCGATATGACAAGGTGCAAGGGCAGCGTTGAATTGCCGAATGTCTAAGGAGAGCCTGACATGGCCGAAGCCATCTATCCCGTTCCAGCCCATTGGGCCGAAAACGCGCTGGTGAACGAGGAGCGCTACTTCGAGATGTACCGCCAGTCGGTGGACGATCCCGAAGCGTTCTGGGCCGAACATGGCCGGCGGCTCGACTGGATCAAGCCCTATACCAAGGTCAAGAACACCTCCTTCAACGAGGCTGACTTCGGCATTCGCTGGTTTGAAGATGGCACACTGAACCTATCGGCCAATTGCCTGGACCGACATCTGGCAGAGCGCAGCGATACGGTGGCAATCCTGTGGGAGCCTGATGGCCTGAACGAACCCCATCGTGAAATCACCTATGGCCAGCTTCACGAGGACGTGTGCCGGTTTGCCAACCTGCTGAAATCGCGGGGGGTGAAGCGTGGGGAGCGAGTGACGCTCTATCTGCCGATGGTGCCAGAAGCAGCGGTTGCCATGCTGGCCTGCACACGGATCGGTGCGATCCATTCGATTGTCTTTGCAGGGTTCAGCCCTGACGCGCTGGCAGGGCGCATCACCGACTGCGACAGCCGGATCGTCATCACATCGGACGAAGGCCTGCGCGGCGGCCGGAAGGTCCCACTCAAGGCCAACGTGGACGAAGCGCTGAAGCAATGCCCCGGCGTAGACACTGTCATCATGCTGCGCCGGACGGGAGCGGACGTCGACTTTATCGAAGGCCGCGACATCGATTGGGCTGATGCCGTTGCGCAGCAGAATGCCGAGTGCCCGCCCGAGGAAATGGGCGCGGAAGATCCGCTGTTCATTCTCTACACATCGGGTTCCACCGGCAAACCAAAGGGCGTGCTGCACACCACGGGCGGCTATTCCGTCTGGGCCTCAATGACGCACGAGTACGTCTTCGATTATCGCCCCAAGCCTGACGGTTCCAACCAGATCTTCTGGTGTGCTGCCGATATCGGCTGGGTGACGGGGCATTCCTATGTCGTCTACGGTCCCCTGATGAACGGGGCGACGACGGTGATGTTTGAAGGCGTGCCCAACTTCCCCGATCCGAGCCGGTTCTGGCAGGTGGTGGACAAGTTCGGCGTGGAAATCTTCTATGGTGCCCCGACCGCATTGCGCGCGTTGATGCGCGAAGGCGATGAATGGGTGAAGAAGACAAGCCGCAAATCGCTGCGCTTGCTGGGCTCGGTGGGTGAGCCGATCAACCCCGAAGCATGGGAATGGTATCACAAGGTCGTAGGCGATGCCCGCTGCCCGATTGTCGACACCTGGTGGCAGACCGAAACCGGTGCTGCGATGATTACGCCGCTGCCCGGCGCGACGCCGCTCAAGCCCGGATCGGCCAGTCGACCTTTCTTTGGCGTGAAGCCCGCGCTGGTCGACAACGATGGCGTATTCCTGGAAGGGGCTACCGACGGATGTCTGGTCATCACCGACAGCTGGCCCGGGCAGATGCGCACCGTCTGGGGCGACCATGAGCGATTCTTCCAGACGTATTTCAGCACGTTCAAGGGGCTGTACTTCACTGGCGACGGTTGCCGGCGCGACGAGGACGGATACTATTGGATCACCGGGCGGATCGATGACGTGATCAACGTGTCGGGCCACCGCATGGGAACAGCCGAGATCGAATCGGCATTGGTTGCGCACCCCAAGGTGGCCGAAGCAGCTGTGGTGGGGATGCCGCACGACATCAAGGGACAGGGCATCTATGCCTTTGTCACCTGCAATACCGAAGTCGAACCAGACGAAGCGCTGCGCAAGGAACTGATCCAGTGGGTCCGCCACGAAATCGGCCCGATTGCAACGCCCGATGTGATCCAGTTCGCCCCCGGTCTGCCCAAGACCCGGTCAGGCAAGATCATGCGCCGCATCCTGCGCAAGATTGGCGAGAATGACGTCTCGAACCTTGGAGACACCTCGACGCTGGCTGACCCGAGTGTGGTGGACAATCTGCTGGCGAACCGGCCGCACCTGGCCAGCGCCTGATGTAAGGCCTATGCGCCCGGAATGCTGGCTTGAAGCCCCGCATTTCGGGAAGCATGGCCCAATAAACGGCGGTAATTTGACAGAAGATAACATCCCGGCGCGGCGCGATCATTGTCGCACCCTCTCCCAAGGCCGCGCCGGGCGACTTTTGGTATCGGCGGATTAGCGGTTTGCCGGGCTATTGTCACATGGAGAATTTGCTGCACAGCACTCTGCAGCAAGGTGTTGCAGCAGAGCGACATAGCCGCATCTTGAAATCAGGGGTCAAAGTTCACCAGTAAAGAACTCGGTTTCGATGAATGCACTGGCCGACGATTCCTGCACCTTCCCCTGAGAGCCTGAGACACGACCATCAGCAGATTGTTACGGCGACCTTGGGTGTTTCTAGGTGGGCCAGCTATCGCCTTGGCACAATCGAACAAAACTGCCGGAAAGTGCAAGCCAACATAGCACAAGTTGGTTTGCATGAGGAGAAATGAGATGTTCTGGCCCAAGTACATCACGTTCGATTGTTATGGTACGCTCCTTGACTTCGAGATGGGCCCGGCAGCACGTCGCGCCTATGCCGACCGCCTGCCCGATGCCGAGCGCATGGAATTCTTCGTGCGGGAATTCAAAGCCTACCGGCTGGATGAAGTCCTTGGTGCGTGAAGGGTTCACCCGGCAGCAATGGAAAGGCGGGGTCCACTCAGAACAGGACGGGATCGCCAATCCGGGCATTGCGGTGCCAGCGGTGGCGCGCGCATTGATGAAGCTTGGCGGATCGGTTCACCAATCCTGCGCAGCGAGGGGGATAGAGACAACGGGCGGCGCAGTCAGTGGCGTTGTTACTGAACACGGCACGATCAGAACACCCCTTGCAATTCAAGCTGGTGGAGCGTGGGCATCATCATTCTGTCGGCAACTGGGCATCCGATTTCCGCAAGCCAGCATTCGCCAAACAATCCTGTCGGTATGGACCGGAAACCTCGAACTGCCCGAAGCATTTGTCAGCAATGCGGTCTCTGTCACACGGCGTAGGGCCAACCTGCACGCCCTTGCCATAGGCGGCTGGGGGCGACTGGACCCGACAGGGCATCTTTTGCGGTTCCCAACGCAATTCCTGCCTATGTTGAGCCGTCGCTGGCGCAGTCTCTCTGTCGGCAATCTCGAAGGTTTGTGTGGGGGGCACGAAACCCTTGCACGCTGGAGGTTCGATGCGCCCACCCCGATGGAAGCGCGGCGCATCCTTGATCCTGCGCACGATCCCAAATCGATCAAGCTGACCCTGAAGCGTGCCGCAGATCTGATCCCAGCACTGGCGGCGACACCTGTTGCGGCGACATGGGCGGGATATATCGACAGCACACCCGATGGCGTGCCGGTGATCGACGAGATGGAAGATGTTCCAGGACTGATCCTCGCCGCAGGCTTTAGCGGACATGGCTTCGGCATCGGCCCCGGAGCCGCTCATCTGGTTGCCGATATCGCCACGGCACAGAGCCCGATCGTCGATCCGAAACCGTTTCGCCTATCGCGCTTCAATCGCGGCGGGCGAACGGATGTGTCGGAGTTCTGAAGCAACCGATGCTTGGCAAGTCGATATTCGCGTCGAAACCCACCAAGCGATGCGTTTCGACGCACCGTAGAGTCCGGCCATAGGCAGATCAGATTGCAGCGATGTCCAGCTTCGATCCGTCCACGAGACGGGACATACGGAACGGGGTGGGGTCCACCACAGGTGTGTCGTTTGCAACGAGTTCGGCGGCCAGATAGCCAAGTCCCGGTCCCAGACCAAAGCCGTGGCCCGAGCAACCGGCGGCCAGCACTAACCCTGCAACACCATCGACCTTGGAAACGACAGGCACAGCGTCTGGCGTGCAATCGACGAAGCCGCCCCATGCATTGGTGATCCTGATCTTACCGAGTTGCGGAAAAGTCTTTTGCACACTTTCGACCACTTGGCCCATGAGCCATTTTAGGGGAGCGGGATCGAGAACCCGGTTCTGCTCGAAGATGCGGTCATCGTTTGCCAGCAGAGCTTTCAGCGAGTCCGGCCCGGAGATAAAGGACTGTCCCACGCCCAGCTTCACGTTCTTCAGGCGCCGGAAGAATTGCGGCATGAATTCGCGGCTGTAACGGATAGCCTGCGGCGTGATTTCGAGGTTGGCCTTACCACTGATCGCAAGCGTATAGCTGCCGTCTAGCCGGCGCGTGATCGTGCAATAAGGTGTTGAAATCGCTTCTCCGATGCTTTCCATCGGGGCTGTCTGGAGGGCCGTCTGACGAATGCTCGCTTGAGGGAAGCTGATGCCCAGCGGACGCATGAAGCGTGAAGACCAGGCCCCGGCGGCACAAATCACTGCGCTGGTTCTGATGTAGCCGCGTTCAGTTTCAACACCTGCAATCGCGCCATTTTGCAGGTCAATACCCCGGGCCGCGCAGTGCTGGTGAATGGTCGCGCCAAGGGCCTTTGCACCTTCGGCGATGGCTGGCACCGCCAGTGCCGGTTCTGCTTTGCCATCGCGTTCGGAGTAGGTCCCGCCAACCCATTTGTCCCGCGCCTCAGGCACGCGCTGCGCAAGCTCGGCTCTGCTGAGCACTTGCGTATCGACACCATATTCCTGGGCAATTTTGCGCCAGTTTTCCCAGCCTGCCAGCACGGCCTCATCATGCGTTGCGTAGACGAGGCCGCAGCGCCGGAAGCCCAGATCCCGGTTGATCTCGCAGGTAAGTTCATCCCACAGGCGCATGGACAGCACGGAAAGCGGAAGTTCGCGCCGGTCGCGGTTCTGCTGACGGCACCAACCCCAGTTCCGGCTAGACTGTTCACAACCGACATGCCCCTTTTCCAGAAGCGCCACGGATAAGCCGCGCTTGGCCAGAAAATAGGTTGCTGTCGCGCCCAGTATGCCGCCCCCCACAACAACGACATCGGCTTGCGCAGGAAGCACCTCATCACTGTGAATGCGTTCGACGTATGCTGGCATGTTCGTACACCGATTGGGTTATGGAGACGTTGCTCTAATCATTTCTACGTTCGCATGACCGGAACAGAAGAATACGCTGAATTCTCCGGCGTTCCGGGATGCTGCTGTGGTTCGGTTCCTGCCCGAAAGACAAAATCGCGCTACGTGCGCTGTTGTTCGGAAAGCGCGTTATCTCAACCAGTGCCTTGCCAACGCCACATGCAGGCGCACGCCTATCTCGATCACGTTGTCGTTGAAATCGTATCGAGGGTTGTGCAGTGGCGCTGCGTGATTGCTCGTCGCCTGCCCCAGCCAGATATAGGCTCCGGGCCGCTGCTGAAGCATGAAGGAAAAGTCCTCCGACGTTGGCGCAGGTTCTGGTGCAAGTTCGGCGTGGGCCACGCCGGCAGCGACCTCAAGAGCGTCGGCAGCCGCCACCGGATCGTTGATGGTAGCGGGATAATAACGGTCGTAGTCGAGCGCACATTCTACCTCGAAGCTGGCCTCGATACCTTTCAGCATCGCGGCCATCCGCTCTACGATTCGGTCCTGAACCGCTGGATCGAAAGTGCGCACTGTACCTCCGACCATGACCTCGGCCGGGATGACATTGTGCGCATGCCCACCATGGATTTGCGTAATCGAAAGAACCGCCGACGCGGCGGGTGGCACGCTCCTCGACACGATCGTATTGAGTTGCTGCACCAGACTGGCCGCGGCAAGGATCGCGTCCGGGCTGTCCTGCGGAATGGCGGCATGGCCGCCCTTGCCGGTTATCACGATCCTGAACTTGTCCGCAGCTCCCATGATGGCGCCGGGACGGGTGCTGATCGTTCCGGCTGGCAGACCCGGCCAGTTGTGCAGGGCATAGACGCGGTCGCAAGGAAAGCGTTCGAACAGACCTTCCTCAATCATCACCCGCGCCCCGCCTTTTCCTTCCTCGGCGGGCTGGAAGATAAGGTTCAGCGTCCCGGCGAAGTCAGGGTCCTTGGCCAGCACCCGGGCCGCGCCCAGCAGCATCGCAACATGGCCATCGTGCCCACAGCCATGGAAAATGCCCGGATTTGTGCTGGCCCAAGGCAGATCGGTCTGCTCATCGATCGGCAAGGCATCCATGTCGGCGCGCAGGCCGAGCGCTCGCGTTCCCTCGCGGCGGCCTTTCAGAACGCCGACAAGGCCGGTGGTGCCGATACCTTCGTGAACCTCGATACCCAGATCGCGCAGTTCGGCTGCAATGCGGCCTGCGGTGCGATGTTCCTCGAAGCCAAGTTCGGGATTGGCATGAATATCCCGCCGTAGCGCCACCAGATCGGCAAGAAGGTCTGGCTGCATCTCGGAAATGTTAGCCATGCGTTTGCCCGAAGAGGTTCTGGATCGGGAACTTGTGCTTGATGAAAGGCGATTTTATCACGATGTAACTGAAATACTTCTCGATGCCGTAGTCGCTCTCGAGCATGTTCTCGATGATCGATTGGTAATGGGAAACGCCGCGAGCAACGAATTTCAGCAGATAGTCGTATCCCCCTGAAACCAGGTGGCATTCCACAATCTCATCAAGCTTGGAGATCCGGCTTTCAAAACGGCTGAAGTCCCCCTGGCGATGTTCGCTTAACGTCACTTCGGTGAAGACCGTGAGATATTCCCCGAGCTTGTTGAAATTCACATGCGCGCCATAGCCGCTGATATAGCCAGCCTTTTCAAGACGCTTGACCCGCGTGAGGCACGGACTGGGCGACAATCCAACCGCATCGGCCAGTTCCACGTTGGTGATCCGGCCCTCCTGTTGAAGTTTTGCAAGGATTTTCAGGTCAATCCTGTCTAACTTTGGTCCAGGCAGCATGGTCAGCCTCCCTCAAGCAGTCTGCAGCGCAACGACAGCGCGAATGTCTGGCTGTTCGAGCAACTGGTCAAGTGATCGCTCAACCCTTGCGAAGATCATGTCCATTTCATCGATCGTGCAACACAGCGCCGGAGCGAACCCGAGCACAGCGTTGGCGAAGCAGCGCACGATCACTCTGTTGCCATAGGTCAGTTTCGACAGCCGCCCGCCGATGTCGAGCGCGCTATCAAAGATCGCCTTCGTCGCCTTGTCAGGCGTGAGTTCTATGGCACCTAGAAGACCGCGATACCGAACGTCGCCGACCAACGGGTGCGCCTTGATCCGCTCCATATGCTCGGCAAAACGCTCGCCGGCCTTGCGGCCGTTCTCCAGCAAGCCACCCTCACGGTATAGGCGCAGCACTTCGAGGCCGACGGCAGCGGCAACAGGATGACCGGAATAGGTCTGGCCATGGCCGATCGGCAGCGCGGCCGGTGCGGCATCGGCAATGGTCTGATAGACGTGATCCGCCATGAACATGGCACCCATGGGGATGTAGCCCGCGGTCAGGCCCTTGGCCGTGGTCATGAAATCTGGCGAAACATCTTCGTCGAGACAGGCGAACAAAGGCCCGGTGCGACCGAAGCCGGTGATGACCTCGTCCACCAGCATGAGGATGCCAAGCCGGGTGCAAGCCTCCCGCAGGGCCTTGAGCCAACCGCGCGGCGGCACGATCACCCCGCCGGATCCCTGAATCGGTTCACAACAGAACGCTGCGACGTTTTCCGGCCCAAGTTCTGCGACTTTTGCCTCTAGCGCGGCAACAGTCGAGGCGATCACGGCTGCATCGTCATCCCCTTGTGGATGGCGATACTGGTATGGCGAGGCGATATGATGCTGCCACGGGCGCGGCAGGTCAAAGTTGCGATGGAAGTTGCCCAGCGCGGTCAGGCCGGCACCCAGGCTGCTCGATCCATGGTAACCCCATTCCAGCGCAATAAAATGCTTCTTGTCCGGCTTTCCGGCGGCGTTCCAATAATGGATGATGTAGCGAATGGCGCTGTCCACCGCGTCCGAGCCGCCCTGGGTGAAGAACACGTGGTCCAACCCTTCGGGCGCGGCAGCAGTGAGTTCTCCGGCAAGCCGAATTGCCGGTTCGCTTGCAAAGTGGAAATAGCCCGTCGCGTATGGCAGCTTGCGCATCTGTTCGGCGGCGGCTTCGACTATCGAATCCTGCCCATAGCCGACGTTGACACACCACAGCCCGGCAAAAGCGTCGAGCAGTTCGTTGCCTTGTGCATCGGTCAGCCACATGCCCTTGCCCGATTCCAGCACGATTGCACCGTGTTGCTCGTGTCCGCGAAACGACGTGACCGAATGGATCAGGTGATCGCGGTCGATATCGACAAGGGAGCGATTGGTTTGGCCAGATGCAGGTGCGGTCATTGCGGTTGGTCCATTTGATAACACTGGTTGCAGCCTATGTCAGCGGCGAGAGCGGGTTGCGCCGAAAGCAGAGGAAAATGCCCTGCACCGCTCTCTTGCAAATGAGGCGCGCGGCATATTCTGCCGCGCGCCTCTTCGAAGTCTTTATGCCGGAGCCCCGTTCGGCAAAGCTTGCGTCTGGTAATGCCTTGGCGGCAAAGCGGTCACACTGCCACCAAACCTTATTGAAGAGCCTCGGCAATGGCCTTGCCGCAATCTTCCGTGCCTGCTGCACCTTTGAGATCGCGCGTGCGCGCAGAAGGGGTTGCCAGTACCTGCTCAACCGCGCGCATGATGGCAGCCGCTGCATCAACCTCGCCCAGATGCTCCAGCATCATCGCCGCAGACCAGATCTGACCGACCGGGTTGGCGATGCCTTGCCCGGCGATGTCGGGCGCAGAGCCGTGGACAGGCTCGAACAGCGAGGGGTGATTGCCCTCGGGATTGATATTGGCCGAAGGAGCAACCCCGATCGTGCCGGTGCAGGCTGGGCCTAGGTCTGACAGAATATCACCAAACAGGTTGGAGCCGACCACCACATCAAAGCGGTCCGGGTTCAGCACGAACTGCGCGGTGAGGATGTCGATATGGTACTTGTCGTGGGTAACGTCAGGGTACTCTGTGGCGATCGCTTCCACGCGCTGATCCCAGTATGGCATCGTGATGGCAATGCCGTTAGACTTGGTCGCGCTGGTCAGATGCTTGCGCTCCCGCGTCTGCGCCAGGTTGAAAGCATAACGCAGCACACGGTCAACGCCGACGCGGGTCATGACTGTATCCTGGATGACCAGCTCGCGCTCGGTGCCGGGGAACATGATCCCGCCCACGGAAGAATACTCGCCTTCGGTATTTTCGCGGACCACCCAGAAATCGATATCGCCCGGCTCGCGACCCGCCAACGGGCAGGGAACACCCGGCATCAGCCGAACCGGCCTGAGATTGACGTACTGGTCATACTCGCGGCGGAACTGGATGATCGAGCCCCACAACGAGATGTGATCGGGCACAGTGTCAGGCCAGCCTACCGCACCGAAGAAGATGGCATCGGGCCGTCCGATCTCTTCCTTCCAGTTGTCGGGCATCATCTTGCCGTGGCGAGCGTAATAGTCGCACGAGGAAAAATCGTGCCACTTCTGCTCCAGTTCGAAGCCATAGAGCGACGCGGCCTTTTCCAGCACGCGCATGCCTTCGGGCATCACCTCGTTGCCGATACCATCGCCGGGGATCACCGCGATCGTGTGCTTACGCATATTGCCTGTCATCGCCTTGCCCCCTGCTGCTTCAGATCTTCAGGCCACCGATGTGGAAGGCCTTGGTTTCCAGATATTCCTCGATGCCGAGCGTACCGCCTTCGCGGCCAAGGCCGGATTGCTTAACGCCGCCGAACGGGGCCATCTCCATCGCGATGGAACCGGTGTTGAGCGCGATCATCCCCGCTTCCAGCGCCTCGGCCACGCGAAACGCCCGGTCCAGGCCCGACGTGTAGAAATAGCTGGCGAGGCCATACTCGGTGTCGTTCGCCAAGGCGATGGCCTCGTCCTCGGTTTCGAACCGGAACAACGGCGCCACAGGACCGAAAGTCTCCTCGTGGGCCAACCGCATCCCGGTGTTCGCTTCACCAATGATCACGGGCCGGGCGAAGTTGCCGCCTTGCGCGCCCTTGCCTGAGTACAGTACCTTGCCGCCCTTGCCCAACGCATCGTCGATATGGGCCGTGACCTTCTCGGTCGCCGCGCGGTTGATCAGCGGGCCAGTCGTCGCCTCGGCGTCCATGCCGTTGCCGACATTGAGCGCCTCTACCGCAGCGCCAAGGCGGGCGGCGAAGTCGTCGTAGATCGGCGCGTGAACGAGGATGCGGTTGGCACAGACGCAGGTCTGCCCGGCGTTGCGGAACTTGCTGGCCATCGTCGCCTTGACCGCCAGATCCAAGTCGGCATCGTCGAACACGATAAGCGGAGCATTGCCGCCCAGTTCCAGGCTCAACCGCTTGATCGTATCCGCGCTCTGCCGCATCAGCAGCGATCCGACGCGGGTCGAGCCGGTGAAGGAGAGCTTGCGCACCACGGGGCTGGCGGTGATCGCCTCGCCAATTGCATGCGGCATCCCGGTCAACAGGTTGATCGTCCCTTTGGGGAAACCTGCGCGAATTGCCAGTTCGATCAGGGCAAGCGCGGTGAACGGGGTCATTTCCGATGGCTTGATCACCACCGGGCAGCCGGCGGCCAGCGCCGGTGCGCACTTGCGCGTAATCATGGCCGCCGGAAAGTTCCACGGCGTGATGGCAGCGGAAACACCGACCGGCTCGGTCAAGACAATGATCCGCCGATCCCTTTCGGGCGAGGGAATGTTGCGCCCACCCACGCGACGGCCTTCTTCGGCAAACCACTTGATGAACGTCGCCGCATAGCGGATTTCACCCTGCGCCTCAGCAAAAGGCTTGCCCTGCTCGGCCGTCATGATCCGGGCAAGATCATCTTGGTTGGCCAGCACCAACGCATGCCATGCTTCAAGCAGCGCGGCGCGCTCGCCCGCCGTACGCTTTCGCCAGTCAGCCCATGAGGCCTGCGCTGCGGCAATCGCCGCATTCGCCTCGGCAGTGCCGCAATCGGGCACGGTGCCGATCACTTCTCCGGTGGCAGGATTGGTCACCTCAAGCGCGGGAAGCCCAGCGGAGATCCACACACCATCGACAAGAGCGGCCTGCCGCAGCAGGGTGGGGTCATTCAAGTTCAGCATGTTCAACCTAGCGCCTGTGCAGCAAGACCAAAGAGAGCGACTTCATCGCCGGGAACGGGTGGGGCTCCCAGCGCCATCCGCGTGACATGGCCCACTTCGGGCAGGCCGACTTCCTCAAGCCATGGCCCGAGGCCAGTTACCTGAGGCACGTCTATACGGCAAAAGCTGCCAGCCTGCGTGCCCAACCAATGCGCAATCAGCGCCTTTGCGCCGCCCGCGTCGGGTGCGACGACCGGCCCGATAAGCCAACCTCGCCCGAACCTGCGCATCACGGCAAAGCCGGTCTGCACGTGCTCGCGGCATAGCACTACCGCACTGCCATCGGCCAGCAAGGCATCGAGCACGGCCTTGCGGTCCATGCCGGTCGCCGAAGAATATAGCGCATCGAGCGCAGCGGCGTCGGCTGCACCCATCGGCCGCACCCGCTCACCCGGGCGCAGTTCGACCAAGGGTTGAATCGGAGCAACACCCTGGTGCTGCAGCACCTGCCCAAGCGGCGTGAAACCAAGCTTAGTGTAAAGCGGCAGCCCTTCGTCAGTGGCATTGAGGATAACCGTAACACCATCGAGCCGCTGCAGCATCGCATCTGCGAGCCGGCGACCCAATCCGCGCCCCTGCTGCGCCACTGCCACGATGACCACCCCGATCATCGCGAAAGACTGGCCAAACCGCCAAGACATGATCGAGCCGCAGGTCTTGCCGTCCACTTCGGCGACCAAACCACTGCCGATAGCCAGCAATTTCTCAAGGTCTTGCTCGCGATGCGGCCAGTGCTGCTCGAAGCACAGGTCTGCAACCGCAGGAATATCGTCCGCTGTCATGTCCCGCAGAGCAATCTGCGTCACGTCCTTAACTGCCATTCGATACTCCCGCGAAAGCCTTGATCTCGCGCCGAAAGCGCTCCGGTTTAGACTCACTTCTATCGTTCAGGGTTCAAAAGAAGCTGCCGGTTTGTACGGGTATTCAGAAGATTATTGCGAAAACCGAAAGTGCTGCTTGGCAACTAGCACTACTTTGGCAGAAATTTGATTTATCGATTCCCATGGGAGGATTTCCCTGATTCATAGGGAGCCAGCTTGATGGAGGCTGGCGATGGATAGTGATTGGCAGGACGATCTTGAGCGTTGGCT
>JBEQBX010000051.1:0-18796 GCA_041639595.1 Porphyrobacter sp.
CGAGGCGTTCCAGCCCGTAGGTCAATTCGCCTGCAACGGGCTTGCAATCGAAGCCGCCCATTTGCTGGAAATAGGTGAACTGGGTGACTTCCATCCCGTCACACCATACCTCCCAGCCCAGCCCCCATGCGCCCAGCGTCGGCGATTCCCAGTCGTCTTCGACGAAGCGGATATCGTGCGCCAGCGGATCGATGCCGATCGCGGCGAGGCTTTGGAGGTACAACGCCTGAATGTCCGACGGGCTTGGCTTCAGGATCACCTGATACTGGTAGTAATGCTGCAACCGATTGGGGTTTTCGCCGTAGCGGCCGTCCGTCGGGCGGCGGCAGGGCTGGACGAAGGCGGCATTCCAAGGCTCCGGCCCCAGCGCGCGCAGCGTGGTGGCAGTGTGAAACGTGCCTGCGCCCATCCGCATGTCATAGGGCTGCAGGATCACGCAGCCATTGGCGCTCCAGAAATCATGGAGCGTCAGGATCATGTCCTGAAACGATCGCGCAGGATCGCGCGGCGCGGGCGTGAAAGCGGGTGCTGCACTCATGGCGCGGCCATGGCCGAACACCCCATTTGCGTCAATGCCGCAGCGCAGCAATCAGGGGAGCGATCCTGAAGGGGTAACGTTCTTATGACAGAAAGTCAGGTTCTGTTGACACAGTCAGCGAATCACGACATAAAGTCAGGACAACCTGACACATGGCTGGTTTCTATGACACTTGAAAAGCGCACCAAAACCTATCTGATCGCGGCCCATATGGGCGCTCTGGCCACGGCCAGCGTGCTTCTGACCTTCGGCCTTGATATGCCTGACTTCGTCAAGGGATTGAGCATCGGACTGATGATTGTTCCGCTGGTGGTGATGCTGATCCGCCCGTTTCGCGACGAGTATGTTGAAACGCTGTGGCAGTCGGGCACGTCGCTTGCCTTTGCTGCGGTGATCGTCGGCTTCCTCGCGCTACCCATGCTTGAGGGTTTTTATGACGGGTTCACCGGCACAACGGATGGACCGGACATCCCCGCTGATGTCGCCGCCTTCGCCGCAATCGTGGCTTTCTACATCGGGTTCCACTTCCGCTGGCTGCGAGGCCTCAGATGAAAAACCGCCTGAAGGTGCTGCGTGCGGAACGTGACTGGAGTCAGGCTGACCTTGCCGGACGGCTCGACGTGTCGCGTCAAGCAGTGAACGCCATAGAGACCGGCAAGCACGACCCCTCTCTCCCCCTCGCCTTCCGCATCGCCCGCCTGTTCGGGATGTCCATTGAGGAGATCTTCGATGATGAATTCTGAAGTCCCCGGCCACACGGACGACGAACCCGGTCCCTTCGCCGGCGCGAAACGCGCGGTGATTGCAACGGGCGGCAGCATGGTGATCCTGGTCCTTATGAGCATCGCAACCGGGTATGCGGTTGCTGCGCTGGATCATGGAATGCCGACCCCGACCGATTTTGCCGTGATCGGCGCAATCGCGCTGCTGGCGCTCTTGAGCACATGGCTGTTGTGGCGGTTCCTGTCCAAACAAGACCTGGAACCCGAAGCCCCGCGAATTCAGCGTGCGCGAAAGCTGTTCGTTGCGATGGCGATTATCGGCGGCGTGCTGGGCATACTTCTGGCGGTCGGGAATGATGGCGGTCTCCAGGTCTTTTCCAACGGGCCGATCAATCCGCTTATTGCGCTTGTCACGGGCGTCATCTTCCTCGTCATCGTACCGGTTGCGACATGGATATGGTGGAAGTCGATCGATGAGCACGAGGCCAATGCCTATCGCGATGGATCAATGGTCGCCGTTCACGCCTATTTCTTCATTGTGCCCACGTGGTGGCTGGCCGCTCGCGCCGGATATGTGCCGGCGCAAGATCCGATGGTGGTGCTGATGATCGTCTCGGTGATCTGGGGCGCTGCCTGGTTCGTTCGCCGCTATCTTTGATACCCTTTGCCTTCCCCCCTCCATTCCTGTCTTTTGTACCGAGGAGAACACCGATGAAGCTTGCCAATCTGCTCGCCCTGACCGCTGCCCCGTTTGCGTTGTTTGCCGCGCAGCCTGCGCTGTCGCAGGACCACGCCGGTCACGCCGCGGCAGCTCCGGCCCCCGCCCCCACCGCAGCTGGCCCGGCACTTTGGAAGGTCGCTGATGCCGACACCACGATCTACCTGTTCGGCACGGTCCACGTTTTGCCGCAGGGCGTGGAATGGTACGACACCACCATCGCCAAGGCGTTCGATAGCTCTGAGACCATCGTCACCGAAATTCCCATGGATGCAGCCAGCGAAGCGCAGCTGGGGCAGTTGACGGCGACCAAGGGGATGCTGGAAAAAGGCACCACGCTGCGTTCTCTTTTGAATGCGGAACAGGGCGCCGCCTATGCGGCCGGGATGGCCAAGATCGGGGTACCGGTTGAAGCCTTCGACCAGATGAAGCCGTGGCTGGCGGGCCTTACCCTGTCGATTCTGCCGCTGATGCAGCAGGGCTATGACCCCAATAGCGGCGTCGAAAAGGTGCTGCTCGCCAAGGCGGCAGGCAAGGAGACAGGGGCTTTGGAGACTGCCGAATTCCAGCTCGGCATCTTTGACGGGATGACGCAGGAAGCCCAGATCGCCTTCATGGTGGAAGCGGCCACCGGGGTGGACGAGGTCAAGCCGATGCTCGACCGGATGGTGACCGAATGGGCCGAAGGCGATGCCGACCAGCTTGCCGAAGTGATGAACGAAGGCATGACCGACCCCGCCGTGGCCGAGGCGCTGCTTTACAGCCGCAACGCGAATTGGGCTGACTGGATCGGCGCGCGGATGGATGCGCCGGGAACAGTGTTCATCGCGGTTGGCGCGGGCCACCTTGCCGGCGCCCGCAGCGTTCAGGATTACCTCGGCGCAAAGGGTATCACAGTCACACGGGTCAAATGACCGGACGTGTGACAGGACTGTCACGTGACAGGACAGGGGCGATGATGATGCAGCGCGCGCGCATGCTGGCAGCAGGTGTCATCGCCCCGCTCTTGCTGTTGGTGGCCGGGTGCAGCGACGCCCCCGGAAATGGCCCGCCGCCCAACCCGCTGCTTTATGAAATCGCCTCCGCCGATGGCGCGGTCGAGGGCTGGATGATCGGCACCATCCACGCCCTTCCCGATGGCACTGAATGGCGCACACCGGCGATCACGAAAGTTGCTGGTGAAGCCGACCTGCTGATTGTCGAAGTTGGCGAATTGGATGGCCGCGGCGATGGGCCTTCGATCTATGCCAGCCTCGCACAAAGCCCAGGGCAACTGCCGCTCAAGCAGCGCCTGCCCGCTGATCTCCACCCAAAGCTGGCCCGGTTGCTGGAACGCGGCGATTTTTCCGACGATGGATTTGCATCAACCGAGACCTGGGCGGCAGCCATCGCTCTTGCCCAGGTTGACGCGGCAGGCGATCCAGCAAACGGCGTCGACCGCGCCCTTATTGATGATTTCGCCGGGCGCCCGGTCCGCGAGCTTGAAGGGATGCGCGGCCAGCTATCGATCTTCGACCGCCTGCCCGAAGTCCAGCAGCGCGCGATGCTGGCTGCGGTTGTGCGCGAAAGCCAAGGGTCGCAGCAGGATCCCGCAAGGCTCCAGCGCGCATGGCTGGCGGGCGATGCCGCTACCATCGAAAAATCGACGCGCGAAGGCTTTCTGGCGGAACCTGCCTTGCGCGAGGCATTGCTGACGGCGCGAAACCGGCGCTGGTCGGCGGCGCTTGGCAGGATGCTCGAACAGGCCCCGCGCCCGCTGATCGCGGTTGGCGGCGCGCATCTGGTTGGTCCCGATGGCCTTGCCGCTTTGCTTGAAGCGCAGGGTTACCGCGTCAGGCGCCTGCCCTAAAGCGGTTGCCAAACCGGCAGTCTCTCTCTAAGGGCCCGCGCTTCGGCGCTCCGGACATCCCTGGAGGCGGCGCGCCGGACAATACTCATCACAACGCATTCGAAAGGCAATATTATGAGCGAAGCGCTGAACCTGCCGGCTGAAGCGCGCGAACGGGCTGGCAAGGGAGCCTCCCGTGCAATTCGCCGCGAAGGTCGGACTCCTGCTGTCATTTACGGCGGCAAGGAAGAACCCACCCTGATCCACGTCGAGCAGAAGGAACTGGTGCGTCTGCTGAACACCGGTCACTTCATGAACTCGATCGTCAACATCGAGATCGGTGGGCAGACCGTTCGCACCTTGCCCAAGGATGTGGCCGTCAACCCGGTGACCGACCGTCCGATCCACGTCGATTTCCTGCGCATGACTGGCGACAGCCTGGTTGAAGTGCAGGTGCCGGTTGTCTTCATCAACGAAGAAGATTCGCCTGGCCTTAAGAAGGGCGGCGTGCTCAACATCGTGCGTCACGAACTCGAACTGCTGTGCCCCAACGCCGACATCCCTGACGAGATTCAGATCGATGTGACTGGTAAGGAAATCGGCGATTCGATCCACATCAGCGAAGTCACTCTGCCCAAGGGCGTCAAGAGCGTGATCACCGACCGCGATTTCACCATCGCCACCGTGATCGCTCCGTCGGGTCTGAAGAGCAGCGCCGGCGAAGCCGCCGAAGCCGAGTAATCTTCGCAGCCATCAATGGCTCACGAACGCCGGGCTTCTCTTCAAGGGAAGTCCGGCGTTTCGTTTTGTGTGAACCGCAGTTAGAGGACGCGCTATGCAGATCTGGGTCGGCCTCGGAAATCCCGGACCGCGCTATGCGCTCCACCGGCACAATGTCGGCTTCATGGCCGTGGACGTGATTGCGGACATGCACAGCTTCGGGCCGGTGCAGACCAAATTTCAGGGATGGGCGCAGGAAGGCCGGATCGGCACGCAAAAGGTGCTGCTGCTGAAGCCTGCGACCTTCATGAACGAAAGTGGCCGCAGCGTCGGCGAGGCGCTGCGCTTCTACAAGCTGGGCACCGATGCGCTCACCGTGTTCCATGACGAGCTTGATCTGGCCCCCTTCAAAGTCAAGGTGAAGCAGGGCGGCGGGCACGCCGGGCATAACGGGCTGCGCTCCATCGACCAGCATTGCGCCAGCATCGGCGCACCCGATTACCGCCGCATCCGCCTCGGCATAGGGCACCCCGGACACAAGGACCGCGTGACCGGCCACGTTCTCGGCAATTATGCCAAGGACGAACAGGACGATCTGGTCGCGATGCTCGGCGCCATCGGCGCAGAGGCGGGGTGGCTGGCGAAGGGCGATGACGTGCGCTTCATGAATGACATCGCGCTGAGGATGCAGGGGTAAATTCCCGATGCGCCGTGTGCTGATCATCGGCCCCTGCGGTTCGGGCAAAAGCACCCTCGCCCGCGAACTTGCGCCGCGCATGGGCCTGCCGCTTGTCCATATGGACCAGCTGGGCTGGCAGGCGGGCTGGGTCGAGACGGAGAAGGCCGAACTGAACGCCCGGCTTGCGGAGGTTGTCGCGCAGCACGAATGGCTGATCGAGGGCAATTACGGCAGCACGCTGGCCCCCCGGCTCGAACGCGCGGACACGGTGATCTATCTCGATTTCCCGATCCGCCTGTGCCTGTGGCGGCTGATCCGGCGGATCGCCTCCCATCGCGGCCAATCGCGGCCCGACATGCCCGAAGGCTGCCCCGAACGGTTCGATGCCTCGTTCTTCTGGTATGTGATGAACTGGAACACCGGCCCCCGGGTGCGCACCGAGGCGACGCTGGCAGGCTATGCGGGCACGCTCGTGCGGCTCACCAGTCCGGCGATGCTTGCACAATGGCGCAAAGCCAATAACCTTGCCTGATCCGTTACAGTCCGTTCACAGCCAAGGACACCGCCCCATGAACCTTGATCGCCGCGCCCTGCTTGCTGGCGCCGCCGCCACCGCCGCATTGGCTGGCCAAAGGGCGCAATCGGCCGAGCCGGTCTATACCCCGGAGCTATCCTTCACGGGCAAGAGCGTGCTGATCACCGGCTGTTCTTCGGGCTTCGGGCGGCTCGCGGCAGAGCTGCTGGCGCGGCAGGGGGCCAGGGTCTTCGCCACCATGCGCGATGTGCCGCGCGCCGAGGGCGAGCAATTGCGCATCCTTGCCTTGCGGGAGCGGCTCGATCTTCATGTGATCGAACTCGACGTGACCTCGGACGAACTGGTAGCCAAGGGCGTGGCCGAGGCCGAGATGATCGCGGGAGGCCCGATCGATGTCCTCGTCAACAATGCCGGCATCGGCATCACCTCGCCGGTGGAAGTGCAGGACATGCAGGCGACCCGCCTGATGTTCGAAACCAATGTGTTCGGCCCGCACCGCATGGCGCGCGCGGTGCTGCCGGGGATGCGCCGCAAGGGCGCAGGCCAGATCATCCAGATTTCCAGCCAGCTGGGCCGCGTCATCACGCCGTGGTCGGGCCATTACTCCGCCACCAAATTCGCCCTGGAGGCAATGAGCGAGCAGCTCGCCTATGAACTGGTGCCGCACAATATCGACGTTTCGATCATCGAGCCGGGCGGCTATCCCACCAAGGTGTGGGTCAACCGCAATTCCTATTCTTCCGCCCTGAAGGACCGGGCAGAGGCGGTGCATACCGATGGCTATCCGCAGCAGGTGGCGCGGATGGGGATGGAGGATGGATCGGGGCGCAGCAATGATCCGATGGATGTCGCGCAGGCCATCGCCGGGCTCATCGCCCAGCCACCCGGCACCCGCCCGCTGCGCCTGCCTGTCTCCCCCGGCAACAAGCCGCAAGCGCCGATCAACGAAGTTACCGCACGGGTGCAAACCGAATGGCTGGGCGGATCGCCGGTTGTCGGCCCGCTGATGCGCGCAGTTCACGGACGGTGAAGGGACGGTGAGGCTCTAGCCATTCCCGCGCCCGCCCGCTAAGGGCCAGCGCTTTCGAGCTATAGCCAAGAGATAATCATCATGGGTTTCCGTTGCGGGATCGTCGGCCTGCCCAACGTGGGCAAGTCCACCTTGTTCAATGCACTGACCGAGACGCAGGCGGCGCAGGCGGCCAACTATCCGTTCTGCACGATTGAACCCAACGTGGGTCAGGTAGCGGTGCCCGATGAACGGCTGCAAAAAATCGCCGCCATCGGCAAGAGCGCCAAGATCATCGAAACCCAGCTCGGCTTCGTCGACATCGCAGGGCTCGTGAAGGGCGCGAGCAAGGGCGAAGGTCTCGGCAACCAGTTCCTCGGCAATATTCGCGAGGTGGACGCCATCGTCCATGTGCTGCGCTGTTTCGAGGATGACGATATCCAGCACGTCGCCAACAAGGTCGATCCCATTGCGGATGCCGAAGTGGTCGAGACGGAACTGATGCTGTCGGACCTTGAAAGCCTCGAAAAGCGCGTGCCGGCTGCGGCCAAGCGCGGGGCGGCGGGTGACAAGGAAGCCAAGGCCATGGCCAGCGTGCTGGGTCAGGCCCTCGAACTGCTGCGCGAAGGCAAGCCGGCGCGCCTGACGGTACCTGCCGATGACGAGGAGGAGCGCTTGTTCAAGCAGGCGCAGCTCCTGACCGCCAAGCCGGTGCTTTACGTGTGCAACGTCGCCGAAGAAGACGCGGCCGAAGGCAATGATCTGTCGGCCAAGGTGTTCGCCAAAGCGGCGGCTGAAGGCGCGCAGGCGGTGGTTGTCTCAGCCGCGATCGAGGCTGATCTGGTGACGATGCCGCTGGAAGACCGGGGTGAGTTCCTTGAAGCCATGGGCCTCACCGAAAGCGGCCTCGCCCGCGTGATCCGCGCCGGTTACACGCTGCTCGGCCTCAAGACCTTCTTCACCTGCGGCCCCAAGGAGGCCCGCGCCTGGACCTTCCCCGATGGCGCCAAGGCTCCGCAGGCAGCGGGCGAAATCCACTCCGATTTCGAACGCGGCTTCATCCGTGCAGAAACCATCGCTTATGACGATTACATCGCCTTGGGCGGCGAAGCCGGCGCGAAGGAAGCGGGCAAGCTGCGGCAGGAAGGCAAGGAATACGTGGTGCAGGACGGGGACGTGCTGCTCTTCAAGTTCAACGTCTGAACCGTTCGGCTGGGCCGTAAACTCCGCAGCCAGCGGAACATCCTGCACATTGCACAGGTTGGCTGTTCCTCAGCTTTGGAGGAACGGGGATGCCTGACAGTAGCAAGTTCGAATTTTCTGGTGCGGATCGGCTATTTCAGCCGGGCGGTGCTTTACATCATGCTGGGCCTGATCGCCTTCGGCGCGATCGGCCAGATCAGCGAAGGGACCGACGGGATATTCCAGACTGTCGACCGGATCCCCGGCGGCACCGTCCTGCTGTGGATCCTCGTTGTCGGCCTTGTCAGCTACGCCCTGTTCCGCTTCGCTTCGCCAGTCTTCGATATCGAGCATAACGGCTCGGACTTCAAAGGTTGGGCGCAGAGGATCGGGCACGCTGGCAGCGGCATCGGACATCTGGCCTTGGCGTGGACCGCCTACAAATTCGCGACCGGATCGCCGTCTGGTGGTGGAAACGGCGCATCCGATGCCGCCGCCGGGGTCCTGTCAGTGCAGATGGGCGGTGTGGCGATCGGCATTTTGGGTATTGGATTTGGCTTGGCCGCTTTGTCGCAGGCCGAGAAAGCCGCCACCGCCAGCTTCATGCAACACATCTCGCCGCAAGCCCCGGATCAGACCCGCCTGCTGGGCCGCGCCGGCTATGCCACGCGCGCAGTGGTTTTCGGCGTGATCGCCTGGTCGCTTGTCGAGACCGGCTTTCTCGCGGAAGGCGCAGCCAACGTGAAGACGCTGGGTGAGGCGGTTGCATCGCTGGCGGACATGGGGTGGGTGTTCACCGGCATTGCTTTGGGCCTGCTGTTGTTCGGGTTCTTCAGTCTGGTGCTTGCGCGTTACAGCATCATCCCTGAGCTTGATGCGGACGCCGGGATCCCGAAGTTCAGGATGTCATAGGGCTTCAATGCCGCCCGAACAGCTTCTCGACATCTTCCATGCTGAGTTTCACCCACGTCGGGCGCCCGTGATTGCACTGGCCTGAGCGCGGCGTTGCCTCCATCTCGCGCAGCAGGGCGTTCATCTCGGCGACGCTGAGGGTGCGCCCTGCCCGCACCGATCCGTGGCAGGCCATCGTCGCCAGCACCAGCTCAAGCCGTTCAGCCAGCAACAATGCCCCGCTGTCTTCCTGCTTGCCGTGCTTCGCAATATCGTCGGCAAGATCGCGCAGCAGGGCATTGTTGTCCGCCTTGGGCAGCACGGCGGGCAGCGCGCGGACCAACATCGCACTTGGTCCGAAGCGTTCGATGACGAGGCCGAAACGGGCCAGTCCCTCGGCGGCGTCTTCCAAACGGTCGCAATCGACTTCGTCCAGTTCCACCACATCGGGCACCAGCAGTGCCTGGCTGCGGCGGGTCGCTTCATCTGCCCCCGCAGCGCGCAGGCGCTCCAGGACGAGGCGTTCATGCGCCGCGTGCTGATCGACAAGGACAAGACCATCGGCGGCTTCGGCGACGATATAGGTGTTGGCGACCTGCCCCCGCGCAATACCCAGCGGGTATTGTTCGGCGCGTTCCGGCAGGGGCGCGGCCTCTTCGGCGCGGCCTTGCGGCTGCGAGGCGGGCATATTCCATGTGGGGCGGGCTTCGCCAAGCCGCGGTTGCGGCGCTGCCCAATCGCGGCCCGAGAAGATGGTGTCCAGCATCGGCGCCATGGGCGCAGCAGGCGCTGCCACAGGCTCTGCCTGCCAACGCGCCATCGCGGCCCGGTCCGGCCCTTGGGCCGAACGCCGGTCGCCGGTCGCCAGCGCTTGCCGAAGCCCCGAGACGATGAATCCCCTCACCCCGGCACTGTCGCGGAAGCGCACTTCGGTTTTCGCCGGATGGACATTCACGTCGACATCCTGCGGCGGCAGATCAAGGAACAGCGCCAGCACCGCATGGCGATCGCGCGCCAGCATATCGGCATAGGCGCCGCGCACCGCCCCCACCAGCAGCCGGTCTTTCACAGGCCGGCCGTTGACGAACAGATATTGGTGATCGGCCACGCCCCGGTTCCAGGTCGGCAATCCCGCCACCCCCGTCAGCCGCATGGTGCCGTGCGGCGTGTCACGCTCCAAGGCGATGGCGACAGAGTTGTCCTTCAGTTCATGCGCAATGATCCGCGCCACGCGGGTCGCCAGTTCCTCGTCCGCTTGCAGGGACAGCACCGTGCGCTTGCCCGCGTCGCCCACAGTTTCAAGCGTGAAGCCCACATCGGGCCGCGCCATGGCAAGGCGACGGACGACATCCAGGCAGGCAGCATATTCGCTGCGGGCGGTGCGCAGAAACTTGCGGCGTGCGGGCACCTTGGCGAACAGTTCTTCCACCCGCACGCGGGTGCCCGGCGGGAGCGCGGCAGGCTCATCGGCCAGAACAGCTCCGTGATCGATCACGCGTCGCCAGCCTTCGGCAGCGCCCGCCTCGCGGCTTTCGATGGTCAGGCGTGCGACGCTGGCAATGGAGGGCAACGCCTCACCCCGAAAACCCAGCGTCGTCACCAGTTCGATTGCGCCATCGGGACCGATCAGCGAATCGGGCAGCTTGGATGTGGCATGGCGTTCCAGCGCCAGCGCCATGCCAGCAGGCCCCATCCCGCAGCCATCATCAACGACTTCGATACGCTGCAACCCGCCGTCCGCCAGCACCACACCGATTCGCCGCGCACCGGCATCAATTGCGTTTTCGACCAGCTCTTTCAGCGCAGCAGCCGGGCGTTCGACCACCTCGCCCGCCGCAATACGGTTCACCAGAGCGGAGGGGAGGCGGCGAATTTCGGGCATTTGTGCCACGCTAGCGATGGATGGACGGTTTTTCGAGGCCGTGCCCCCAGAAATCACCGCATCGGTGGACAAATATTTTGGCCTTTTGCCTGCGGATTGGCTAGGCGCGCGCTGTCATGTCATAACCCGCCCCGTTTCCCCCGCAGTTGCCGACCATCGGTAACCTGCGGCCACGGCCCGCCATCACTGGAACACCGCCACCCATGAGCTTCCTGTCCGATCTCTTCAAATTCCGCTCGCAAAACATGGCCATCGACCTCGGCACTGCCAACACGCTGGTCTATGTGCAGGATCAGGGGATCGTTCTGAACGAGCCTTCGGTGGTCGCGATTGAAACGATCAACGGTATCCGCCGGGTTAAGGCCGTGGGCAATGACGCAAAGATGATGATGGGGAAGACTCCCGACAGCATCGAAGCGATCCGCCCGCTGCGTGATGGCGTCATCGCCGACATTGAAGTGGCCGAACAGATGATCAAGCACTTCATCCAGAAGGTGCACGGCAAGAAGTCCATGTTCCGATATCCGGAAATCGTGATCTGTGTTCCTTCGGGGTCGACCTCGGTTGAGCGCCGCGCGATCCGCGATGCTGCGTCAAACGCCGGCGCATCCGATGTACACCTGATCCTCGAACCGATGGCCGCCGCGATTGGC
Organism: Porphyrobacter sp.; assembly: GCA_041639595.1. Taxonomy (GTDB): domain Bacteria; phylum Pseudomonadota; class Alphaproteobacteria; order Sphingomonadales; family Sphingomonadaceae; genus Erythrobacter. The sequence continues at coordinate 11,358 of JBEQBX010000051.1, forward strand.
GCCGATATGCCGGTCACCGAACCGGTCGGTTCCATGGTGGTCGACATTGGCGGCGGCACCACCGAAGTCGCCGTCCTCAGCTTGCGCGGTCTTGCCTATACCACCTCGGTGCGCACCGGCGGGGACAAGATGGACGAAGCCATCGTCTCTTACGTGCGCCGTCACCACAACCTGCTGATCGGCGATGCAACCGCTGAACGCATCAAGAAGGATTACGGCATCGCCATGATCCCGGAAGACGGCGTGGGCGAGATCATCACGCTTAAGGGCCGCGATCTTGTGAACGGCGTGCCCAAGGAAATCACCATCAACCAGGCGCATGTCGCCGAAGCCCTGTCGGAACCGATCGGTGCCATCGTCGAAGGCGTGCGTATCGCGCTTGAAAACACGGCCCCCGAACTTGCTGCGGACATTGTCGATCAGGGCATAGTGCTGACCGGCGGCGGCGCGCTGATCCGCCGTCTGGACGAACATCTGCGCGAGGAAACCGGCCTGCCGGTCTCGGTGGCCGAAGATCCGTTGACCTGCGTTGCCCTCGGCACTGGCCGGGCGATGGAAGATCCGATCTATCGCGGCGTCTTGATGACCGCGTGATCCGTGCGGGTTTGAGCCAGCCTCGGCGGCAGAAGGGACTATAAAGCCATGGCGCCCCCCTCTTCGCGCCGCTCGGGCTTTTCGAAGAAAGCGCAATATTCGCTGTTCACCGGTTACCTGTTGGCCGGTGCGGGAGCCTTGGTCGGGCTGGCGCTGCTGGCGCTGTCGCTATGGCAACCGGCCGCATTCGCGCCGTTGCGCGGTGTGGCGAGCGATGTTGTGGCGCCCGCCGGAACGGGCAGCGCGGTGGCCCGCGCGGAATCGCAGGGTCTGTTTCAGGGCATCGCAGGCTATTTCAATGCCGGTTACCAGAATGCGCAGCTGCGCCGCGAAATGGAGCTCGCCCGCATCCGACTTGCCGAAGCCGAAGCGGTCAGGGCCGAGAACCAGCGGCTGAAAGGCCTGCTGGCCTTGCGGGATAGTGAGACCAGACCGGTCGCGATGGCGCGCTTGGTCGGATCGACTGCAACCAGCGGGCGGCGCCACGCCTACATCAACGCCGGGGCCAAAAACGGGGTTCAGCCTGGCATGCCGGTGTTGTCGGAACGCGGCGTGATCGGGCGTGTGCTGGAGACCGGGCGCATTTCTGCGCGCGTGCTGCTGCTCACCGATACCGAAAGCGTGCTTCCGGTGCGCCGTGCCACGGACAATGTGATCGCCTTTGCCGAAGGACGCGGAGATGGGTTGCTGCGTATCCGGCTGGTCAATCTCGGGGTTAATCCGCTCAAGGTCGGCGACATGATGGTGACCAGTGGTGCGGGCGGTTATTACCGCGCCGGGGTGGCCGTGGCGGTGATCGCCAAGATCACGCCAGATGGCGGGATCGCACGCCTGGTGGCCGAACCTGCGGCAACAAGTTTTGTCGCGATCGAGCCGGTCGCGCAGCCCGCTGCCGTAGCCGAGCTTGCCGAGCCGGAAAGCGCTGGGCCGGATGCATCGGCATCGGCGTCAGCTTTGCCCTCCCCCGCCTCTTCGTCGGCGGACGAGTAATGGAGCGGCTCGACCCGCGCGCCCGTTCGGACATTTACGGCCTGCGTATCAATCGCGCGCCCGATCCTTGGCGGGTGCGCGGCGTGCCTTATGCGTCGATCATTTTCGGTTCGCTGCTTCCGGTCCTGCTAATTGCCGATCTGATGCCGCTTGTCCCGCCCCTCGGCTTTTTGATGCTGCTCGGCTGGCGAATGGTGCGCCCGGGACTGCTGCCGCTTTGGGCCGGAGCGCCGCTGGGCGCCATTGATGATCTGGTCAGCGGCCAGCCCTTTGGCAGCGCGATCCTGTTGTGGTCGCTCGCCATGATCGCCATCGAAGTTCTCGAAACCCGCTTCCCCTGGCGCGGGTTCTGGCAGGACTGGTTCACCGCAGGCACGATGGTTGTCGTTTACTGGCTTGCCACACTGGTCTTTTCGGGTGCCAGCATCACGCCGGAAATGATCGCGGTTGCCGCTCCGCAGGCCTTGCTGTCTGTGCTGCTCTATCCGATAATGGCTCGCATGGTTGCCGGTCTGGATCGGTTCCGTCTTGCCCGGGCACGGACGATCGACTGATGAAGATCCCGTTCCTGCGTGACGGACCGCAGCGCCCTTCGCGGATGATTAATGCCTCGATCCTGCGCAGCAGCTTTGAGCGCCGATCGGTGCTCATCGGCGCGGTGCAAGGCGGAATTGGTGTGCTGCTGGCGCTCAGGCTGGGTTATCTGGCGATTGCCGAGAACGAGAAATACCGGCTTGAATCCGAAAGCAACCGGGTCAACCTTACCCTTGTCCCGCCGCGCCGAGGCTGGATTCTTGACCGCGATGGCGCGCCACTGGCTTCGAACCGCGCAGATTTCCGCGTCGACCTGATCCCCGAACGCCTGGTCAACGCCGATGCGACAATTGATCGCCTCGGTGAGCTGCTATCGCTGGAACCGGCGCGGATTGCCGATATCAAGGACAAGGTCGCAACCGCACGCGGATTTCAGCCGGTCGAAGTTGCCAGCGGGCTGCGGTACGAACAATTCGCTGCGCTCAGCGTGCGGCTGCCGGATTTGCCTGGTGTCGTACCGCAGCGCGGCTTCTCTCGCTTTTACCCGACCGCCTCCAGCGTTGGTCACCTGATCGGCTATGTCGGACCTGCCTCTGCCGAAGAATTCGAAAAAGACCCCAACCCACTGCTGATCACGCCCGGTTACAAGATCGGCAAGGACGGGCTGGAAAAGCAGTTCGAGAAAGAATTGCGCGGCGTCCCTGGCGCACGCCGGGTCGAAGTGACCGCCGGGGGGCGCATCGTCCGTGACCTGGAAACGCGCGAAGACGTGCAAGGCAATCCTGTCCGCCTCACGATCGACGGCCCGTTGCAGGATTATGCCGCGCGCCGCATCGGGCTGGAAAGTGGGTCGGTGGTGGTGATGGATTGCCGCAGCGGCGACCTGCTCTGCATGGCTTCCATGCCAAGCTTCGATCCCAATTCCTTCTCCGACGGGATCGGCGGAGTGGAATATGCAATGCTGCGCGATGATGAACGTGTGCCGCTGCGCAACAAGGTGTTGAAGGGGCTTTATCCGCCCGGCTCAACGGTCAAGCCGATGGTGTCGATGGCGTTCATGCAGGCCGGGATCGATCCGGCCGAGACCGTATTTTGCGGCGGGGGATTGCGCGTGGGCAACCGCGTGTTCGGATGCTGGAACCGGCGCGGCCACGGCGCGGTCGACATGGCCAAAGGCATTTATCAAAGCTGCGATGTCTATTTCTACGCGATGGCCCAGCGCATCGGCATGGACCCGATTGCAGCGATGGCGCGGCGCTGCGGGATGGGGCAGGAATTCCCCCTTCCCGTCACCAGCCAGTTCTTCGGCACAGTGCCAGACCCTGCTTGGAAGATGAAGAAATGGGGGCGCGAATGGCAGGCCTTCGACACGGTCAACGCCACCATCGGGCAAGGTTACATGCTCTCCAGCCCGTTGCAGTTGGCGGTTATGGCATCGCGCCTTGCCACCGGCCGCCATGTCATGCCGCGCCTGACGCTGGACACCAAACCCAAGGGCTTCGAGAATATCGACTTCCCGGCCGATCAGGTGGAGTATGTGCGTAAGGCAATGAGCGATGTGGTCAACGGCCCCGGCACGGCAGGCCGCGCGCGCCTTCCGATTGACGGCACGCTGATGGCGGGCAAGACTGGGACAGCGCAGGTGGTGTCGCTGTCGATCTCCAATGGCAAGACCGGTCCGTGGAAATACCGCGACCACGGGCTGTTCATCTTCTTCGCGCCTTATGACAATCCGCGCTATGCCGGCGCGGTGGTGATCGAGCATGGCGGCGGATCCGGCGCGGCCTACCCGATTGCGCGCGACGTGATGACCTTCATGTTCGACCCGGCAAAGGGGCTGGAGGCGCTGTCGGCGTTGGAATCCGGCTGGGGCGGCACCGCGCAGCAGCGGCTGGAGCGGCGCTACGCCTCCTATGCCGCCGAACGCGGAGCAACCGTCAGCCGCCCACCGCGGCGCGACGAGGAAATTTTCGACCGGGTAGAAGCAGAAGCCCGCCGCGCCGCTGCCCAAACCGATGCGATCGCGGGAGAGGCCATCGCTCCTCGGCCCGAAGCGAACCCCTCCAGCAACACGCCCGCGGCAAGCGCGGCCCCGCAGCCGGATGCCGCCCCCGCCGCCAGCCCTGCCTCGGCGCCTGCCACAGCCCCGCCGGAGCTCAGCGAATGAACACCGTCGCCGCCCGCGGGATCGTACCCGAACCGATCGCACGTCAACCGTGGGAGATGTTGATCCCGCTGATCCTGCTCACCACCTTCGGCGGGCTCGTGTTGTATTCGGCTGGCGGCGGATCGATGCAGCCGTTTGCCTTGCCGCATTTCATCCGCTTTCTGGTGTTCGCGGTGATGGCCGGAATTATCGCGTCGCTCCCGCGCGAAGCGGTGCGCATCCTGACCTATCCAGGCTATATGTTGGTTCTGTTATTGCTGCTGGCGGTCGAGATTGTCGGCCAGGTCGGCGGCGGCAGCCAACGGTGGCTGGAAGCCGGCCCGGTCCGCATCCAACCATCCGAGATCATGAAGCCTGCCGTTGTGCTGGCGATGGCACGCTTTTACGAAACACTTCCTTCCGGCCTGATCGGGTCTTGGCGTTCGGTGGTGCCATCAGGGATGCTGATCCTGCTGCCCATCGGTCTGGTGCTGATGCAGCCGGATCTTGGCACATCGGTGGCGATCGCATTCGGGGGCGTGGTGGTGATGTTCCTCGCCGGACTTCCGATGTGGTGGTTTCTGACTGCCGCGGGCGCAGGTGTGGCCGCCTTGCCATTGATCTATTTCTTCGCGCTGCACGATTACCAGCGGGCGCGGGTCACGACATTCCTCGATCCCGAAAGCGATCCGCTGGGCGCCGGTTACCACATCGCCCAATCGAAGATCGCGATCGGATCGGGCGGCCTGTTCGGAAAAGGCTTCAACAACGGAACGCAAAGCCATCTCAATTACCTTCCCGAACCGCACACCGATTTCGTGTTCTCGTCGATGGCAGAAGAATGGGGACTGCTTGGCGGCCTGTTCGTGCTCACCATGTACACGCTGATCCTGCGCTGGGGCTGGAAGGTGGCTAGCGAATCGCAAGACCGGTTCTGTTCGCTGCTGGCAGCCGGGGCAACCGCGACGATCTTCTTCTACATCGCCATCAACTTGCTGATGGTGATGGGCATGGCCCCGGCGAAGGGCATCCCGCTGCCATGGATGAGCCATGGAGGGTCATCCATGATGACCAACATGATCTGCATCGGGCTGCTGATGATGGTCAACCGATGGAACCGAGAGGCACCACGGCGCGGCCTGGCGATCTGATTGTTTCAGGCCTGCGATTAGCCTCTTGCCATAAGGTTCGGACACGCTAAATGCAGCGCCTCACACGAATCGGCAGGCGGCCTCGCCCCTCCGGACCGTGTATCCGGCCAAGTCGGAATGGACGCATAGCTCAGTTGGTAGAGCAGCTGACTCTTAATCAGCGGGTCCTAGGTTCGAGCCCTAGTGCGTCCACCACCTTCTCCTTACTTTTCAAGAAGTTATCTCCCTAGTCAGATCGGGCGGCATAGATCGATTGTGTGCTAGGTAGCTCTCTAGGTAGCAACGCGCTAATGCAGCGCTGAGGTTGCTCAAGCGCTACGCATCAGCGGTCTTGGTGGTGAATTCAGCGTCTGCGAGTGGTCGTCTGCCATAACGCGAGTCGTCGGATCACGTACCGACCACTGCGTCGGCTAATCCCACCTCGCGTCTAAGCAGCACGGCACGCTGGGATGGCCGCTTAGAGCCTCCGGCAGCGCGGGGTCATAATGACAGCTAGGCTACCCGAGCTCCGATCCAGATCACCCGGCCGACAATATCGACGCCCTTGCGCTGGATGCCCTGCCAGCTCGGATATGCGGGGTGATCGGTAAGAACGGTCAGACGGTTCTTCGTTGGGTCGATCGCTATCCGCCTTACGAAGATTTCAGAAGACCCACGAATGGCATAAAGGCCTTCACGCACGCTCTCCTGGAAGCGAACTCGGCTAATCATAACCTCGTCGCCATTGCAGAGGGTCGGCTCCATCGCCTCACCAACAATTGGCAAGATTGCGACACTGGCGGGCTGATCACACAGCCGACCTAGCCAAGCCGCATCAACCAACCGCCATTGTGAGCGTGAATCGTTGCCTGTCCCGTTCAGTAGGGGGACTTTGATTATCGAACGCTGCCCGACTGTCGGCCCCTCCTTTCCACCCAGCATCTCTACGGGCACGTCAAAATGCAATGCCAGCAGCGCTATATCGCTTTGGTCAAGGCGGGCTGGAGAACCTCGTTTAATGAACTGCTGGATGTATGCCGAGTTTCTCCCGAGGAGGCGCGAGATCGATGCGTAGGTCTCTCCTCGCTCGCTGATTAGGCCATCCAACGCCTCCCGCGGCTCCATCCTATCATCTCCTTCGATTTCCTACCTCTCTATCACATGCCGGAGGACGAATCCTAGTCGGACAGCCCCGACAAGGTCAGTAGGGCAAGCGAAAGAAACAAACGTCGTACGGGAGCAAAATGCCACGGCACCTGCGCTACTGGGTCGGCCTCGACGCCGGCCACTCGGAGACTGCGGTCTGCCTCGTCGATGCCGAAGGACACGTATTCTTCGAGGCAATGACTGAGACCCGCGCTGCTCCGATAAGAGATATCCTTCGACGGTTCGGCGTTGGGCCTGTCCAGTCTATTACGATCGAGGCCGGTGTCGGCACTCAAATGGTTCGGGATCTCCGTTCGTTCGGGTTTCCCGTTCAAGTCGTCGACGTTCGCAAATCAAGCAAATTCCTGGCGATCCGACGTCAAAAGACTGATGCGAATGATGCCAAAGGTCTCGCTGAGCTTGGCCGACTGGCGCCGTCCTTCGGTCCCCATGTTTTCATCAAACCGGTGGAGCACCAGGACATCCGGATAATGATCAACATCCGTCGAACCCTGCTAAAGCATCGAGCCAGGACGGATGCGCTGCTCCAGTCCATATTCAGGTTGCACGGTGCCAGTATCAAGCTCCTGAATGGGCGAGGATCGCTCGCGGCTGAAGTCGCGAACCAACTCAGGCTTTTGAGCACCAACGGCGTGACGATCCGCGTCGATTTGGATCCCCTGGTCAGGATGGGAGAAGATCTGCGCTCTCATATCTTGGATTTGGATCGAAAGATGCGCACAATGGCCGCCAGCATCCCGGTCTGCGCCAGATTTCAGACGATTCCTGGCGTTGGGACAATCACAGCGCTGTCATTTTACAGCGCCGTCGGAGACCCGTACCGCTTTAGAAGCAATCGAGATGTCGGGCCTTATCTCGGCCTAACGCCCAATCTGTAT
>JBEQBX010000051.1:18806-21153 GCA_041639595.1 Porphyrobacter sp.
CAGGTCGCACCTAATCACGGCAGCCACCGTGCTGCTTCGCACAATCAAAACCGAAAGTTCATTGCGTACTTGGGGCCTCCGGCTGGCAACAAAGATCGGATTTCTCAAGGCTCGCGTTGCCGTCGCAAGGAAGCTCGCTGTGATCATGATGGCAATGTGGAAGACTGACGCCTCGTTTGATCCAGACAAATCGAAACCGCGGTTCCTCCAGCCGGAGGAGGCAGGCTTGGACCCCGTACGTATTTCTGGGACCTAGATCCCGTTGTAGGTAATTGGGCCAAGCCTGCCGTCTGATCCCGCTGCCGGCGCCTTCTGTAAAGGGTCAAACCTGACGCATTATCCGCTAATTCAGCGATAGGGCATCAAGCATGACACATTATGCGCCCATGGGCACCAAAGCGGACCGAACAGCAACGCCGCCGTTCGCTGCCATGTATCGGCCGCGACGTTAGTTTAAGAGCGCGACTGCCGGGAACGCCAGTTTACGCGCGAGAGTCTCAATTTCCTCGCGCCATGCCAGCTTTTCTAGCCATGATCGGCGGATCGACGATGCGCCGTAAATTGCGCCGGCCAACTGCCCGGCAATTGCGGCAGTAGTGTCGGCATCGTCACCGAGGTTGGCTGCCAACAGCACGGCATCGTCAAAGCTCGTCGTGTTTGCCACGGACCAGATCGCTGCTTCGAGGCTGTGCGCTACGAATCCGCTGCTCGAAATCTGATCGCGTGCTTTCCCGCGCCAGCTACCGGCCATGATTGGACCGACCTCAGGTCCATATTCGCCCGAGGGAACCGCCAGGGCATCCTCAAAGCTGGCACCTAGGATAGCCGCCCGCAAGACCAGTGCATACGCTTCACAGGCCTCGAGGCACGCATCTGCAGCGTGCGTGGTCATGCTCTGTCGGCGGGCTACTCGTGTCACTACTGCGGGATCTTGCTGTATCCCCCAGATCGCGACTGGCGCGAGCCTCATTAGTGAGCCGTTGCCTGCCGAGTACGGATCGGTCGAGCCGGCAATCGGGTCGCCCGTTTCCTCGAACCGAGATAGGGCCTGCCGGGTTGCGATCCCGATATCGAAACAACTGCCGGTGGGACTGAAGGCGCCTTTCCTCCACCAATCGACAAAGCGCTGTTGTGCTTCGCCCGGCTCAAAAGCCGAGCCCTTGGCCGCGCTGGCGAGCAGAGCTTCTCCCAGCGCCAGGGCCATGGAAGTGTCATCGGTCCAGGTCCCCGCATCCAGGCCGAATGGCCCTCCCCCGACCATGTCCGTGATGTGGGCATAGCTGTCGCGCGGCTTGAACTCGAGCGTCGTCCCCACAGCATCTCCGACCGCCAGTCCAACCAAACAGCCATAGGACCGATCATAGATACGCTCGATCTGTCGCAGGTGATCTTCTTGTGCCTTCGTCTCAATTGCGCCAGGCCTGACGCGGCGGACTTGATCGATTGCACTGCTAGCGTCAGCAAGGCCAAGTTCGATTAGCAGCCTCGCTGCCACAGTACCGGCCCGGCCGAGCCCGCCGCGGCAGTGGACGAAAATGCCGTTCCCGTTGATGAGCAAGCCGCGCAACCGAGCTCCGGCCGTCCGCCATCTTTGCTCGAAATCTTCGGCTGGAGCCGTAACGTCTGGGATCGGCAGATGAAGCCATTCCATCCCTCGCGCAACAACCGCAGCTTCCAGATCTGCGACTCCCAGCAGACCCATCTCGTGCTTTTCAATCAAAGAGACGACGGCAGCAGCCCCCCACCCACGCACCGCGTCTAAATCGGTCGCAAGATCACGCTTCCAGGTAAAGCCAGCGAGCGCAGGCCCTTGCTTTCCGGGACAGAAGGAAATGCCGATGCGTCCTGATGCCGCCGGAAGTGTAGGGATCTGGATCGGATCAGTGGTGCTTGTTCGAAGATTTCTGCTCATCGCGCTTTGATATGACCGATGTACGACATTATCGGTCGTATAAACCTAAGGCACCTGACAGGTATTGGTGGCGGTAGGGCGAAGCCCGGCTTTCATCTGGCTGTTGCCTTTTTGGGTTTAGGTTGGCCCGCTTTACCAGACGGAGAGACCCGGATTTGCAAATGCCCGGTCTCGGTTCTGCGAGATTCAAAGCTGCCTGCCTTCTCGACCAGATCGCTCAGCTTGCTTTCACCATAGGTTCGGGGGTCAAAGTCTGAAGCGAGCGCTGCAAGGCGTTGACCCACCCGCCCCAGAGGTACCCAGCCCCCGTCATCATCGAGCTGCGAGATGGCGGTTCGGATCAAAGGTGCCGCAGCAGTGGGCGATTTCTTTACGCTAGCCGGACGAGCATCCTGTCGACCTGGCTCATCTGACGTTGGCGCCTCTGGCAGCAGG
>JBEQBX010000052.1:0-20764 GCA_041639595.1 Porphyrobacter sp.
TTGGGCTCAGCGGCGCGCAGGTCAGGGGTAAGCGCAAACCTCATCGGGCGGGCATTGCTCCTCTTCACGCGGAGGGCGCGGCTCATCGGTGGTGGCAGGCTGGGCCGGTGGATCGCAGGCGGCAAGCGTTGCGAGGGCAGCGATCAGGATCAGCTTCTTCATGGTCAGTCCCTTCGGGTTCAAGCTTCGCCCACGCCGCCAGCAGGCAACATGGTTGGCACCGTCGGCGCAGGCATGAAGGCTGCATCGACTACGGGATCACCTTCGGCCTCGGCATCTCCGCCGCTGGCGATGCGCGCAGCAACGCCAGAGATCAGACCGGCGCGCATTCCCTTGCCGTAGAAGTTGTTCGCGCTCACAAACCGGGCGAGGCCATCCAGCAGCGCAATGCCATCTTCGGGCAGATCGGCGCGCAGCGAATAAAGCAGTTCCATCCCTTCGATGATGGAGCCGAGTAAATCTGTCTTGCTCACCACTTCGGCAAGCTGCGGAAACTGCGCCGCGTGCGCGCCGTAGAACGTGATGAGGGCGGTGCGGGCATCTAGTCCGGTGAAGGTCATTGGTCAGTCCTTTTCAGTTGAGAAGCAGGCCAGCAGATGACGCGGCGGCAATGCCCCGCGCCTGCCGGATCAAATCGGAAATTACGCGTGCCGCACATTCATCCAGCCACGCGGCGGGATCGAACGCGGCGTCCGCATCGAACTGCCACGAATGGACGCCTTCCGGCCCCAGCAGCAGCTTTCCGGCGATGCGCTTAACTGCACCTTCGTCGTCGATCATGCTGGCGGAAAGGCGCACCTGCACACGCGGCGGCACCGGATCAGCGTTGGGCTGATGCTGACGGTCATCCTGATCGGCCGCAATGGGCGTCACACGGACGCGGGCCAGCGGCCAGTCGGCATCTCCGGTTGCATAGGCGATTTCATGCCAGCCATCCGCGATCTGCAATCCGGGATGGTTTTCCAATCTAGTCATGCAGATCGTTCCTTTGGAGTCTGGGGTCATTGCGCGTTAACCTCCCACGGCGAGGCGCCGCCGACACCACCGCCGCCGCCGCCGCCACTTGCGGGCGGACTCCCCGTGTCCGGTGTGGTTACAATCCCGACATAACGGCGACCGAAAGCTGTGAGATCGTTGCGGTTGGTCGTTGCGACATAAGAACGCGCGCCGCCTGCAAAGTCTGGGTTGAACTCATAAACGTAATACAGGGTGTTGGGCGCTAACCCGCCGATGCTGGCGCTGGTGAAGCTGATTGTCCCGGCATCATCAAATACCGAGTGCGCGTTAATCGTGATCGTCGATACGCTCCCGTCGGTGCTTGCCGTGATAGGATTAACGTCGATCAATTGTATCAGGCCAGAAGCCGTGATCTGGCTGCCGAAGCGGCGACTTGTGGAGCGGCCCGCGTTGTCGATGAAGTCGAGCCGCGATGTCGGGATGGGTGAAGTCGCCCAAGGCTGCTGGCCCGATATAAAGGCGGCGGTGTTTGTGGCGGTCTGGTCGCCAAGAGGGTCGCTGCGACCTGAAGTGTAAGCCGGGATAGCCGTTTGCCCCGGCGCAATCTTGCCGATGGCCGGTTCGGTGAAGAACATATACGGGTCAGCTTCGCCGGTTCCGACCATTCGTATCATCGGGATGGCCCAGCGCGCATTTGCCCCGATCGTGTCTGTCAACGAAAGCAAGGTGAAGTTGCTGGGGTCGCCATCGCCAGCACCGTTGACCGTTCCGCCCGACACGACAGGCGCTTGAATAAGCGTTCCCGCTGCATCGAACACTAACAGGAAAAGCTGCGTGTCACAGCGATGCCGCGCCATCAGGACACGGGCGTAAACCCAGTCACCTGCAACAACGGGCAAAGCGTAAAGCGGCGCGTTGGCAAGCGAAGAACCTTGCCAGATAGCATCCGGACTAAGGTCAGCGTTTCCGCCGCTGCCCAAAACACCTGACACGGTTGCCCAAATGACATTGCGCTGACCGTGCCAACCGGGAAGATTGACCCCCCAACTGTTCTCAAACCCACCGCCGCGCCAGCGCCAACCGAATTTTCCTCGCGTGAAATCACTGTTGACCACTGCGTTAGAGCCGAACGGCAGGCTTGCCGCACTGCGCGTTGCTAGATCACCCTGACCGGAAATAGCAGCAGCAACGCGGCCTTCAGTGACGTTCGCGCCAAGCTCGGCAGGCCAGCGTTCGGTCAGGAAAGATCCGTTGTCTGGATTTCTTACATACCAAGAGTTAAGGCGGTCTAAGCCCCCTACGTTCACAATGTCAGTCGTAAACGCGGGCCTTCCTGTGATCTGGCTTCCCCACGCGGCGCTGTTCGCCGTCGCCAGAGAGCCTTGACCGGAAATAGCAGCGGCCACACGGCCCTCGGTGATGTTCGCGCCAGCCTCGCCAGGGCGAAGCGTATCAATATCGTCGCCGGTATCGTAGAGCGCGCCCGAAGTGTTGTCCTCGCGCCAGACCGTCGGCAGTGTTCCCAGTTCCAGCTTCGGCTTGAAAGCGACATAGAAGCCGCCACTGCTAAAGCCACCCGGAGACTTGAGAAAGCACTCGGCAAAGACCGCATTGGCAGGGGCGAGACCGCTTACCTGACTGCGCAGATAACCAAGCCCCTGTGCGGTGCCACCAACCGTCACCTGCGTTATGTAGGCGCCCGCGCCATCATAAAAGTTGAGTTGCAGGACCGGTGCGCCGGAGTAATTTTGCCCACCGTTCTGGATCGAGAACGTGTAGTGATTGTTCGGTGAGATAGTGACCCGATCACCGACCCGCATATTTGCATCGTTGGTGGTGTTTGCCGCGTAGTAACCTACGTCAGATCCGGGCGTTATCGACGTGTTCCAACCGCTCGGCAGGTTCCACGCTTTGCCGCGCAGGCGCAGGCCGGGGTCAGTAATTAGGTTGAAGCCGGGGCTGACCACCTGACCGGGTTGAAAGCCGTTGTAGGTCGCCCACGCCGCTTGTCCCGAAATAGCAGCGGCAGTGCGACCCGCCGTTACATCAGCGTTGTTTTCGGGTCGCCCCGCTCCCGTCACGCCATCCCAAAGCGCGCGCTGCGAGGCGATCTGCGAAATCGCTTCGATAATCCGCTCGCGCCAGAGCGCATAGTTGTTGAAGCCAGCCACGAAGTCTGCACGAACGATTGTGCTTGTCGTGTTGGCGTTAATGTTGATCGCGTCGAGGTATGTGTTCAGCGCGTCGAACGCCGCCTGAAAATTGGTCCGGATTGCACTGTCAACGCCGAATGCAATTGCGCGGTCGCGCCAGATCGGGAACTCATTTGCAATGTTGGCGCGGCGCTCGCGGACACTGATCTTCTCGCCCACCGTGACCCGCCCATCGTTGGCGATGTTGCCGAGGTCGATTTGCGATTGCGCCGCGTCGGCCTTGGCGGTTGCGAGGTCTTGCGCAAATGCGCTGGCCTCGACCCCGGCCACAAACGTCCCGGCAGGCGCGCCAACCGTGGCCCCGTCGAAAGCATTTGGCCCCGGCGAAAATGGCGGATGCACGGTCTGGCCCGCCGCTGCGGACGTGACCATCGGTTCGGAGAATGCGATCTGCCACGCGCCTGCCTCACCGCTGACCACCACCAGTTCAAGCGTCATGCTGACCTGACCAGCGGGCACGGTGATGAAGCCTTGCGTCACCGTGGCAGCCGATAACGGGCCGTTGCCGCTGGCGACATCGACAATGGTGCCCGCGCCCGCGCCGTTCCGGAAGAACGCCCGCATCAGCCACACGCCGCCCGCCGATGCCGCCTCAAACACGTCAAGCCTCGCCTGCACCGAAAGCCGCTCGTCCGCCGTCACCCGCATCGGGACATTGCTGCCGATGGAAAAGGTCTGACCGGCAGCCGTCGCCGTCACGCTCGCAACGAAGAAGCGCCGGTTTTCAAATGCGCCATAGCCGGGCGTATTTGCCAGCCCTGCGGGGTTGAACAGCACTGCCCAGCCCTGATCGCCCTCCATCCGCGAAAACGGCACCCGGTTGGCGTTGCCCAACGGCAGCAGCGAATTGCGCAGGCCAGGGTCGGCCTTGTCAGTCGGCAATTCCCCGATCAGCAGCGGCCCGCCCGCGTCGATGGCATTGAGGCCGTCAGCGTTGATCGCGCCAGTGTTCCGGGTCGCTCCGGGTTCGATACCAATCGCTTCAGGCGCAAGCGGCGGCGTGAAATTCTCCCAAAAGGCATTGGATGCAGCCGGCCAAACAGGGAGCGGTGCGCCCGCAGCCGGAGTTGCGCCAACAAAGCGCCAGCCCGCATTGCCCGGACCAGTCACCAAATCGTCAAGGACGTAGGTAGCCGAAGGCGAGTATTCGCCTTGCCACCGGTTGATGGCCTGCACAAACGGGCTACGGGCCGGATCAAACGGCGTGGAGAAGGTTGGCGTAATCGGGCCGGTCAGCGGCGGATCACCGTAGATCGCAGGATCTTCTTCGCGCAGGACCAGCGGAACCCGCCCGTCCTGCTTGATTTCCATTTGGGCAACGCGGAAAAACTTGCTGACGAAGCCGGTCTGCCCAAAGGTCAGCCGGATCACACTGTTCTTGGTGACCTTCCACGCATTAGCTTGGAACTCGGCCTCGAACACGCCTGCGAACTTCTGGCGCTGCAAGCGAAGCTGGGCGAGGCGCTGGGCCTGCCCAGCGGATTGAACCATCGGCAAATTGAATGTGTCGATGCGATCGATGCCGTCCGGACTATCCTCGCGTTGCTCAGGGTAATCGACCTGCTGATAGAGCGCGGCGTCACTCGGATCCGTGAACACCCCGCGCACGACATTGAATGTCGAATCGAGCGGGGGAAGCGACTGCCAGGAGAACGCATCGATGATATCGTTATCGCCGAAATCGGCGACCGGCGTGGCCAGATCGTTATGAAAGACCGTCAGGCGCAGCTTGCCGCCCACATCGTCAAGGTCGGCATTCATGCACGCCTTGAGCATGTCGATAACGGTGCTGGGGCTATCACCTTCGCTCCACAGGCCATCACAACGATAGCGCGGCTCGGTGCCACCGCCCGGCTTGGGCACGAGCTCATCACAAAGGTTGGCCGCAGTGATGAAGCTGTCGAGATCGATGCGGTCGGCAGGAATGCCCTTGCCCACGGCAAGCTTGCCGTTGATGCGCCAGCCTAGCAGGTAGAACAGCAGCGCCAGCGCCGGATTCCGGCAAGCATTCTCATTCCACGTCCATGTCGACTGGTTGCCCATGTCGTGGGCAGGATTGCGCGGGTCCGGGAGCATTGCGCCGCGGCCGCGAATGGTGATGCGGGTCGGGATGGACTGCGCGAAGGGGCTGTCCGTCTTCTTGCTGTTGCCTGTCAGCTTGTAGCGCAGGTAAACGTAGGCAAGGCCCGTGTAGCGCCGCGTGCTGCCCATGCGGGGGCTGATGTTTTTGGCTGTGGCGGCGCTGCCCTCGGCGTAGGTTTCAACACCTAGATAGCCAAAGAACTTGGACTGAATGCCGGTTGTGGTGGACCACGCCAGCTCATCGTCGAACCATATCTCGTCGATCGATTGCGCCTTGTGGCCGGCGCAAACGATGAAGCGGTGAAACTGCTCCTGATTATCCGTGAACTCCTCATCGCGAATATCCGTAGCGAGCGCCGTGATGCCAACGGCGGTTTTGCGCGGGGTGAGGGGGTCGATGTTCGCGCGCAGGCGGTTGGCATTTTCAGCACTATTGCGCGGGGCCTTAGCCCTCGGCGCAAGAACCGTCGATCCAATGGAGACGCCTTGAGCGATAAGGGCGGGGTTGGCGGTCACCACGCCAGCCACCACCAACGCTACAGCCGCGACTGCCCGAACAATCTTACCCATCTAGACCGCCCAAGCCTTCTGCCAGTCGGAGCGCGGCAGCATCACAAAGCCGCCAACTCTCGGCGCCTTGATCGCATCCATAATGTCGGGGTCAGTGACGAATGCCGCCGCCGAGCCAAGGCAGACGCCCACGCAGCCCGCGTGCCAGATCAGATCCCCGCGGATCGCGTAACTGACGGGCTTGGCCTCAAATTCATGGTCGACGGTGGCGAGGAGCGTGCCCTTGCCCAACTTGCGCAGGATCGCCCGCGCGCCCTTCTCGTCGCTGTATTGGCCGCGGTATTCTGCTGCGGCGTCATGCCCCGTGATGGCTTCCGCTGCGGCGCAAGCGAACAGGATGCAATCCCACTCGCCCCATGCGAACTGGCGCTCGCGGTTGGCCGCCATGAAGTCGTGAAGGCGCTTCTCCCAGTCCGGCAAGCGCGCGCGCAAAGGTGTCTCGGTAGCCATCAGAACGCGTTTATGTTCGGAAAGCCGTCGCTACGCCCTCCGCCACCGCCACTGCCAGAGCCGCCGCCGGCCACTGCGCCGCCGTAGTTGCCATTGGCAATGGCGATGCTGGCGCGGGCACTCAGGTCGCCCGCGTCATAATCGGCTTGGTTCAAATAAGTGCGGTTCGACGCGCTGGCGAAGACGGCCAGATAGCTTTCGATGGTGACCCGAATGACTTGCCCGTCGCCGCTACCGCTGTGCGTCAGGGAGACCATCTTGCCGGTGTAGTAGGCGTGATAACCGCCCTGCTGGGTATTGGCAGCATCGCGGATGATGCGCCACAGCCGCGCATCTCGCCCACGCCAGTTGGCTGGGTCATTGATTAGCGTCAGCGCCTCGGCATCAAGGCCGCGAATGCCCGAAAGTTCGGCGGTGACCGTGTCGGAGCCGCCCTCCTTCAACCTCACAGGCGAGACGGACACCAGATCGGCGGTAATGCCAAAGAAGGGCAGGCCATCAAGGTCGGCATCGCCAGTCCCGCTGGGCGTGATGTTGGCCCCGCTTGTATTCGCCCGGACAGGATCGCCCACGAAGTCGAGCCACGCGAACCAGACTGGCCGGATAACCTCGGCGTCAAGCGCGGCGGCATGGGCGAAATCGGGCAGGCTCATAGCGCCTCCTCGACATCAAAGGCCGTGCCGGAGACGCCTTGCGAAGTTGCAAGGCCAATGACGGATTCGACGGGCGCCATTGGGATGAAGGGGTTGAGCGTTTCGACCGCGGCGTTGAGCGTGGGTGCCTCGTTGAGGGCCGGCTCGAAAACTGCGTTGGCATTGCCCGCGTCATTCGCCACCAGATCAGAGGTAAGGCAGACAGCGCGGAAGTGCCCGCTGGGGAGTGGCACAGTCATGAATTGGCCAGCGCGCAGGATCAGCGTGTTGGGCTGCATCCCGGTGAGCGGCAGGATATAGGCGTTTGTGGCGCCAGCGGCGACGCGGGGCTTTGCGCCCAAGTGCTGGTTGCATGGCAGCGGCCAGCGGAACCAGTTGGCAGGGCCCTTAAGGGCGAACAGGAATGCGCGCCATTGCCGCTCATCTGCCTCGGTGGCGATTGATGTGATCGAGACTGCACCCTGCCAGCGTTCGACGCCTGGCAGACCGATCACCTTGCGGCGTCCGGTCCATGTCGAGCGGTTAACCTGCGAAGGGCTGGACAGTTCAAGCCGGTCAAGCGTCAACTCGCCGGGCAGGGGGACGGTAATCTCGCTCATAGCGAAGGACGACTAGCCCGGCGCAGCGTCTCATTTGCCGCCGCGTCGATCACCTGAGGCGCAGTGGCCTTGACCACCTCGATAGCCACCCCGCCACTGACCCGCTCAATGCGAGCGTCGATGTCGCCGGAAAGTTCGAGGCGCACTGTGGCCACACCGGCCGCCTGCTGGCCGCCTGACTGCATGGCGTTCATGCGGCCGAGCGGGATGATTGTGCCGCTCTGATCGGGAATGAAGCCCTCGACGCGCCCGGCCGGCGCACCCTCGTTAACGCGGAACGGACGGCCCGCAGTCACGCGCCCGCCGCTCGATCGCCCGAACAGGCCGCCGATCAAGGAACCGATCGCGCCGATCAGGCCGCCCCCGCCACTGGCGGCGCTGCCCGAAAGCGCCTCGGCGAGCGGGCCGAACACGTTGCGGTCCAAGAAGATGCCAATCAGGTCGCGCAGGAAAGGATCTTCCACGCCCAAGGCATTCGTCATGGCATCGGCAATCGTGCGGTTGAGATCGTCGATGCGCCGGACGGCGGCCTCCTCGAGCCGCGTCTTCACGTCCGCTGATTCATTCGCGTATCGCTGCAAGGGCGACGCCATGCCTTGCGCCAGCCCTGTGCGCTCGGCTGCCTGTCGCGTTTCGAGATTGGCACGGGCTTTCGCCGCATCGGCGATATCGCCAGCCGCAATCGCCGCTTCGAGACGCTGGCGCTCCTCTTCCTGCATTATGGTGAGCAGCCGCTCCTCGATCGCGCGGCGGGCGCCCAAGGTGAGCGCAATGCGGGATTGCGCTTCAAGGGTGCGCGCATCATCGCGCAAAGCGTCAAGGCGCTGGACAAGCGCGCGCTCCTCGCCGCGCGCGCGCTGTTCGGCGATGTCAGCAAGCGCCGCATCGGCGACTGCCGCTTTTTGGGCGGATGCCGTCTTTTGCAGCACGGCGATGCGGTTGGCGCGCT
This sequence comes from Porphyrobacter sp., assembly GCA_041639595.1. Classification (GTDB taxonomy): domain Bacteria; phylum Pseudomonadota; class Alphaproteobacteria; order Sphingomonadales; family Sphingomonadaceae; genus Erythrobacter. The sequence continues at coordinate 8,474 of JBEQBX010000052.1, forward strand.
CGGCCTCGGCAAGTTCGGTATCGGCATTGAGGCGCTCAACCTCGCCTGCCAAATCGGCGTCAATGCGCTGGCGCTCGGCATTGGCCCGGTCTTGAATGCTGCCGGTAAGCTCTGCGGTGGCAATGGCAAGATCGGCGTTGAGGCGCTGCAACTCGACCGACATGCCGGTGAGGCTTGCGGTCATGGCCGCCGCCGCTGGTGCGCTGCCATCGCCCAAAAGCCGGTCGATCGATATGCCGCCCGTGCCTTGTGCGCCGGTCAACATACGGTCGGTGCGCGTCGGTGTCAGGCCGAGGGTGTCGCCCGCGAAATTGGTCTTGGTGCGCAGATCGAACATGCCGCCCGGCAGCAAGCTTGTGGTGCGGAAGCCGTTGCGCTCGTCATAGCGCTCACGCACGCGATCCTTAGCCGCGGCGCGAAGTCCTGGACTGCCGGGTTGCTTGTCAATAAATTCATCGGCCCGCTTTAGAAAGTCGCCGCGGGCGCTGTTTGCCTTCGAGAAGTCGTTCCACGCCTTGAGTGCCTTGAAAATGTTATCTGCCAGGCTTGCAAAGGCGTTGGCGAGGTCGATGATTTCTTGCGCGTTATCGGCCACCACGCCCGCAAGGCGCGCTTCAAGCACCTGCTTGACCGCTGCCAGTTTGTCCGCCGCATCATCTGCCGATTGGATTTGCTTGCTCGACAGGACAATGCCCAATTCGCGAGCCGCATCGCGCAACCCGTTGACGCCCGCCGCGCCCCCTGCGAGCAGCGGCTCAAGCTTCTGGCCTGAACGTCCGAACAAATCCATGAGCAGCGCGGCCCGCTCTGCCGGGCTTTGCACGTCCTTGAGCGCCTCGGCGATCTGCGGGATTGCGTCACCGGCCTGAATGATGTTGCCGTTGGCATCGCGCACGGAGATGCCAAGCATCTCGAAGGCTTGCGCCTGTGCCTTGGTACCGCTGGCCGCCTCACCGATGCGGCGGGTCAGCTGTGAAAGCGCTTGGTCCATGTCCTCTTGCGAGAGGCCCGCTTGCGTTGCGGCAAAGCGATATTCTTGCAGCGCGTCGGTGGTGACGCCCAACTGCTGGGCAACTTCGCCTAGGCTGCTGGCATAATCGAGCGCGCGGGTGATGGCGCCGGTAATAGCATCGACGCCCACGGCAGCCGCGAAGCCCACAAGCGCGCCCTTGGCCAGCGACAGGCCGCCGCTGAATTTCTGCCCGAACGCATTTGCGCGCTTTTCCTGAATGCCAAGTTGCTGGTCAACGGTGCGGGTCGCGCGGCGCACATCGGCCTGATAGCCGTCCACATCGGCGCGAAGCTGCAAAATGACAGGATCGACTTCGCTCATGTTGCCCGCCTATTCCTTTGCGCTGGGCGCGTTCCCGCCCTCGATGTGGGCGGCCATGAAGCGGGCCAGTTCGGGGCTGGCCTCTTTGACCTTACCCGCGTCGGGATCGTGCGCCTCGTTGTGGGCGTCGAGCGCTTCGAGATAATCGGAGAGGTCGGCGGTCTGCCAATCGAGACCAAGATGCCCGCAGTTCGCGATTAACTGGCCTTTTCGGAAGGGCTCATGGGGCTGCTCGCGTCGTTCCGCTCGCCCGTCTCGCCCGCCTCGTCCTTTTTTTTTACAAGCTGGATGCCGTGGATTGCCGCGTGCAGAACGCGCCACGCCTGCACCACGCCTTCGGAAAAGGGGCGGGCGGGGTAGACGTAGGTATCGACGAGTTGCCGCGCCATATTCGGGCCAACCTCAACCTCCTGCCCGTCCACCAGACCGCCGCCCCCGCCCCACAGCGCAAGCCGCAGGGTTTCCCGGACATCGGTAACGGTCGCTGTGCCGCCGCCGAGAAAGACGAAGATCGGATCATCTTGCGGGCCATCGGCGCCTATCGCCGCGCGCAGCCGCTCCTCAATCGCAAGGATTGAAGCGCCGGTCTTGCGCTCCAGTTCCACCACTTGCGGCAGCGGAAGCCAGAAGCGATATTCGCCATCGGCAAAAGCAAAAGTGACAGCGGTGTCAGCCATGACGCGGGCCTAGCTTATGGTGCCGCTGTCCACGTCATTGCGCCGTCACTGACCAGCGTGAGTTCGAAGGCTGCATTGCTTTCGCGCGGGATCGAGTTGTTGGCGCTGGTCATCATGAACGGGCCTGCCCAAGTGCCGAGCAAGAGGCCGGTGCTGGTGCCGTTGTCCTCGTAGACCTCGATGCGGTAATTCTTGACGATGCCGAGCGCGGCTTCGACGCGGGTCACTTCATCCTTGTTGGTGAGGCCGGTGCCGGTGATGTCGCTTTGGCGGCCAGTGGCCTTTACGCGTCGTTCCGGAACAGAGCCGGGCGCGATGCACGAACGGACGAAGTTGTCCTGCGTGTTGACCGTGCGGTTGACCGTCGCATCCTGCAAGCCGCAGACGGTGGTGAACACTTCGGGCGTTGCGCCGTTGCCCATCTTGACGAGGGCGAAGTCGAATTCGACCGGCAGAGACATAGGGCTTTTTCCTTCGCGCTGATTTGCGAAGGGGCTAGGCGTTATTCAGGGTCGCCATTCCCGCCGTTGATCGCGTAGATATTGGAGCGCATCATTTCAGGATCGGTTAGCGCGTTTGACAAAGGCAGGAACCGCACGCGCTCGGCCAAGTCATCTTCGCCCACCAGTTCAAGCCGTCTGGCAATCGATGAAAGGCTGCCCGCATCGAACATCCCGATGCGGTGCAATTCGGCCAGCAGGATCATCGCAAGGGCGTTGGGATCGGGGGCTTCTGTCATGCCCTAGGCATAGCACAGGATCAGGCTGCGAGAACCCGCGCATTGATCTGTGCGAACCAATGGAATGCATCCGGTTCCTGGTCTTGCAGCAACCTGATATCACCAAGCTCGATATTCGCCGTCGCGCCGCCTTCCAATGTGATGCGGTTGTCGGCTAGCGCGCTTTCGATTGCGGCCCCGATTCGCGAGGCGTGATCCTCGGCGGTCTCTTGCATCACGCCCGCCACAACGCGCGCCCGCGCGAAGGCGTGGACGTCGATAGTGACAAGCCCGCCATTGACGCAGGCCGCGCGCAGGCGAAGCGTGCCGGTCGGCCCAAGCTTGATGAAGGGCCAAACCGGCTCGCCTGCGGACTGCGGGTAGATCGATGCCGCTGGCACGAGCGCGGTTAGCGTGCTGTCAGCCTTCAGCCTTGTCAGAACGGCGCGGCGCACGAGGCGTTGCAATCCGGTGGCCATCGGCCTCCTCCTTTTCAATCGGCGCTGCCGCCGCGATTTCTTCGGTTACGTCATGGGCGCCCGCCGGAAAGTCGATGCTGACAAGCGGGGTGCGGTAGGCCCAAGGCTGGGCAAGCGTGATGGTGGGCATCAGCCACTCCTTTGATTGAGACGATCGATCTGTTGGGCAAGCCTGCGGCGTGAGGGCTCAAGTTCCTTGTCGCGGGCCGGGCGCATGTAGGGGCGGGCGGCCACCTTACTCGTGCCGAATTCGAGCGGCGCGGCATACTCGGCCTCGCTGCGGACCTCGGCGCTGATCGGGCCGGTCGGCGCGGTCTTGAGCTTGGATTGCAGGTTGCCCGTGTCGCGGTTCGGCGGCTCGCCGGGGTTTGAAGGAACGTGCCCGGCGCCTGAGACGGACCCGGCGCTGATTGAGCGAAAAGCTTCACTTCGAATGGCGTCCGCGCTCTCATAGACCGCAGCGCCCACGGCGCGCACCATCTCCGGCCCGCCGAGTGCGCGCATTCGGCGCAGGTGCTTGTCGAGGCCGCGGGCGCGGGTCACGCTTTGCGCCCAGCACACTCAAAACCGACGCCTGCCGGATCGCGCTGGCAAGAGAGGAGTGCCCAAGTCTCGCCGTTGGCCGTGATGGTGGCCTCGGTATCGAGCATGCGCCCAATCGACGCGGCCAGAACCAGAATGCGCACATCGGTTTGCAGGAAGCCCTCGGCGGCCCGCATCTGCTGCGTCGGGGCGTCGAATTGGGCCTTGCAGGCATAGCTCGCGGGCGTGCCAGGCGTGAGGATGGAGCCGCCCGCATCATAGGTAGGCGTGCCCGGCCAAATCGCCACAGCATCGACAAAAGGCCCACCCGCCATATTGCTGAAAGAGGTCGCCAGCGAGGCGAAGGCTGCATCAAACATTCGGCGGCGTCCATGCCATGCGTGGGCCTGCAAAGCTGCGGCGAGCGATGTCAAGAAACTCTCGGCCATAGCTGGTCGCGTGGAAGCCGGTGCGATTAGCGGCCTGCTCGGAAAGCTGGGCAGAGAACGTGCCAGACTTGAAGGCAGTCACGCCTTCGGGCACTGCACCAGCCTGCCCAGCCAGCTTGTGGGCGGCATAGGCCATGGCCCCACGCGGCTGATCGGCATCAGCCCACGCGCTCACCTCGGCAAAGCCCTCATTCAGCCAATAGGACACGCTCGCATCGGGCACGGCGGCGAAAGCCGGGTAGCGCGTGCGGAAGTCTGTGATGGTGGGCGCGGTTGCCATGTCCTACCCTTTGCGAATTATGCGCGAAGCGTTCCCGCCCCCGAATGCGAAAGGGCCGCCCGGTCTCCCAAGCGGCCCTCCCCCTAGGCTGACGAGGCCCCTTATTCCTTGTCCGCAGCGACGGGCTTGGCCTTGGCTGCAGTCTTCTTGGCTTCGACTTCCTCGAACCATTCCGGCTCGAAGTCGTCGTCGCTTTCTGCGATCTTACCCGGCTCGACCATTTTCATGATGCCGTCGAGGTAAACCCCGCGCGGGCCGGTGCTGATGTTCTTGACCGCGACCATTAGATGCCGTCCCGGTAAACGATGGCGCGGGGCAGGCGCACGTCTAGGCCGCCAACGTTCATGATGCCCGCAACCTCATAGACGAGGCTCGACTTCTGGAAGGCGGGCAGGAACTGGTGCGGGCCGGGCAGCAGGAAGCGCAGCACCTGCGGGTTGTTGTCATAGGCCACCATGCGCTTCGTTGCCGAGGCGCCCGCGGTTTCAAGAGCGCGGCTCTTGAGGATGCGCAGACCCTGACCCGCCACGTTGTTCGCCTGGAGGAAAGACAGGATCGTCGATCCGGTGTCCGAAAGGCGCGTGGTGGCGATGCGGTTATACTCGCTGGTCGGCAGCACAACCGTGTTGGCGATGTGCGTTTCGCCGGTGCCGGTTTCGACAGCCGTAATCGCCTCATTCAGATCGCGCAGGATCTGGTCAGCGGTCTTGCTGGCGAAAGTGCGAGCAGCGCCGGTGCCATCAGCCGGAACGTTGGCGGTCGGGGCGTTCGCATCATTGACGAAGCCGGTCCAGCCCTTCTCGTTCTCACCGCGAGCGTTCTGGCCGGTCATGGCGATGCCGTAGACGAAGCGGTCAGCCGACTGCACGGCGGCCTGCGCCTTGTCGGCCGAGAGCGAGCGCCCAAGCTTGGCAGCGCGCTGCAATTCCTGCGTGTTCCACTCGTAGCCGATGGCCGCGAGGTGGAAGTTGCGGGTGGCCTGCGCCATCTCGGTCGAGGCATAGGGCACGTCGAACGCGCCGCCGCCAAGGAATTCGGCCGAGCCGACATTGTCCATCGAGTAGACCAGCGTGCCGACATCCCACATGTCGCCGTCGCTGTTGACGGGCATGAACGGGGTGATGTCGAACGAGGGATAGCGGGTCATGTAGACCTCGGCCTCGATGCGATGCAGCTGCGGCGTCAGGAAGGCATAGCCCACCTGCTGGTCCGAGAAGAAGGCGTCGGCCTTGTCGGCGAAGGTTGCGGCGTGGCGGGCGTTGTCAGCGGCCCACGCGGCAATGACGGCCTTCTTCACGTCCGCGTCGGCGGTCATGAAAAGGGCGGCGTCCTTGATGCCGGAGGCGCTGTCGTAGAGATTGGTGATCGCGTTCATTGTTTCACGCCTCCTTAGCGCTTGACGATGCGGATGAGACCGCCGCCGGTGATGGTCTGGTCGGCAACCCAGCCAGTGGCGATGTTGCTGGCGTCCGCAGCGGTCGAGCTGAGCGCGCCGTTGGCAGTCGCCACGGTAATTGCAGCACCATCGGCCACGTCGCCGGTCACGGTCACAAAGATTGCGCCGCTGGTCAGGATCGTGGCGTTGTCGAACTGCTGATATTCGTCCGCATCCTGCCCGGCGACCGGTGCCTGCGCCGAGGTGGCTACAGTGAAGCCGAGGAAGGTGGCGAGGGTGCCCACGGTGCTGGTGCAGCCGTGATCGCCAGTGCCGCGATAGACGGCGCGGCCAAAACCGATGCCGGCAGCGGTTTCAACCGTGCGGGTGATGCGGTTCGAGGTCTCGCCATTGGCGACCATGCCCGGATAGCCGAGCGCGAGGTTTTCGGTGTAGCTGTTCTGAAGAACGGGCATTGGCTCGGCTCCTTACGAGATGCGGGCGAAGCGCAGGGCGTTGGTTACGCCACGGGCATCGGAGAGGTTGGCGGTTGCCGGGGCGATGTTGACCACGGCGGGCTTGGCGTCAGCGGTGAGGGCAGCGAACGCGCCGACGATGGCGGCGTCATCCATACCCTTGGCGGTATCGCCCAGCTTGGCATCGACCACGGCGCGGCGGATTTCCGCATCCGTCTTGCCATCGGTCACGGCGTCGGCGACGAGAGCCTTTGCGCGGGTCACGAGGGCGGCGCGGTCTGCAACGCGGGCGTCAAGCTTGGCAGGATCGAGTTCGGCCTTGGCGTCGGCAAGCTGCTGTTCGAGAGCAGCCATCTTGCCGGTCGCGGTCGAGGCGGCGGTGGCAGCATCAGCCAGCTTGGCATCGCGCTCGGCAATCGCCGCATCCTTCTTGTCGAGAACGGCGCGAACCGCCGATTCATCGGCCAGCGAAACCGGCAGGCCGTCCACGATGATAGTTCCTGCCACAGCGGGCTCCTTCTGGTTGGTGGGCGCGGGCCGTTCGTCGACAACGCGCAGTTCCGGCCCGCCGCGCGCTGCGGGGACCAAAGCGATATGGTTGATGCGGAGATTGGTCTGGTAGGCATCGCAAACCGTGCCATCAGGGTGCTTGCCGTCAGCCGGGAAAACCAGTTCGGTGGCATAGCCCATGCTCAACTGCTTGTGCGTCGTCTGGGCGGCGCGAACGGCGGCAGCATCGCGGATGATGATGGGAACGCGGACGCGCTGGCCATCGCGGACCACATCGCCATTGATCTCGCCCACGCCAAGCCCGCGCCAGTTATCGGCGGTTACGGCTTGGCTAGGGTGATCGACGGTGACGGGGGCAGCGGCAAAGGTGGCGAGGCTGTCAGCCTTGAACACTTCGCTCTCGGGCCGGTAAACCTTGACGGTGGCCCGATCGCGCAGGCCACGGGTGTTGTCAGGATCGACCTCGCGGCCCAGATAGTCTTGCAGGCCGGTGCGGGCCGCGAACACCTCGGCGACAAGCGCGCCATCCGCGCAAATGCGGGCGGCGCGGTCGCAAGTGAGGGCATCCGAGAAAATCATGCTGCCCGCGATAAGACGCGGGCGCGAAGGCTATTCCCGCCGCGTGGTTAGCGGTCGTTCAATTTGTCGCAGGCGGCTTGTTTACCCTGATCGCACGCATCGCGGTAGACCTGCCGCATCTGCGCATCGATCTCCTTGGCGTTCTCGATGCGCTCTTGCTGGCGGGCGGTTTCCTCGGGATCGGCAAAGCCGCCGATGCCCCAATAGACGAACAGCGCGAGCATCGCGGGTACAACGAGGCAGCCGAGGAACGTGTCCGCAGTCGCGTTGCCCGTCGTCTTGGTGTAGTCGGTCATGGGCGGCACACGTAGCACCGCCCATCCTGTTGAGGCAACCGCCGCTTATTTTTGGCGGGTAAAGCGCGCCTTGACCTCAGGCGGAATTATGATTTTCATGCTTTGGTGGGCAAGAGCACGCATTTCTGCGCTGAGTGCGCGAGACTGAGATTCGCGCGCTGCCTCGACATAGACCAACAGCAATTCTTGCAGCCGCGCCGGATCTGACAGGGTCTGGAACATCATGTCGCCTAGCTGGTCGATGGTGGCCGCGCTCTGCCGTTGCGCAAGAACAGCTTGTTTCACCTGTTTCTCGCAGGCGATGAAATAGCGGCGGGCCTGCCGGCCGCGCTCGTTGCGTTCGACCATTGCCAGTTCCTTGGCCATGTCGATGGTGATGAGGTATTCGCGGCGGTTGTGCCCGCCGTGACTTGCTTTCCCGTTTTGGAAAGCAAGATTGTTGCCCACTTCGGTGAAGTCTTCGCCTTCACTGAATCCATATTCCTTGACGCGCTGACGGAACCATCCCGCGAAGGGACGGCCGATATCAAGCCAGCGGTGCAGTTCGCGCGCGTCTACGGCATTGACCTCGTCTCCCCCGATAATCTCGGAGGAGACGGCGACCGGCACGGCGATGTTAGTTGAGAGGTTGCCCATTATCACTTCTCCAGAAAGCGTTCGATGTCGGTATTGGCTTGGGCGATAAAGTGAGCTTCCCACGCGGTGCCCACGTTCTCGCCGGTGTAGAGGTGGCGGAACTTCCACAGCGCGGCGGCGCGATCGGGCGCCGGTTCGCGGATGAGTTCGCCGGTTAGATCGGCAATCTGGTCACCCAGCTTGTCGCTACGGTCGCAAGCGGCATTGAACCCGCTTTCCTCCATCCAGCGTTGCGCCCTTGCTCGGTCTTCTTCGCCAACCGTGGGCCATGCCGGAAACAGCGCGGAGAATGCCGTTTGCAGAGAGTCGTGAACTTGCGTGTCATGCCAACGAGCCTCGGCTTCAAGCGCGAGCAGATCGGCAAGGCGAGCGTGCCAGGTATCGGCAACGGTGTGCGCGGCGGTGCTCATGCGGCCCTCCGCAGTTCAACGACGCGGGCCATCACGGCGGGCTCGGCAAGACGCTGCATTTTGACGGGAGGCGGCACCAATTCATTGTCATTGGCAGCGCGGCGCGGGAAAGCTATGACGTTGTCAGCCATTCGATCCTCCATTGATCGGGTTGGTTAGGGCGGCGGGGAGGTACGAACTCCCTTGCCGCCCGTCGTTTATGACGTTACAAAGTGTGCATGTCAACACTTTCTAACGTTAAAAAAAGGATCGGGCGACCGCGCGTTGATAGCGAAGCGGTTACTTTGCGCCTGCCGCGACCGATGCTATCCGAGTTGGATGCTTGGATCGATTCTCAGGAAGATCGGCCTTCTCGGCCCGAAGCCGTCCGCCGACTCATCAGATTGGGAATGGCCAAAGCCTGACCCGAATATCACTGACCCGCAAATGGCCCAGTTTGCCGCTTTCGGTCCAGAAATGAAGGCGCTGTTTCACGCATCGAACATGGCGGCAGGCCCATGCCCGCACGCTGCCCAGATCGACGGCAAATTGTTCGACCCCGCAACCGCGCCCATTCCGCCATTCGAGGATTGCACGCATCCCGACCAGTGCGCGTGCATGTATCAGGCGCGGCTTGAGTTGGACTGAGCGCCGTCGAGTTTAGGCTCGTCCAAAATCAGCACTGCGCGGCTCGTACACCCACAGAACGGCAACTCGCCCGGCGCATCGGCAGGCGCTTCAAGCACCTTGCGCCCCTCATATTCAGATCCGACCCGCGCGGCATTCTCGGAATACAGCTTGCCATCGCGCGCCACGTGCTCAGGCCGCGAGTGCATCTTGCCGCTGTGGACCCAAGACCAGGAATCGATACCGGCCTGCCTGCGCCGCTCCTCGTTCAAGGCGCTGCCTAACTTGACGTTCTGATCGGCCGCAATGCGCAAGGCGCGCTTTCGCCCCATGCCCACGGCCTCGGCAATCTCCTTGCCCACCGTGCGCGGCGGGGTGCGGGCTTGCAGACCGCGAAAGACTGCGTCGGCGATGCGCTGTCTCGTCTCATCTGAAACCGAGCGCACAAGGCCAACATTGCGCGCCAGCACGGTGTCGAGCGTCTCGCGCACATCCTGCGGCCCGATGAGGGTGGCAAGGTCAATGGCAGTCGCCGCTTGAACTGTGCGGCGCCAGCGGGCGCGGTGCCATACCTCGGCAAGCCGCGCCCAGCCTTCGACGCGGGTGCGAACGGCTAGAATGAATGCGCCGGCCAGATTACTTGTGCGCTCGATCTCGGTTTCAAGGGTGGCGGCGCTGTCGGTTTGGAGTTGGGCGAGGCTGCGCTCATACTCGGCCTCGATGCCTGGCAAGGCATTCTGCCAGATCGTGATGATGGGCAGATAGGCGGCGCGATAGAGGTCTGTGGCGCGGGTGGCGGGCAGTTTGATGGGCTGGAGCGTGATCGCTTTGCGGCGCGTGCCGGGGCGAGCGCGCTTGGCCATGGCGGCGAGGGGGATTCGCATGGCCTAGACCTCCTCGATCTTGGCTTTCCAGTCCTCATCGATCGGCGCAAAGATTTCCGGCCCGAAGCGCAACTCGCCCGAGTAGGGCACGATGGCAGCAAGGTCCAAGCCCTCGGGCGCTTCATAGCTGAGCGTCACGTGCGGCAGATATTCGGGATAGTCGCGCGAAGCCCCCTCGCGCACCATCTGCTCATGGCGCGATTGAAGCGACCAGCTGGCAAATTGCAGGACGACAGCGCCGCCGTCGAAGCGCTCAAGTGCACGCGGGCCGCCGGGCTTGATGTCGAGGCCGCCATTTTCCTCGCTCGTCCAAGTCTCTCCCATCTTCATCGGATCGACGGGCTGTTTGGAGTAGAGCACGGTCACGTGCATATCGGCGGCGGGCAGCGTGGCCTCAAAGCCGTTGGCCTTGGCCCATGCAATCAGATCGGCCCCGTTGAGCAGCTTGCGGCTCACATAGAGCGGGCGCGGCATGGCATCTGCTGCTGGCAAACGCTCACCTCCCTCCTCGATTGCCGCGCCGTTGCCCGGCGGGTCTTGATCCTCATCATCCTCGGCCTGCTCGACGCCATATCGCTCGTCGTCCGGCATTTCGAGCAGTGCCGCTTCAAGCCCAGGCAGGTAGGCGCGTTCGACCATGAGCGATTGCACGCCCTTGGCCATCGCCTCCTCAGGAATGGCACCGGTCAGTTGCAGCTTTTCGATTGCCTCCATCTCGGTCTTGAAAATGGAAGCGCGCTCCGCCTCGCTGGGCGTGTCGAGCGGGTCAAACTCGTAGGACATTTGGCCCAGATCGCGGCCCGCCGAGGCGAGGAGGTGCCTATCGAGCCGGTCGATCAGCGGCGCAAGCTCAAGGGTCTGGCGGGCGCGAATGGCCTTGTTCCAATCCTTTTGCTGGCTGTCGCCGCTGCTGTTCATGCCCTCGGGCGCGCGCCCCAGAAGGCGGGTGGCGGGAATGTCGGCAATGGCGGAAACCCACTCGCCATAGGAGTTGAGTACATCCTTGACGCCCGCGAAGGAGTATTCGGCGTCTTCTATTTGCTCGCCGCCCTTGCCATCCTGCGCAGAACCGGCATCGAAGATCGTAGCGTTGTGAATGCTCTCGGCAGCCGCGAGAATAGAGAGACGCTTCATGACCGCAGCCTCACCATTGGCAGTCGCGGACAGGCTAATCAGATCGGGAATGCCGATGCGCAGGAGTCGGGCCTTGTGGATGAGGGCGGCAAAGCTGGCGCGGGCAAGGTCGCTATCCTGCACCGCGTCGAGCACCTGCTGGACGCGGCTCTCGCCCCAGAATTGATCCGCGCCGCCAACCGTGGGCAGAATCATGGAGGCGCTGCCATCGGCCCGGAAGGGGATGACGCGCGAGGGGTGCAGATCGACATTGCCCCCGGTGCTGGTGAGCGACCACATCGCAGGCTCGCCATAGCCGGGCTTGCTGGCGTCCTGTTCGAGCTGTGCAAAGCTCAGGTGCCAGCGGGAGACCACATGAAGATAGGCAAGCGGCGCGCCCTCGGGCGCGGGCTGGGATGGCTCGCCGGGGAGGCCAAGGATGAAGGCCCCACCGCCAAGGCCGCGCAAGATTTCGGCCTGCATGACCTTTTGCGGGATGGCAAAGCGCTTCTCGGCGTCGTGGACTGCGGCAATTTGGGTCTCATCGCCGCCCGTCCATGTGCGCCACTCACGCACCATGTCCTCGGCGGGGATGCGGATGATCTTGCGCATGAGGCCGCTGGCCGAATAGGCGCTGGCAATCTCGTGCTGCGAGAGGATGCGCGCCGCGTAGCTGTTGTGGGAGCGCGGGTCGAAGCGCGTGCCGGTCCCGGTCAGGGCATTGGTCAGGCCATCGCGCATCATGGGGCGCGGGGTGGTGCTGGCGGTGCTGCCCAGCATATCGGCAAGGAATGTGCGGAGGCCCATGCTTGGGCGTGTGGCGGGGATTGGGTGCGCTTACTCCCGCCGCTATGGCGAGCGACCCGGCAAGTGTGCTTCACTACTCGCCTACGTCTAGGCTTTCACATTGAGAGGCCTGCCGGGTTCTGTGCTGGGCTTGGCATTGCT
>JBEQBX010000053.1:0-20609 GCA_041639595.1 Porphyrobacter sp.
GGCATGGCCTTGCAGCACGCCGCCATCCTTGGGTGCGAGCGCGGCCGCCGCGGCGAACAGGTCGGCGGCGGGAAGGCCTGCCTCCATCGCGGTGCGGGCGCGGGAATGGACGATCAGAGGATTGAGCGGCGCGGCGCGGGCGGCTGCGGCGAAGGCTTCGCAGGCGATCAGGCTCTCGCCCGCGGCGCGCGCGGCCAAGCCCAGCAATTGTTGCGCTTCGGCGCTGGCTGGATGCAACCCGGCAAGGCGGCGGGCAAGCGGAAGCAGGCGTTCGGAATGGTCGCCGTTGATCAGCGCCAGCCCCGTAGCCAGCGCCGTTGCCGGATCATTGATCGGGAACCGGGCGATCCGGTCGAGGGCTTCGGCGGTTTGCACGCGGGCGGTCATCCCCAAACGAAAATGGCGGACCTTTCGGCCCGCCATCTCGTGTCTATCGAAGCTGACGCTTAGAAATCAAGCGTCACGCCTGCGAACAGATAACGCCCGAGGGCATCATAGGTCTGCGCGAAGACGTTACCGTTGCACGCACCCGCGGGGCAAGCCTGCGAGCCAGTGGTCTGCGGTGCCTTGTCGAACACGTTGTTCGCGCCGACGAGGAAGTTGAAGTTGTCGCCAGCATCGAAGGTGAACGTGAGGTCGAAGTAGTTGACCGCATCGAAGCCCGCGATACCCGGCTGGGTGGTTGCCGTGAGGGAGTCGAAGTCGACCCCGTCAAAGTAACGCCAGCGCACCGTCGCACCCAGACCATTACGCATGTTGAAGCCGACACGGGCCTGGTGGCGCCATTCCGGGCTCGGAGCACCGCAGATATTGCCGTACTGACCAACGCAATCGATGTCTTCAGTGCCCGGGATGCCCGAGTTGGTGCTCAGTTCGTTCAGCCACGTGCCGACGAAGTTGAGGCTCAGGGTGCCGGCATCGCCGATCGGAGTGCTGTAGGCGATGTTCGCGTCAACACCCGAAGTCTTCACTGAGCCGATGTTCTGCGTGACGTTGGTCACGAAGCCGGCAGCCGAACGCCACAGCGAGCCCGAAGGATCGCGGTTGATGAGGCCGCAGAAGAACGGATCGGCAGTGTTGGTGCACTCTTCGACGATTTCATCGGCGCCAATGCCCTGAATGGCGTCGGCGATCGAGATGTTGAAGTAGTCGAAGGATGCGCTGAAGCCCGGCAGGAAGGTCGGGGTCAGCACCACACCGGCGGTGTAGGTGTCGGCGATTTCAGGCGACAGGTTGATGTTGCCACCGATCTGACCGTTGTACTGTTCAGCCGGGTTCGGAGCAACGAACTGACCAACCGACAGACCCTGGGCGAGACAGCCCACGTCTGCGGCGGTGAGCACGCGGTCCGAACAGGGATCGGCCGAGCCGTCGAGCGCAACGCGGTTCGGCGCGAACAGATCCTGGATGGTCGGCGCACGGACAGCACGGTTGTAACCGCCGCGGATGCGGATGTCACGGACCGGGGCGAATTCGCCTTCGATCTTGTACGTGTCAGTGGTGTTGCCGGTGCTGTAGTCCGAATAACGGTAACCGCCGGTGACGGTGAAGTCATAGACCCAGCTGTCCTGAGCGATCGGAACACGGACTTCGGTGAAGAATTCCGTCACGCTGAAGCTGCCAGCAACCGGCAGAGTCGGCGCGCCCTGACCGGCAAGGTCACCCGTCGCAAAGGCAGTGTCCGAGTTGAACTCGAGGCTTTCCTTGCGATACTCGGTACCGAACACGACATCGACGCCCTGGTCGGACCAGGGGGACTGAAGGCCGTATTCACCCAGCGAACCGGACACGAAGGCGTTAGCCACCTGCTGGCTGACGATCCCGCGCGAGAAGCCCGGGGTCGAAAGGTACTGGACCGAAGCCGCGGTCGGCGCGACGGTGCCCGGCGAGAAGATGTCCCAAGGCACGCAGTTCGGATCCGAACCATCGAGCGTCGAACGGCAAACCGGCGTACCGCCCGGACCATTCACGACATCGAGCGCGCGGTTGAGGCGCACGACCGAGAAGTCGTTCAGGTAGGTCTGGGCGTAGTTGTTACGACCATACTGGTAGAAGGCGTCATACGACCAGGCCGGCGACAGATCGCCCTTCACACCGATAACGGCGCGATAGCTGACGTGCTGCAGATCGTCCTGACGTGCACCGCCTTCGACGTTGCGGCGCAGGATCTGTGCGAAGCCGCGCTGATACTGGGCACCGGTCAACGGATCGAGGAAGTTGAACGCCGTGGTCGGCAGCTGCGGTTCGCCGATGTTGCGCGCCGCACGGGCGGCGTTTTCAGCGGCGACGTTGCCGGTGACGATGAAGGCGTTGCCCGGCAGCGGGCTGACCAGCAGGTTGGCGCTGTTGCACAGCTCGCCGCGCTGACCGGCACCCAGCAGCGGGTTGTCGCAGTTGATCGACAGGGTGTTGCCGAAGTTACCCGACGGAGCGATCTGGGCAACCGTACGGTTGTCCATGAACATGAACTCCATGTACGGCTTGATCGCGCTGGAGATTTCGTAGTCCGCGAACACGCCTGCGGTGTAACGTTCATCCGGGCGCTGGAAGTAGTTCAGCGGGCCGAAATTGAACGGCGTGGTGCCGGGCAGCAGCGTGCGGTTGGGGCCGAACTGGGCGAGGGTCGAGGTGAAGTCCGCGCCGAAGCCTTCGTTGAAGAACACCGTGCCGGTGGCCGAGGTGCCCGAACCGCCGCAGTTGTATGCGCGTCCGCCAGCCTGAACCGAGGTGAAGCTGGTCGCCTGCAGCGAGCAAGCCGAGTAATCGCGGCGAGCCTGCAGAACCGGATCGATCTTGCGGTAGCCGGCATAGGCGGTGACCCGGCCGCGGCCGTCGTCAAAGCTGCTGCCGAATGCAACGGTGCCGTCAAAGGTGCCGCCATCGGTGACCATGCCGGTGGGGTAGCCGAAGCGACGGGCGTCAAGCGCGCCGAGGATGTCGGAACCCGAACGGTTCTGGTGATTGTAGACACCGTAGTTGAGGTTGACCTTGAAACCTTCGAAATCGGTGTCGAGGACAAAGTTGACAACGCCCGAAACGGCGTCGGCACCATACACCGACGAAGCACCGCCGGTCAGCACGTCAACGCGTTCGATCAGCGCAGACGGGATGGCGTTGATGTCGGCAGCCGAGGTGCTGGGCGTGCCCGGCATCAGACGGCGACCATTGACCAGCACCAGGGTGCGTTCGGCGCCGAGGCCGCGAAGGTCGAGCGTGGCCGTACCGGTCGCGCCGTTCGACACGCTGCCACCCTGGCTAGCGAATACCTGCGGCAGCGAGTTGATGAGATCTTCGGTACGGGTGGTGCCGGTGAGGGCGAATTCTTCGGCGGTCACAACAGTAACCGGGCTGGCCGATTCAAGGTTCGGCGAGCGCAGACGCGTACCGGTGACGACAATCGCCTGAACGGTTTCTTCGCTGGCTGCGGCAGTATCAGTGGTAACATCGGCATCCTGCGCAAAGGCAGGTGCGCCGACGGTGAGCGCGATAACGGCGGTTGCCGCACCGGCTTTCAGAAGCGCGTGCTTCTTCATGGTGGTCTTCTCCTTAGGTTTGACCCAGTCAATTGACACTTCAAACGTCAAGGGCGTCTGACAAATTGCGCCAAACAGCCCCCTCCAGCGATGTCCGATGGGCCAAGTGCAGGGACGGTGCAAAGCCTTGTCGCGGGAGAGCAGCGCTTTGCATCTGCCATGTATTATATCTGCAACAGTCTGAAGATCGCGCGTTCCGTTCAAGTGGCAGGCGCCGCGATTATTTTGATCGCTTGATTTGGGCTCGGGCCTTGAATAGGCGGGGCAGCAAGCGAGTGGCGATGCGCAACTGAATTGACTCTGCGCGACCGCTACCGGGCTGAGGAAGAGGAGAGGTTCATGACCACAGCTTACATTGTCGAGGCCGTCCGCACTGCCGGTGGTCGCCGCGGCGGCCGTCTGGCCGGCGTGCATCCGGTCGACCTGCTGGCCAAGTCGCTCGATGCCATCGTCGAGCGCAGCGGGATCGACCCCAAAGCGATCGACGACGTGGTCACCGGCTGCGTCAGTCAGGCGGGCGAGCAAGCGATGCAGGTGGGCCGCATGGGGGTGCTCGCCTCCAAGCTGCTCCCGCAGTCCACTCCCGCTGTCACCATCGACCGCCAGTGCGGTTCCAGTCAGCAGGCGATCCAGTTCGCAGCCCAGGCCGTGATGAGCGGCACGCAGGACGTGGTGATCGCCAGTGGCGTCGAAAGCATGACCCGCGTGCCGATGGGCTCCAACGTCACGCTGCACATGAAGGAAGGCCTCTTCCACAAGGCCGATGGGATCGAGGCGAAGTTCCCCGGCATCAATTTCAGCCAGTTCATGGGCGCCGAAATGATCGTGAAGAAGCACGGCTTCACCAAGGACGATCTGGACCGGTTTGCGCTGGGCAGTCACGAAAAGGCGATTGCTGCGACCAAGGCCGGGGCTTTCGAGCGCGAGATCGTGGTGATCGAGGTCGAAACCGCGGAAGGCACGCAGTTCCACGCTATCGACGAAGGCATCCGCTTCGATGCAACGTTGGAAGGGATTGCGGGGGTCAAGCTGATCTCGCCCGATGGCGCGCTGACGGCAGCTTCGGCGAGCCAGATCTGCGATGGTTCGTCGGCGGTGCTGGTGGTGTCGGAAGCGGCGCTGAAGGCTCACGGCCTCACCCCGCTGGCGCGCATCCACAACCTGACCGTGACCGCGGGCGATCCGGTGATCATGCTGGAAGAACCGCTGTTCGCCACCGACCGCGCGCTGCAGCGCGCCGGCCTGACCATCGACGACATCGATCTGTACGAAGTCAACGAGGCGTTCGCTTCCGTGCCGCTGGCTTGGCTCAAGCACACCGGTGCCGATCCGGCGAAGCTCAACGTCCACGGCGGCGCGATTGCGCTGGGCCACCCGCTGGGCGCAAGCGGCACCAAGTTGATGGCGACGCTGGTTCATGGCCTGCACCGCCACGGCAAGAAATACGGTCTCCAGACCATGTGCGAAGGCGGCGGTGTCGCCAACGTGACCATTATCGAGCGGCTTTGACCGCTTCGGCCAACATCTGATCATCAGGAGAGAATAATGGAAGTTTCAGCCAATACCCCCGCCGTCGTCACTGGCGGTGCCTCGGGCCTCGGCGCGGCAACCGCGCGTGCGCTGGCCGCCAAGGGCGCCAAGGTCGCGATCTTCGACATGAACGAGGAAAAGGGCGAAGCGCTTGCCGCGGAAATCGGCGGCGTGTTCTGCAAGGTCAACGTGACCAGCGACGAGGACGTGGACGCCGGTTTCGCCAAGGCCCGCGCCGCCCACGGGCAGGAGCGTATCCTTGTGAACTGCGCCGGGATCGGCAACGCGATCAAGACCGCCAGCCGTTCGAAGGAAGATGGCTCGATCAAGCACTTCCCGGTCAGCGCCTTCGATTTCGTCATTCAGGTGAACCTGATCGGCACCTTCCGCTGCATCGCCAAGTCGGCGGCAGGCATGATGAGCCTCGACCCGATGGACGAGTTCGGTGAGCGCGGCGCGATCGTCAACACCGCGTCGGTTGCGGGCGAAGACGGCCAGATCGGTCAGGCGGCCTATTCCGCGTCGAAGGCCGGCGTGATCGGCATGACCCTGCCGATTGCGCGCGACCTGATGAACGAAGGCATTCGCGTCAACACCATCTTGCCGGGCATCTTCGACACCCCGCTGCTCGCCGCCGCGCCGCAGAACGTGCGCGATGCACTGGCCGCATCTGTGCCGTTCCCAAAGCGTCTCGGCATGCCGGTCGAATATGCCAAGCTGGCCATGACCATGATCGAAACCGGCTACTTCAACGGTGAAGACGTGCGTCTTGACGGTGGCATCAGGATGGCCCCGCGCTAAGGCTATTGTTGCCAAGCCCCTCTCCCCGCGTCATGCGCGGGGGAGGGGCGATCGGTTTCAGGCCAGCCCGTCGCGCGCCGGATGCTGGAACAAATCGCATAGCGGGACGAGTTCGGCGATCCCTGATTGCTCCGCCCAGCGTGCCGGGTCGACCAGAGCCTCGCACTCTTCCGGATAATAGTGAAAGAACAGAAGATTGCAGAACCCGCCCGCGATCTTCGGGTTGCGGTAATGCCATTGCGAACTGCCGTTGAACAGCAGCGCACGGTTCGGTTCGAGCAAGTGCTCCCGGAACTCCAGATCAGGGTCGGCGATGATCCGGGCAGGATCGAAATCCCTTCCCGTCGAAGGCCAATCCACCACTCGGCTGACATAGATCGGCCAGATCGCATCCTGCTCGATACAGTAGTCAAACGTGTACATGGCATTGACGTGATCCATGTGCAGGTCGCACTTTCCGTCAGGACCGTAGAGGCTTAGAAAGTTATAGCTCGACACGAGCGGGCGCCCTGCCAGCTCAGATACCAGGGGGCGCAACCGGTCCTGCAATTCCAGAAAGAACGGGACATTCCACAGGACGTGCCGCCCGAAGTCCGCGTTTTCCGCCGCCTGCTGCTGTGTCGGTTCGGGCCGTGCCATGCGGCTGACGGAGATAATTTCGGCGCGCGTTGCCGGGTCGAACACATCGTCCATCACGACTTCGCGAAAACCGTCGCGCGGCCGCAAAGCGGACAACAGTTCAATAAATCCGGGCAGGGCACCGGGCCGCACCGCTTCAAGATACCGCGTGGCTATCGCCAAGCGGCGCAGGAAATGGGAATCATACCAGCACAAATGCCCCACCGCCCGCACGGCCGCAGTTGCCTGAAGGTGCAGATCGAAATAGGCCGGATCGCGCAGCTTTGCCCGCGTGCCCGCATCAAGGATGGTTTGCTCCCCCATATTCAATCCGAACCTAGAGTTTCGTTTGCTGGCGGGCAAGGCGCGCGGGCGCCCTCGCTTTTGCGGGGGTTTTCTTTTGGCCGCAGCGTGGCATCACAGACGGCATATCAGGAGAGGGATACATGACCCAATACACCCAGATCATCGTCACCAAGGGCGATGGCATTGCCACCATTACCCTGAACCGCCCGGACAAGATGAACGCCTATACCCGCACCATGGGGCAGGAGATCATGGCGGCGATGGATGATATCGACGCCGATGACGCGGTGCGGGCGGTGATCTTCACCGGATCGGGCGAGCGCGCGTTCTGCGCGGGTGCCGATCTGACGCCCGAAGGCGGCGGGCAAATCTTTTCCGACCCGACCGAAGTTTCCGATCTGTCCGATCCCAAGGTGCGCGACGGCGGGGGCTTGCTGACGCTGCGGTTGTTTGAATCGAAAAAGCCGCTCATTTCCGCCTGCAACGGTGTCGCGGTCGGTGTTGGCGCGACAATGCAGCTGGCCATGGACATCCGCCTGGCCAGCACCACGGCGCGTTACGGCTTTGTGTTTGCGCGGCGGGGAATCGTGCCGGAAGCTGCCTCAAGCTGGTTCCTGCCGCGCCTTGTCGGCATCCAGCAGGCGCTGGAATGGTGTTACACCGGGCGGATCTTCGATGCCGATGAAGCCAGGGCGGGCGGTCTGGTGCGATCGGTCCACGCGCCGCAAGATCTGCTCCACGCCGCGCAGGGCATCGCGCGCGAGATTGCCGACAACACTTCGGCCATTTCGGTGGCGATGACGCGGGCAATGATGTGGCGCCTGATGAGCGCGGATCACCCGATGGAAGCGCACAAGATCGACAGCCGCGCCATTTACCGCCTCAGCCGCGGGGCCGACGCGAAAGAGGGCATCGCCAGCTTCCTCGAAAAACGCAAAGCCATGTATCCCGGCAAGGTCAGCGCCGATATGCCCGGTTTCTACCCGTGGTGGGATGAACGCCCTTATGAATGACGCCGAAGACGCCGGTGGCGGGGCGGGGGATCTGGCCGGTTTCCTGCCCTACCAACTGTCGGTCACATCCAACGCGGTAAGCGCATTGATTGCTGAACGCTATCGCAGGCGGTTCGGCCTGAAAATACCCGAATGGCGGGTGATGGCGGTGCTGGGTGATGCCGAAGCGGCCGGCGGTACCATGACCCAGCGCGCCCTGACGGCAGCGACCGTGATGGACAAGGTGGCGGTCAACCGCGCGGTCAAGGTGCTGGAGGAACGCGGACTGATCGCGCGGGTGCCCAATCCGGGCGATGGCCGCTCGCACCTGTTGGCGCTGACGGGTGAGGGGCGGGCGATCCATGCCGAGGTGATGCCGCTGGCCCGCGCGACCGAGCGCGAACTGCTTGCGGGACTGGCGCCTGGCGAAGAAGCGATGCTGCGCCGCCTGCTGTCCGGACTGCGCGTGCGCGCGACGGGGCTGGCTGGTAACACACGCGAAGGGCCGGAGCAGGATTAACCCGCTCCGGCCCCCGCCGATCGCCAGACTTGGTGTCCGGTCTTATTGGTTGTTCACAAGGTTGTCCGAGATCGAACAGGCCGCCGGGCCAAGGATGACCACGAACAGCGTGGGCAGGATGAACACGATCAGCGGAATGGTCATGATTGCCGGCAGACGCGCGGCCTTTTCTTCGGCGCGCATCATGCGTTCGTTGCGGAACTCCGCCGACAGCACGCGTAGCGCCGAGGCAAGCGGGGTGCCGTAACGTTCGGTCTGGACCATGGTCGTCACCACGCCCTTCACCGCTTCCAGATTCACCCGGTAGGCAAAGTTGTTGAAGGCCATGCGGCGTTCGTTGAGGAAGCTGAGTTCGATCGCCGTCAGGGCGAATTCGTCACCCAGTTCGGGATAGGCGCGGCCCAGTTCCTTGGCGACGCGGTTGAAGGCGGCATCGACCGTCAGACCGGCTTCGGCGCAGATCACCAGCAGGTCGAGCGCGTCAGGCAGGCCCTTCTGGATTTCCTTGGTGCGCTTGGTCGCCTTGTTGGAAAGATACAGCTCCGGCCCCTTGTAGGACAGGAACACCGACATCGCGAAAGCGCCTAGCCGGGTCATCGGGCCCCAGTCGGGCCAGAATTCGACGACGTAGATGAGCAGGCCCATCAACCCGCCGACAATCACCGGCAGAATTGCCCGCAAGCCGATGATCAGCACTGCGAGTTCCTTGTTGCGATAACCCGCGTGCGCCAGCTTTTGCTGGATGATCTTGATCTGGCTGTCCTGGAGGACATTCAGCCGGTCGAGGCTGTTCTTGACCTTGTCAGTCGTATCGGTGCGGCGCACCAGCGAGTTGCGCTTTTTCGAGCCGGAGATGACAATCCCCGCCTTGAGCGCGTCACGCCGTGCCTCCAGCGCGCGCACGCGCTTGGCCATCGGGTCGCGGATCGTGATGGCGGCGTAGATCGCCAGCATCACCGCAAAGGCGGCCATGCCGACCAGCATGGTGCCGACAAGGATAACATCGAAGCCGAGCAGAGTCGGTCCGGCAGCTTGGTTGATCATGGTGCTCTGTCCCCTGCCGTCAGATCTCGAAGTTGACCATCTTGGCCATGATGAACACCCCGAGGCCCATCCACACGCCCGCGCCCAGTCCGGCGACGATCAGACGCTCGTCGGTGAAGAAGGTGCTCATGTAGGTGGGATTGATGTACATGATCGCGCCAAACACCAGGAAGGGCAGCGAGCCGACGATATAGGCTGATGCCTTGGATTCCGAGCTCATCGCGCGGATCTTCAGCTTCATCTGTCCGCGCTTGCGCAGCACGTCGGCGAGGTTCGACAGCGTTTCGGCAAGGTTGCCCCCCGTCTCGCGCTGGATGGCCAGAGTGATGGTGAAGAAGTTGAATTCGGCAATGCCAAGCTTGTCGGCAGTGTCCTGCAACGCGTCTTCCATGGTCTTGCCGACCTTGATGCGGTCGATCACCGTCTTGAATTCGAAGCCGACGGGGCCGGGCACTTCGGTCGCGACGATGCCGAGCGTTTCGGTCACCGGCAGGCCGGAACGCAGGCCGCGGACAAGCAACTCGATCCCGTCGGGGAATTTGGTGATGAACTGGTTGGTGCGTTTGTTGATGAGGAAGTTGACCACCATGTGCGGGATGCCCGCACCGATGAACAGCCCCACGCCCAGCGACAACAGCGGCGCCCGGCTCAATGCGAAGATCGCAACCGCGATGCTCAGCGCAAGCCCGATCGAGG
The DNA here is from genome assembly GCA_041639595.1 of Porphyrobacter sp. GTDB lineage: Bacteria > Pseudomonadota > Alphaproteobacteria > Sphingomonadales > Sphingomonadaceae > Erythrobacter. Next base: position 10,041 of record JBEQBX010000053.1, read on the forward strand.
CATAGGCATATTGTGAAACGGTCCAGGCCTTGCCGGTACGGTTGAGCCGCACGGCCAGTGCTTCGGTGCGCGAGCCTGATCCGGCAACCTTGTAGGTCTTCGGCTTGCGGGCCGCGATGGCTCGCCTGAACTGCGCGTCAACCTTTGCATCGACGCTTTCGGAGTGGCGATAGCGCAGCGCCTGCATCCGGCGCTTTTGCGCCTTGCCAGACCCGGATCCGGTGGCGAGCGCGTAACCCGCGACCAGCACGGCGAAGATCACCAGCGTGATGAGCAGGGTTTGGAAAAAGTCCATTGGCTCGTGTCCTGCCTTGATCCGCCGGGCTGCGGCGGTTCATTGTTACCTCGTGGCGGGCAGGAAGGGGGCGGCTACGTGCGGCTCCTTTCCCTCCCGGACAATCTGCGTCAGTCGGCCTTGGCCAGATCGACCTTGGGCTTCTTGGCCAGCATCGATTTGATGTCGAAGTTGCCCAGCAACGACTTCTTTTCCGTCGCCAGTGCCGCCATGTCGTCCGTGCTTACGCCCATCACGCGCTCGGCGATCTGGCGCATGGCTGCGGTTGCCTTGCTCGACCGGTTGGCATCGACGAACACCTGACCCAGCTTGGCCGCGTTGGACGCCGCCTTGATGTCGTAAGGCACGACGAAATCGACCTTGCGTTCGATCGAGGCTTCGAAATCGGTCTTGCTGATTTCAGCGAGGCTCGGCTGAACCTTGTTGGCGACGATCATCGGATGGGCGTGGCTGGCGTTGCTTTTAAGCCATGACAGCAGCCGGATCGTATCGCGCGCCGAGGCAAGCGTGAGTTCGCAGGTCAGCACCACCAGGTTCACGTCTGCCAGCAACTGCGGGAAATTGATCAGCATGTTGCGCGGCAGATCGATGACCGTCATTTCGAAGGCCTGACGGAATTCGTCCTCCAGCTGCACAAACGCAGCGCCATCGGTCATCAACGGCTGGTTGATCGGGGCTTCGGCGGACAGGATCGACAGGTGGTCACCGGCGCGTACCATGGCGCGTTCAATGAACAGCGGGTCGATCCGGCTCGGGTTTTCGATCGCGTCGGTCAGGCCCCGGCCCGGTTCCAGATCAAGCGCCAGTGCGGCAGTGCCGAAGTGGACGTCAAGATCGAGCAGCGCGGTCGGCGACTTGTGCTGTTCGCTGAACAGCCACGCCAGCGACGTTGCCAGAGTCGATGCGCCAACCCCCCCGCGGGTACCCACGACTGCCGTCGAAATGTGGCGCTTTGCCGCATCGGCATCACCCGCCTTGGGCGACATGAACACCGCCAGCGCCTGGTTCAGCGCATCATGCACCTGCTGCGCCGAAAGCGGCTTGAGCAGGTAATCATGAATGCCGCTCGACAGCAGATCGCGGTACAGGCGCACGTCGTTGACCTGGCCAATGGCAATCACCACCGTACCCGGCTCGCACACCTCGGCCAGCGCATTGATGTCGTTGAGCGGATCGCCGCTTTCCGACAGGTCGACCAGCAGGATCGCCGGGCTGGCGCTAACCGAAAGCGATTGCACCGCGTTGCGCAGGCCGCCCTTGTTGCACTTTTCCGGCTGCCAGCCGAGCTCGATCGCCACAGGACGGATCACGTCCAGCGCATTGTCGTCGCAGATATAGGCCGAGAAGGGGTCGCGATTTCCGGGCAAGCCCGATTTCCAGGGAGCATTCATGGCTTAGTTACCTCCTCCGCCGCCGCTGCCGCCGCCGCCGCCAGCGCTAGCTTCCATCAGCCCGGCTTTGCCGGTGGGTTCCATTTCACGATAGGTCGTGATCGCTTTGTTCGACGTGGCGATCACGGTCTCGCCCGAACCCTTTTTGCCTTCCAGCAGGTCCTGCGGGTCGGCCACCATCGCAGCGAGGTTGCTGTTGACCGCGCAGCCGAAGTTCGGGCTTGTGCCGTTGCTGTAATTCATGTCGGATTTGGCCGACCAGTCGGGGCAGCCCGGCACGCTGGCGGTGGAGCGGGTGATGACCACGCGCACCTGGCCCGGCTGGAGATAGCCCGGGGTAACCGGCGCAGTATCGCTGATCATCAACCCGTAACGCGCCGCCAGATCGCGGATCGCTCCGGTCACGGCCGGGTTCTGGCCCGGGTTTTCGATGGCGATCCGGTCACCATAACGCAGGTCCATCGTTTCGAACCAGCCGTTGAGACGCTGCTGCTCCGAAATCGGCAGGCCCGATGTCGTGGTGGTGATATCCATCACCATGTTGGTGCGTTCCACCACCGGCTGCTTGACGCTGTAAAGCGAGGTGTTGGTCGGCATTCCGCCGCAGCCCGCCAGGCCAAGGCCGAGCGCCAGACCAAGCGCCAGTCTGGAGGAGAGGGCAGGCAAGCGTACCAGCCGGGATTGTCGTGCATTCGGCATCGCAGTCACCTTTCTCATGTTAGAGGCTGAAGCCCGGAGCAGCGGCGTTGGCTTCACGCTCCTGCCGGCGGGATTTCTTGTCCGCGCGGCGCGGCTTTTCCGGGTTGGCCGGGACGATTGCTGCCGGATCGGCGGCGCTCACCTGCGGCGCGGGGGCATCGGGCTGGGCCGCCGAAGGGCCGGGGCGCTGTTCGCCCGACACGCCGGCATTGCTCTGGAAGCCCAGCAATTGCTGGAATTCGTTGGCAGAACGATAGCCGTCAGTGGGCAGCTTGATGTCCTTGGCGTCGACCGGATTGACCAGATAGGGGGTGACGACAATCACCAGTTCGGTTTCGCCTTTGCGGAACTGGCGGCTGCGGAACAGATTGCCGAGGATCGGCACGTCACCCACGCCGGGTGCCTTGTCGATCAGGTTCTGCGAGTTGGCGCTCATCAGGCCTGCAATCATGAAGCTTTGGCCCGAGCCAAGCTCAACCGTGGTTTCGGTCCGCCGCGTGGTCAGCGCCGGCACCTGGAAGCCATTCAGCGTGATCGATCCCTGCGATGACAGCTCCGACACTTCGGGGCGCACGCGCATCGAAATGCGGCCGTTGGAAAGCACGGTCGGGGTATAGGCGAGGCTGACGCCGAACTGCTTGAACTCCACCGTCACCTGGCCAAGGCCCTGCGCCAGCGGGATCGGGAATTCGCCGCCTGCAAGGAAGGTTGCGGTTTCGCCCGACAGCGCGGTCAGATTGGGTTCGGTGATGGTGGTCACCAGACCGAGCCGTTCCGACAGATCCATCGCGCCGAGCATGTTCATGCCGAACAAACGGCCCAGACCCGACAGCGTGGTGCCGCCGTTGCTGTTGACGCCTGCACCGGCAATTTCGAGAGTTTCGAACAGGGCCGCACCCGTCTCAGGATCGACCGCAATCGAACCATCGGGACGCAGGATCGGAATTCTCCGTGTCAGCAATGGCTGGGCAATGCCATTGCCGCTTGCCAGCGGGCCGGCCACATTGACTTCGGGTGTGGTGAAGGCGCGGCCCGTGCCGACGCCGAAGCGGAAGCCCCCCGTGGCGTCGAAGCTTTGCAGGTTGCCGCCGATCTCGCGCAGCAGGCTGCGGCTGACTTCGGCGAACTTCACGTGCAGGCTGACCTGCAGCGGGGTTGCCGTGCGCAGGCGGCTGATGACGTTGGCATCCTTACCCAGGAACGCCTGGACCAGACGCTCAGCTTCGGCGGCATCATCGGGCGCGCCGACTGTGCCGGTCAGCATCACGGTGTTGGCACCCATGGTCGATACCGAAATCTTGGCGTCAGGCATGGCCATTGCCAGCATCTGGTCGATGCTGCCGATGTTCGAACCGACCCGGATATTGGCCGAGAAGATCACATCGCCGCGTTCATTGCTGGCATAGATGGTGGTTTCGCCGCCCGCCTTGCCGAACACATACAGCTGGCGCTGCGATTTGACCTGCACATCGGCGACTTCGTCATTGGCGACGAACACATCGGCCATCGTGCCAGGCAAAGACACCAGTTCGCCTTTGCCGATCGACAGGACGATTTCCTGCGATGGCCTGACGATCTGCTGTGCGATCGCGGTACCGGTTGGCATTGCTGTCATCGGCACTGCGGCCATTGCAGCCACCAGCAGCTTGATCTTGAATTTGCGTGTCATGGGTTGACCCCCCTTGAACTTGATCGACATGGTCCGGCTTCCCTCAATAGACCACGGTCATGCCGGCGCTGGGCAGGGTCTGCCCGGCGCGGCGCACGCCGCTTGCTTGGCCCGACACGATCGCCCCGGAATTGGCCTTGGCGCTGACGGATTCTTCAGTGGTTTCCTTGCCGCGGGTGACCCGCACGCTCGGACCGCGGTAAACAGGCGCTGCATTGCCGCCCGAACCGCCGCTTGCAGGCGCCGCCGCAGCCGGAGCCGAATATTGCTGCTGCGGCGAAGTCTTCGGGGGCACGGTGGTGCGCTGGAAGCGCGAGACATCGCCGCCGGTCACAAAGGTCGTGCCCTTGTCGAGCGGACGCGACATCGCGGCCTTCAGCATTTTTTCTTCCTGTTCGGGCGTGGCGCCCGCCGGGATCTGGACATCGCCAGCTGCCACTGCGCGTTCGAGTTCGGCCGGGTTGTCGGCCAGCGAACGCAGCGCCAGGCTGATCGTGCCGATGGTTTGCGCCACGGCGATCTTTTCAGCGATCTTGGGCGTCACTTCGAGCGTGACGGTGCGGAATTCGGTCACCACGGTCTTGCCGTTTTCATCGGTGGTCTTTTCCACGGTCTGGTCGGTGGCGAGCACCCGCAGATTGCGCAGCACCGTTTCGGCGGTCTTGAGCGGCGCGGAATCGTCCGAACCGTCGATTTGCTGGGTCAGCACCAGATCGACACGGTCACCGGCAAAGATGAAGCCTGCCACCCCGGTCGTCGCCGACACCGGCACGGTCACGGCCCGCATCCCCGGCCCAAGCGCAGCGGCAAGGAAGCCGCGGTCGCCGGGGCTGACAATCGAACCCTGCGTGACCGGTTCACCCGCGGTGATCGGATAGCGCACAACAGTGCCCAGCAGCTTGTTCATGTCGGCCTCGCCTTCAATGAAGTAGGCGTCCTGAACCAGTTCCTTGGGCCAGGGCTGGAAGCCCAGCGCATCGGCGGTGATGATCGTGCCTGCGGTCAGCGCCCGCTTGGCGACCAGCACGCGCGGCCCGGTGGGCACGGCGGCTGCGTTGGCATCGGGGGCCGCGCCTCCGGCGAACATGCTGCGTGCAAGAAAGGCGGTCCCGATCGCGACGATCAGTGCGCCAAGCAGCAGAACCAGTTTCTTCCTATCCATGGCTCAAATAGCCCCCTCGTAATCGCCCTAGGTTTGTAAACGGGCAGGTATGGTTGTGTTGGGTAAGCCCCGACTGGTTAAAATCGGGTTATGCCGCTTGCGCTGCGATGGCTGCGCCCGGCAGATAATTGGCCGCAAGCACCCAAAGACCCCCGAAAGCGATGGCCACGCCATAGGGCACAGCGATGCGGTCACGCTGGCGGCGGGCGACGTGCCAGAACACCAGCATGATCGTCAGCGCGCCGCCGGCGAGCGACATGATCAGCAGCAATTGCATGAATTCGAACGGAGGCACCCACAGCGCCAGCGCCGTCAGCAGCTTTACATCGCCGCCGCCCATCACCTTGAAGGCGAACAGCGCGGCGAGAAGTGCGAAAGCCGCCAGTGCGGTCGCTAACTGGATCGCCACGTCGGGCCACAGCGAAAGCCCGCTCGCCCACCAGAAAGCAGGCGCGGCCAGCGCGATCGCAGCGTTCAGCCAATTGTCGATCTGGCGCCGCCGCATATCGGTGAATGCGGCAAAGACCAGCGCGATTGCCAAGGCGATCAGCAGACCGTAGGAAATGGAATTCATCGGTGTCGTCCCCCGGAACATGGCCCTGCGCACCGCATGGGCCGTCCTTCATTGGGACACTGCTACAGGTTATGACTTACCAAATAGTAACCAAACTCTCTGACTTGCGACTGCTGTTGAAAGGGCTGCCGGGATGATCGACCGCAGGGCGATACCGCCCCATGCGCAGGAATCGACATGGGCTGCGGATGATGGGCACATGATCCGCCGGATCGACTGGCCCGGCGCCGCGGAACCGGCGGACGGGGGGCTGCGGGGCTCGATCCTGTTCCTGCCCGGACGCGGCGATTTCTATGAAAAATACCTCGAAACGCTGGAAGAATGGCACCGCGCCGGATGGCGGGTCACCGCATCGGACTGGCGCGGGCAGGCCGGATCGGGGCGGCTGGGCAAGGATGCGGTGACCGGCCATGTCGCCGATTTCGGCATCTGGATCGATGATCTGGCGCTGCTTTGGCAACGCTGGGTGGCCGAAACACCGGGGCCGCATGTGCTCGCCGCGCATTCGATGGGCGGACATCTGGCGCTGCGCGCGCTGGTGGACAAGCGGGTGGCCCCCGATGCCGTCATTCTCAGCGCGCCGATGACCGGGATGGCCGGCCCGCCGCTGCCTTTGACGATATTGCACAAGGTCGCGCAGGCGATGTGCCGGATCGGCGATCCCACGCGGCAGGCGTGGAAATGGAGCGAAAAGCCCGGCGAACTGCCATCGGGCCGTGCCGATCTGCTCACCCATGATCCCGATCGCTATGCCGATGAAGTGTGGTGGCGCGATCACCGGCCCGAACTGGTGATGGGCCCGGCCAGCTGGCGGTGGTTGGAACGGGCCTATGCATCATGGCTGCGGCTGGAGGCGCTGGGTGCGCTGGAGGCGCTGGACATGCCGGTGCTGATGATCTCGACATCGTCCGACAAGCTGGTCAGCCATCCGGCCAATCTCAGGGCCGCTGCGCGCCTGCCCAAGGGTGAGCTGCTGGCGCTGGGCGCGGAAGCCCATCACGAAGTCCTGCGCGAAGGCGATGCCGTGCGGTCGCGGATCATGACCGCGATCACCGGCTTCCTCGACCGCGTGGCGCCGCGCGCTGCGCAAGCTGCATGATCCACGATATCGCCGTAATCGGCGCCGGGATGGCAGGGGCCAGCATCGCTGCCGAGCTTGCCCCCCATGCGCGCGTGCTGCTGATCGAGGCGGAGGACGCGCCGGGGTATCATGCCACCGGACGATCCGCCGCCTTTTACGAGGAATGTTACGGCGGCCCCGGCGTGGTGCCGCTGACCCGCGCATCGGGCGCTTATCTGGCCGACCACGGTTTCCTCACCCCGCGCGGCGCGCTGTATATCGGGCGGGCAGAAGACCGCGCAGCAATGGATACTTTCCGCGCCAGCTATGCGGGCACGGGCGTGGAGATCGAACCGCTTGCCCCCCCCGCGCTGGCGGCGCGCGTGCCGCACATCCGACCGGAATGGAGCGAGGCGCTGTATCAGCCCGCCTGCGCGGATATCGACGTTGCGGGATTGCACCAGCATTACCTCGGCGCGGCACGGCGGCACGGGGTCGAGATTGCGACACGCGCCCGGGTGACGGGCCTCACGCGGGATAATGGCGTGTGGACGATGTGTTGCGAACGGGGAGAGACATGGCGGGCCGCCACCATCGTCAACGCCGCCGGTGCCTGGGCGGACGCAGTGGCGCAGGCCGCGGGCGTTCGCCCGGTCGGCATCGCGCCGTTCCGCCGCACAGTCGCGGTACTGCGGGTCGAACCGCAGGCGCCTGCCGATCTGCCGCTGGTACTGGACATCGGCGGCGGTTTTTATTTCAAACCGGACGCAGGCCGCCTGTGGCTGTCCCCGCATGACGAGATACCATCTGCCCCCTGTGATGCCGCGCCAGAAGAATGGGATGTCGCCGTGGCCATCGACCGTTTCCATAATGTCACCGACTGGCGCATCGCCGCGGTCGAGCGGCGCTGGGCGGGCTTGCGCAGTTTCGCGCCTGACCGGATGCCGGTTTACGGTTTTGATGCAGGCGCGGACGGGTTCTTCTGGTTTGCCGGGCAGGGCGGTTTCGGCATTCAGACTGCGCCTGCCGCTGCCCGGCTGGGAGCGCAATTAGTGCTGGGACAGGGGGCGGATGCAATGACCGCCGGGATTGAAGCCGCCAGCTATGCGCCTGTGCGATTCGCGTCTGCGGGGCAGCCGCAAACGGTCTAGGCAAGCGGCCGGCGATCTGTCATTTAGCTAACTTGTGTTAACTAAAGCGAGGGGTCTGAAATGGCGCACAAGTTTGAAATCTACAAGGACAACGCCGGTGAATTCCGGGTGCGTTTCAAGTACAATTCGGAAGTGATGTTCTCGACCCAAGGATACTCCAGCAAGTCGAGCGCGCAGAACGCCATCGATTCGATCAAGAAGAACGGCCCTGCTGCCGACGTTGAAGATAACAGCTGATTAGCGCGCGGCGGGCCTTATCCGACCGCCGCCTGCCGCGCCGCCTCCGCGCTGGCCAGCGCGTCGCAGCGTTCGTTTTCAGGATGGCCGGAATGGCCTTTCACCCATTGCCACGACAGCTTGTGGGGCCGGACGGCGGCGATCAACTCGCGCCACAAGTCTTCATTGGCGACCGGCTTTTTTGCCGCATTCATCCACCCGCGCTTCTGCCAGCCGAAAATCCACTGCGTCATCCCGTCGATGACATAGCGGCTGTCGGTGTGGACGGTGACGGTGCAGGGTTCTTTCAGCGCGGTCAGGCCGCGCAGCACCGCGGTCATCTCCATGCGGTTGTTGGTTGTTTCCGGCTCCCCGCCGACCAGCTCCTTTTCGTGCCCGCCGCTGCGCAAGATTGCGGCCCAGCCGCCGGGGCCGGGGTTGCCCTTGCATGCCCCGTCGGTGAAGATGTCGACCTGTGTCATCCGCCCGCCTTGGCCGCCTGCGGCTCAGCCTGCAAGCAGCCCCGCGCCATGTGCATCGTAAAAGCGCCAGCGATCCACAAATTGCATCGGGTCCTTGCGCGTGACCAGCGCATCGTCGGGTGTGTCGAGCCAATCTTCCGCCCGGCTGGCGACGAACCGCAGGCAGGCGCCCTTGGCGACATCGGCGAACAGCGCGCGCTCGGCAGGGTCCAGCCTGCGCACGCTTTGATAACCCTCGATCAGCGCCGCTCCGCAATCCGGGCGGTAGGCATTGGCCGCGTCAAAACACCACGCAGCATGGGTCACTGCCAGATCCAGCACCATCGGCCCGGTGCAGGCGAAATAGAAATCGATCAGCCCCGTCACCCGGTCGCCCAGCATCAGGACATTGTCGGGAAACAGATCGGTGTGGGTCTGGGATCGGGGCAATGACGCAAGGTCCAGCGCGGCGGCGGCTCGGGCGTGATCCAGCATCGCGGGAAGGGCGGGATCAATGGTGCCCAGCGCTGGCGCCCCGCAGGCATCAAGGATGGCGGCCGTCGCGGCAAAGTCCATGGCATTGGCGCGGGTGCGGGGATAATCCTGCGCGGCAAGGTGCAGGTTCGCCAGCACCGCGCCGAGCTCACGTGCCTGTGCGGGCGTGGGGCGGGTGGGGGAGACGCCGGGCAGAAATTCGATCAGCGCCGCCGCCTTGCCCTCCACCATCCGGAACGATGCTCCGCTGCGGTCATGCATGGTGCGCGGCACGGGGCAGGCCTTGCCCGCCAGATGATCCAGCAGGTCGAGGAAATAGGGCAGATCGGCGTAATCGATCCGCCGTTCATACAGCGTCAGGATGAACCGCGTGCCCGACGCCCCTGATCCGGTCGTCTCCACCAGCCAGTTCGAATTGGACACGCCTTCGGCAATGCCCTTGGCCGAGACCAGATCGCCTACATCATAGTGCGCGATCAGGCGGGCAAGGTCTTCTGCGCCCAGATGGGTATAGACGGCCAAGCGCCAGCGCTCCGGTCTATTCGGTCAGCTGGCGCGGCAGCTTGAATACCATTTTTTCAATGGTGGCGGTGATTTCGCGTTCGTGGATCGTGCGGTGCTGCGCCAGCGCGGCGACCACTTCGCGGACCAGAACTTCTGGCGCGGAAGCGCCGGCGGTGAGGCCCAGCGTTTCCACCCCTTCCAGCCATGCAAAGTCGATTTCGCTGGCGCGCTGGATCAGTTTGGACGGCGTGCCCAGCCGTTCGGCCACTTCCACCAGCCGCAACGCGTTCGACGAATTGGGCGAACCGATCACCAGCACCAGATCGCAATCATGGGCCAGCTCCTTCACCGCGGCCTGCCGGTTGGAGGTGGCATAGCAGATATCCTCTGCCCGAGGGCCGGAGATATTGGGATAGCGCCATTCGAGCGCGTGAATCACTTCGCGGGTGTCATCCACCGACAAGGTCGTCTGGGTGAGGTAGGAAAGTGCCTCGTCGGAATCGAAGGGCAGCTTGTCCACGTCCTCGATTGTTTCCACCAGCGTCATCTGCCCCGGTTCGACCTGCCCCATGGTGCCGATCACTTCGGGGTGGCCTTCGTGACCGATGAAGATGATGTGGCGGCCTTTTTCGATCTGGCGTTCGGCCTGACGGTGGACCTTGCTCACGAGCGGGCAGGTGGCATCGACATATAACAGCTTGCGGCGCTTCGCCTCTGCCGGGACTGCCTTGGGCACACCGTGGGCGCTGAACACCACCGGCGCATCATCGGGCACTTCGTCCAGTTCCTCGACGAACACCGCGCCCTTGGCCTTCAGCCCCTCGACCACGTATTTGTTGTGCACGATTTCATGCCGGACATAGACCGGCGAGCCATAGCGTTCGAGCGCCTT
>JBEQBX010000054.1:0-20592 GCA_041639595.1 Porphyrobacter sp.
ACTTCGCGCAGTTGCACCCGTTCAAACGTCGTGAAGCGCGCGCCGCACGACGAACATTGGCGACGCCGCCGAATCGAGGCGTTATCCTCGGTCGGACGGCTATCTTTGACTTGCGTGTCATCGTGAGCACAAAAAGGGCAGCGCATTCAGATCGTTATTTCTTTATTCTCTGATAAAGCGCGAAGCCCGCGCCGGCAATCAAGCCGATTGGCCACGACACGACCGGCAGTAACCCCGCAGCAACCGCGCCGATGGCAGCACCGGCCAGCACCGGCTTGCTGGAAGGGTGGCCGAGGCCTTCCTTGGCCATGCCCGAAATCTCGGTCTTGGCATCTTCGACCCATTCCGGGGTCTGGCGCGGTCCCTTATCCAAGACGCAAGCTCCTCACATACCGGGATAGACGGGGAAATCAGCGCACAACGCGCTGACCCTCTGGCGCACGCTTTCTTCGATTTGTGCGTCACCTTCGGGGCCATTTTTGGCAAGCCCTTCAATGACCTCGGCGATGAGCTTCCCAACCGTACGGAACTCATCTGGGCCGAAGCCGCGGGTGGTGCCGGCGGGGGTTCCCAGACGGATGCCACTGGTCACAAACGGCGAGCGGCTGTCAAAGGGGATGCCGTTCTTGTTGCAGGTCAGCCAGGCGCGATCGAGACCCTTTTCAGCGTCCTTGCCGGTCACGTCCTTGGCCGTTAGGTCAACCAGCATCGAGTGGTTATCGGTCCCGCCGGAAACGATCCGCAGGCCCGCTTCTTCAAGGCTTGCGGCAAGCGCGCGGGCGTTCTCTACGATGCGATGGGCATATTCGCTGAACGACGGATCGAGCGCCTCCTTGAAGGCCACCGCCTTGGCCGCAACGATGTGCATCAGCGGGCCGCCTTGGAGGCCGGGGAACACCGCCATGTTGAGCGGCTTGGTGTACTTCTCGTCATTCCACAGGATGATACCCGAACGTGGGCCGCGCAAGCTCTTGTGGGTGGTCGAGGTAACGATGTCGCAATGCGGGAAAGGCGAGGGGTGTGCGCCGCCTGCGACGAGGCCGGAAATGTGGCTCATGTCACAAAGCAGGATTGCGCCCACTTCATCGGCGATCGCGCGGAAAGCGGGGAAATCCCACGTGCGCGAATAGGCGGTGCCGCCGCAGATGATCAGCTTCGGCTTGTTTTCGCGCGCCTTGGCGGCGACCTCGTCCATGTCGATGGTTTCGCTATCGCGTGACACGCCGTAGGACACCACGTTGAACCACTTGCCGCTCATATTGACGGGCGAGCCATGGGTAAGGTGCCCGCCCGAATTGAGATCCAGACCCATGAAGGTGTCGCCCGGATTGAGCATCGCGAGGAACACGGCCTGGTTCATCTGCGACCCGGAATTCGGCTGCACATTCGCAAAATTGCATCCGAACAACTGCTTGGCGCGGTCAATTGCCAGCATTTCTACCACGTCGGCATAGTCGCAGCCGCCATAGTAACGCTTGCCCGGATAACCTTCGGCGTACTTGTTGGTGAACACACTGCCTGCTGCTTCCAGCACGGCGCGGCTCGCGATGTTTTCCGACGCGATCAGCTCGATCTTGTCGCGCTGGCGGGCGAGTTCCTTTGTCACTGCCGCTGCGATTTCGGGATCGGCCGTGGCAAGATCATCATGCCAGAAGCCTTCCATCGACTGGACAGCATGACGAGCGGTGAAATCGGCAGGGGCGGTGCTCATTGATGGGTCTCGATATGATCGGGCTGGAACGGGGGCTTGCCAAGCTTGCCGACGCGGCGCTGGTGGCGTCCGGCCGGATCGCCGGCATCGGCGAATTCGGTATCTAGAAATGTGGCAACGCACGACTTGGCCATTTCTATCCCTACGAGCCGCGCGCCCATAGCGATGCAATTGGCATCATTATGTTCGCGGGCGAGGGCGGCCGACAGCGGTTCTGAAACCAGCGCGCAGCGCACCTGAGGGTGGCGGTTGACGCTGATCGAAATACCGATCCCGCTGCCGCACAGGGCCACGCCGAATTCGACGGTGCCTTCGGCAATGATTTCGGCAAGGCGGTAGCCGTAATCCGGGTAATCGACGCTGACGCCCGGTTCAGGCCCGAGGTCGGCGACATCGTGGCCTTCTTCGATAAGCCATTCGGCGAGTTCCGCCTTAAGCTCGGTCGCGGCGTGATCTGAGGCTATGGCAATACGCATGGTGCCCCCATAGTCGCAGGGGCAGCGATTCTCCACCCCTTGGCCGAGGCTTTTCGACCGGCGGTTTTGCAGGTGATGCAGGTTATGGCCGCCTTTGCCCGCATCCTGGATTGGTGTGCCCTAGCGAACAGGAGAACGTGCGATGCCAGCCAAATCGAAGGCCCAGCAAAAAGCCGCCGGAGCGGCGCTGTCCGCCAAACGCGGCGAGACCCCGAAGAAAAGCTTAAGGGGCGCATCGAAGGCCATGGCGGATTCGATGAGCGAGCAGGAACTGGAGGATCTGGCAGCGATCAAGCGCGAGTCGCTGCCTGACAAAAAGAGCTGAGAGCAGGAAGCAGAAAAGAGGTTCCGGCCCGTGACTGAGCCGAAACCTGCGTTGACTGCCTTACTGATCCAGGAACGACCGCATCTTGCGGCTGCGCGAGGGATGCTTGAGCTTCCGCAGCGCCTTCGCCTCGATCTGGCGGATACGTTCACGGGTGACCGAGAACTGCTGGCCGACTTCTTCCAGCGTGTGATCGGTGTTCATCCCGATGCCGAAGCGCATGCGCAGCACGCGTTCTTCGCGCGGGGTGAGAGACGCCAGCACGCGGGTGACGGTTTCCTTGAGGTTGGCCTGAATCGCGGCATCCACGGGGATGATCGCATTCTTGTCCTCGATGAAATCGCCCAGATGGCTGTCTTCCTCGTCGCCGATGGGCGTTTCGAGGCTGATCGGTTCCTTGGCGATCTTCATCACCTTGCGCACCTTCTCCAAAGGCATGGAGAGGCGCTGCGCCATTTCCTCCGGGGTCGGCTCGCGGCCTTCCTCGTGCAGGAACTGCCGGCTTGTGCGCACCAGCTTGTTGATCGTCTCGATCATGTGCACCGGAATACGGATGGTGCGCGCCTGATCGGCGATGCTCCGGGTGATCGCCTGCCGGATCCACCACGTCGCGTAGGTGCTGAATTTGTAGCCGCGGCGGTATTCGAACTTGTCGACCGCCTTCATCAGGCCGATGTTGCCTTCCTGAATGAGATCAAGGAATTGCAGGCCGCGATTCGTATATTTCTTGGCGATCGAGATCACCAGACGCAGGTTCGCCTCGACCATTTCCTTCTTGGCGATGCGCGCCTCGCGCTCGCCCTTTTGCACCATGTTCACGATGCGGCGGAATTCGGGGAGGCTCATGCCGGTCTGCGCCGCGATATCGGCAATTTCGCTGCGGATGCGCTCAATCGCGTCCTCTTCACGCTCGGCGAAGGCGGCCCACTTCTTGTCCTTCTTGGCGCGCTCCTTGATCCACGCATCGTCCATCTCGTTGCCGACATAGGCATTGAGGAAGTCGACGCGCTTGACCTTGTGACGCTCGGCCAGACGCAGCATCTGCCCGCCCAGCGTCGTCAAGCGGCGGTTGAAGGCATACAGATTGTCGACCAGGAATTCGATCTTGGTCGCGTGGAACTGCACGCTTTCAACTTCGGCGGTGAGTTCTTCGCGCAAGCTTTCGTACTTGGCTTCCTTGGCCGCAGGGAAGGCGTTGCCCAGAGCCAGGGTTTCGACCCGCTCGCCCTGAAGTTTTTCAAAGGCGTTGAACAGCGAGGTGATGCGCGCAAAACGCTCAAGCGCTTCGGGCTTCAGCGCCGCTTCCATCTGCGCAAGGGAGAGGGTGTTGTCCTCCTCCTCTTCCTCTTCGCGCTTGGGGCGGCCTTCGCCGTCCTCATCCTCGTCAGCGTCGGCTTCGGGCTCGTCGGCGACTTCGTCGTCCTCGCGGATGGTCGGGCCGGCGGTGGCTTCCGAGATTTCGCCGTCGTCGTCGTCGTCCTCGGCGCCCTCGGCCATCTTGTCGGCGGGCGGTTCCTTCGAAAGCATCGCGTCAAGATCGAGGATCTCGCGCAGCTGCATATCGCCGTTGTTGAGCGCTTCGGACCAGTGGATGATCGCGTGGAAGGTGATCGGGCTTTCGCACAGCCCCATGATCATCATGTCGCGCCCGGCTTCAATCCGCTTCGCGATGGCGATTTCGCCTTCGCGGCTGAGCAGTTCGACCGCGCCCATCTCGCGCAGGTACATCCGCACCGGATCATCGGTGCGTTCGCCCGTCGCCAGCTTGCGATTGGCAGCACGGGCATCCTTGGCCGGGCCCTTCTTATCGCCATCATCGTCGTCGTCATCGTCTTCATCGTCGGCGACAGCGTCTTCGGATTCGCGCTCTTCGCCTTCGCCTTCGGCTTCGGCGTCTTCATCGCTTTCCACGATTTGCACGCCCATTTCCGACAAAGCGGTCTGGATGTCCTCGATCTGGTCCGGGCTCATCTCGCCCGAGGGCAGGGCCTCGTTAAGCTCGTCATAGGTGACATAGCCGCGTTTTTTTGCCTTGCTGATGAGCTTCTTGATCGAAGAATCATTCAGATCGATCAGCGGGGCATCTTCCTTCTCGGCCATATTTCGTCACGTTTCCGTTGTGGGGGAGGCCTGCCGCCGTGCGCACAGCGTGCTTGCCACCCGTTAATCCCATGACCGCCCGTCAGGCGGTATCGTTATCCGTTGCCAACGGTGCCGCCTTGCGACGCCCGAAGGCCTTGAGCCGTTCTTCTACTGCCATGAGCTGTGCGCGCAGGCGGGTCTGTTCCGCAAACGACCCTTCGGGATCGTTTTCGAAACGGGCAATCGTGGCCGCAAGCGCAGCCTCCAACGCCGGCCGTTCGACCAGCAGCGACACAGCTTCAGCCAGTTCCTCGCACGCAGCGCCGGGATCGTTGCCTTCATCAAGAAAGGCGTAGCGGATATCTGCCGGCGGGGCAGGTTGGCCTTGCGCGTTGCATATGGCGGTTGCGCCGTGCGAATCAAGCGTTTCTGCAAGCTCGAACAGTGATTCAATGGCAGCAGCCGTTTCAGAGGCGTTCCGGGCGAGGCTGGAAAGCGCCTCGGCATGGCGTGAAATCTGGTCGGGGAAGCGGGCGAGACCGATCAGCACGGCCTGCAAAAGTCCCTGTCGCTGTCCGCCTGCCATCATTCCTGAAAGCTGTATCCGGGCGCTTTCCGAAAGGCCCGGCGGCGGCATGGCGGCGCCTTTCCACGGCCCTTTTTGCCCGGGCCGCTGCGCCGTGCGCTGGCCAGCCTGCATGGCGGGGCGGGGCGCACGGGGCGGGTAGGCGAAGTCCGAAAATCTGTCGGATAATTCGCGCCGGTACAGGCTCTTGATTTCGGGATCGGCGATGGTTTCGACATGGGCCATCAGCCGCGCCTTCAACCCGGCCTTGGCCTCGGGCGTGACGAGAGGCTGGGCATCGCGTTCAAATTCCCACAGCGTGTTGATCAGGCTTGATGGCTGTGCCAGCAACCGTTCCATTGCCGCCTTGCCCTGCGCCTTGATCAGATCATCGGGATCAAGCCCCGCAGGCAGCCGCACGATCCCCAGCGAGCGCATCGGTGCCAGCATCGGCAGCGCGCGCGCAATCGCCCGCATCGCGGCGCGCTGTCCTGCCGCATCGCCATCGAAGCACAGCACCGGCACCTCGACCATGCGCCACAGCAGCTCAAGCTGCATTTCTGTCAGCGCCGTCCCCAGCGGGGCGACGGCATCGGCAATCCCCGCATTGGCCAGCGCGATCACGTCCATATAGCCTTCGACCACGACGACACGGCCAGTCTGGCGGGCAGCAGGCGCGGCGCGGTGGAGGTTGTAAAGGGTGCGGCCCTTGTCGAAGAGGTCGGTGTCGGGCGAGTTCAGATACTTCGCCACGCCGTCCCGCTTGTCGAGAATGCGGCCTCCAAACGCGATCACCCGCCCGCGCGCGTCCTGAATGGGCAGCATGACGCGGCCCCGGAAGCGGTCGTACCGCTCACCCGCTTCGTTGGCGGCGCGCATGCCTGCGCCTTCCAGCATATCCTCGCCGAACTGCGTCAGGGCGCGGGGCAGGGCCTGACGGTCATCGGGCGCCCAGCCGAAGCCGAATTCGCGCATCACCTTCGCCGCAAACCCGCGCCGTTCGAGATATTCGCGCGCGACCTTCCCGCCCGGTGCGGCGAGGCTTTCGACGAAAAACTTCTGCGCTGCCTCGGTCACATCTATCAGGCTGGCGCGCTGTTCGGCGCGTTTGGCCATGACGGGATCGGGGGCGGGGACCTCCATCCCGGCCATGCCCGCCAATTCCTTGACCGCGTCCATGAACTGCAGGCCTTGCTGGTCAACCATCCAGCTGATCGCATCGCCATGCGCGCCGCAGCCGAAGCAGTGGTAGAACTGCTTCTGGTCATTCACATAGAAGCTGGGCGTCTTCTCCTCGTGGAACGGGCAGCACCCTTTCCATTCCCGCCCCGCACGCGTGAGTTTGACCGACCGCTGGACAAGCGTGGACAACGTTACCCGCGCACGCAGTTCGTCTTTCCATTGCGGGGTGATCGCCATGGGCGCTTAGTGGCCCTCAATGAGGATGGTGTCGAGGGATGCGGAAAAGGGCCTGTGCACCCTGTGTGGATTAACCCAATTCCGATGCTTCGTCGCCCCGTGCTTGACACGGGGCTCGGCTATTCTTCTTCAGCTCTTGCGCTCGAAAGAAGCCAAACCCCGTGTCGTAGCACGGGGCGACGGTTGGCTGCTTAAGAAAGCGCCGCCTTCACCAACCCGCTCGCCAGCTTCCCGTCCAGCACCGCGCCGTGGCGGGCTTTCAGCTCGGCCATCACCGTGCCCATGTCCTTCATGCTCGACGCGCCGGTTTCCGCCTTGATCGCTTCGATGGCGGCGGCGGTTTCGGCTTCGCTCAGCATCTGGGGGAGGAATTCCTCGATCACGGCAAGTTCGGCGCGTTCCACCGCGGCCAGTTCCGCGCGGCCGCCGGCGTCATACATCTCGATCGATTCGCGGCGCTGCTTCGCCATTTTCTGCAGTACGCTCACCACCAGCTCGTCATCGGGCGTGGGCTTGGCTGCAGTGCGCTCCTCGATGTCGCGGTCCTTGATCTTGGCGCTGATCTGGCGGAGCGCGGCGGTGCGCTCCTTTTCGCCGGCCTTCATGGCGGTTATGGTGGCGGCCTTGATATCGTCACGGATCATCGGTGTTTCCTGTGGATTGAATGTGTCGCCGCGCCTCTAACGCAATAAGTCGCCCAAGCCTAGGTTGACGCACCGCGCCCACGCGCCTAGCGGACGAAACTTAGCAACATCGCTGGCTTTTGTTACCAACGGAGCGCCCCATGGCCGACCCCGCTTCTTCCCGCGCGCAACCTTCAGGCGCGACCGGCTGCCTCGTTCTGGCCGATGGTACGGTGGTGTGGGGACGCGGCTTTGGCGCGGTGGGCGCGGCGGTGGGTGAGGTGTGCTTCAACACCGCCATGACCGGCTATCAGGAGGTGATGACCGATCCCTCCTACGCCGCGCAGATCGTCACCTTCACCTTCCCGCATATCGGCAATGTCGGCGCCAATGGCGAAGATGTTGAAAGCAAGGTGGAAGGCGCAGTCGGCTGCGTGGTGCGCGAGGATGTGACCGAGCCTTCGAACTTCCGCAGCATTGAAAAATTCGCCGACTGGATGGTGCGCAATGGCAAGGTCGGCCTTTCGGGGATCGACACCCGCGCGCTCACCCGCCGCATCCGCCAGACCGGCGCGCCCAACGCGGTGATCGCCCATGCGCCGGACGGCAAGTTCGATATCCCCGCGCTGGTTCGCCGTGCGCAAGAATGGGCCGGGCTGGAAGGCATGGATCTCGCCATCCGCGTGACGCGCGACAAGCATGAAGGCTGGGCGGGCGGTTACTGGACGCTGGGCAAGGGCTATGGCCGCGCGCCCTGGACTAAGAAAGCAGCCCCGTTCGTTCCGAGCGAAGTCGAGACACCTGCGCAAGGCCTCTCGACTACGCTCGAGGCGAACGGAGGGGGGGAACTCCCCCATGTGGTCGCCATCGACTATGGCTCGAAAGACAACATCTTCCGCAATCTGGTGCAGGCCGGCGCGCGGGTGACGGTGGTGCCGGCCAAGACGTCGTTTGACGAGATCATGGCGCTCAAGCCCGATGGTGTGTTCCTCAGCAACGGCCCGGGCGATCCGGCGGCGACCGGCGAATATGCGGTGCCGGTGATCAAGGCGCTGCTCGACGCGGATGTGCCGCTGTTCGGCATCTGTCTGGGCCACCAGATGCTCGCCATCGCGGCGGGCGCGAAGACGATCAAGATGCACCAGGGGCATCGCGGCGCGAACCATCCGGTGCAGCGCGTGGGGACAAGCTGGGGCGAGACCACCGGCCTCGTCGAGATCACCTCGATGAACCACGGTTTTGCGGTGGATGTCGACACCCTGCCGGAGAATGTCGAGCAGACCCATGTGTCGCTGTTCGACGGGACGAATTGCGGGATTGCGATCAAGGGTAAGCGGGCGTTTGCGGTGCAGTATCACCCTGAGGCAAGTCCGGGGCCGCAGGATAGTTTTTACCTGTTCGAGAAGTTCGTGGGGGGGCTGCTGTGAGCGGGGCGGCAACAGGTGAGATCGGCGTTTTGGGGAAGGTCTTGCGCAAGGCGAAGAGCTACCCTGATCGCCTTGGCAACTGGCTGCGCCTGCTTGATGCGGTAAAGGGCCATACCGCAGCGGACTCGGTTCGCCTTTATTGTTCAGCGTTGGCAGGATTGGTAACGTCATTCCGCAAACTTGGCTGGTACCTGCCACCGGTTCTGTTGGGTGATATGGTGCTTACCGAAAAGCGGACGGGATCCTTTGCCCTGCGGCACGGAACGGATGATGTGCTGCACATCATGTGGTGGCGTGAACCGGGTGTTTTTGCACTTCTGGAGCGAACATTGCGGCCGGGCGATGTGTTCATCGACGCTGGGTCGAACATCGGCTTTTATTCTATGCTCGCATCGCGCCTCGTGGGTTCGCAAGGGAAGGTCCATGCGTTCGAAATGATGCCCGACACCGCGCATAGACTGCGGCGTAATATTAGTCTTTCAGGTGCGAGCAATGTTACGGTGCATCAGCTTGCGCTGTCGAACGTTTCGGGTGACACTGTTCAGGCGGCTTTCAATCCCCAGTTTCTTGGTCAAGCCTCGATATCGAGCAGCCTGGGTGCTGCACGCACCCGGACCGTTGATGTCAGCACAACCCGTTTCGACGATCTACTTGCCGACATTGGCCCGATCCGACTCATGAAGATTGACCTTGAAGGGGCGGAACTCAATGCTCTCAAAGGCGGTGCGGCGATGCTTCGTAATGTGGAGGTGATCGTGTTCGAGAACACCACCTGCGATCCGGCGATCGACGCTTTCCTGTCCGAGCAGGGCTTCATGATCGAGCATCTGGAACATGACGACTACGTTGCCCGCAAGCCCGCCCTGAGTGTTGCCGCGTGAATCGCGGTGCGCACCCTACCGCCGCCGATCGAACTCGCAGAGACAGAGCCTAAATGCCCAAAAGAACCGACATCTCCTCGATCCTCGTCATCGGCGCCGGCCCGATCATCATCGGCCAGGCGTGCGAGTTCGATTACTCCGGCACGCAGGCGATCAAGGCGTTGAAGGAGGAGGGCTACCGCGTCATCCTCGTCAACTCCAACCCCGCGACGATCATGACCGATCCGGAGTTCGCGGACGCGACCTATATCGAGCCGATCACGCCCGATATCGTCGCCAAGATCATCGCCAAGGAACGGCCCGATGCGCTGCTCCCCACGATGGGCGGACAGACCGCATTGAACTGCGCGCTGGCGCTGGATGCGGACGGCACCCTTGAGAAATACGGCGTCGAGATGATCGGCGCGAAAGCCGACGCCATCGACAAGGCGGAAAACCGCCAGCGGTTCCGCGATGCGATGACCAGCATCGGGCTGGAAAGCGCGCGATCGGGCGTGGCCAACACGCTGGAAGAAGCGCGCGTGATCCTTGAACGCACCGGCCTGCCTTCGATCATCCGGCCCAGCTTCACGCTTGGCGGCACGGGCGGCGGGATCGCCTACAACAAGGCGGAATTCGACCAGATCGTGCGCGAAGGCCTCGACGCGTCGCCCACCACCGAAGTCCTGATCGAGGAATCGCTGCTCGGGTGGAAAGAGTTCGAAATGGAGGTGGTGCGCGACCGCAAGGATAACGCGATCATCATCTGCGCCATTGAAAACGTCGATCCGATGGGCGTGCACACCGGAGACAGCATCACCGTCGCGCCGGCGCTGACGCTGACCGACAAGGAATACCAGATCATGCGCAACGCGAGCATCGCTTGCCTGCGCGAAATCGGGGTCGAAACCGGCGGTTCCAACGTCCAGTTCGCGGTCAATCCCAAGGACGGGCGCCTGATCGTGATCGAGATGAACCCGCGCGTGTCGCGTTCATCCGCGCTGGCATCCAAGGCCACCGGCTTCCCCATCGCCCGCGTCGCGGCCAAGCTGGCGGTCGGTTACACGCTGGACGAGCTCACCAACGAAATCACCGGCGCAACGCCCGCCAGCTTCGAGCCGACCATCGACTACGTCGTCACCAAGATCCCGCGCTTCGCTTTCGAAAAGTTCAAGGGCGCTGCCACCGACCTTTCGACCGCGATGAAAAGTGTCGGCGAAGTCATGGCGATCGGTCGCAATTTTCAGGAGTCCATGCAGAAGGCGCTGCGGGGGCTGGAGACGGGCCTCGACGGGTTCAACCGCGTGCCGGAACTGGAAGGCGCAGGCCGCGATGTCATCATCGCCGCCCTGTCGCGCCGCACGCCCGACCGGCTGCTCAAGGTGGGCCAAGCCTTCCGCGAGGGCCTGAGCGTCGAGGAAGTCGCCGGCGTTACCTTCTATGATCCGTGGTTCCTGCGCCAGATCGAAGCGATCATCGATGCCGAACGGGATATCCAGAAAGACGGATTGCCGCGCGACGCCGCAGGCCTGCGCCGCCTGAAAGCGATGGGCTTTTCCGACAAGCGCCTCGCCACCCTTGCCGTGCGGTCTGTGGGCGTGGCGGGCGGCATGGGCGAAACGCAGGCCAAGCGTTCGGGCCTGCTCCACGATGCGCTCGTCGCGATGGCGGGTGCAACCAGCGCCGCCGAAGTGCGCGATCTGCGCCGCAAGCTCGGCGTGAACCCCGTGTTCAAGCGCATCGACAGCTGCGCCGCCGAGTTCGAGGCGATCACGCCCTACATGTATTCCACCTACGAAGCGCCCAGCTTCGGCGAGCCTGAGTGCGAGGCCGCGCCTTCGGACCGGAAGAAAATCGTCATCCTCGGCGGCGGGCCGAACCGGATCGGGCAGGGGATCGAATTCGATTATTGCTGCGTCCACGCCTGTTTCGCGCTGGCGGAGCAGGGTTTCGAGACGATCATGGTCAACTGCAACCCTGAAACCGTCTCGACCGATTATGACACATCAGACCGGCTGTATTTTGAACCGCTGACCGATGAAGACGTGCTGGAAATCCTGCGCGTGGAACAGCAGGCGGGCGAGCTGGTCGGCGTGATCGTGCAGTTCGGCGGGCAGACCCCGCTGAAACTGGCGCAGGCGCTGGAGGATGCGGGCATCCCGATCCTCGGCACGTCGCCCGACGCAATCGACCTTGCCGAAGACCGCGAACGCTTTGCCAAGCTGGTGAGCACGCTGAAACTGCAGCAGCCCGAAAACGGCATTGCCCGCAGCCGGGATGAAGCCGCCGCCGTTGCCGCCCGTATCGGTTATCCGGTGCTGCTGCGCCCGTCTTACGTGCTGGGCGGACGCGCAATGGAGATCGTCGATTCAGAAGCGCAGCTCGACAATTACATCGCCACCGCGGTGAACGTGTCGGGGGACAGCCCGGTGCTGATCGATCAGTACCTGCGCGATGCCATTGAATGCGATGTCGATGCGCTGTGCGATGGCGATGAAGTGCGCATCGCGGGCGTGATGCAGCACATTGAAGAAGCCGGCGTGCATTCCGGCGATTCCGCCTGCACGCTGCCGCCCTATTCACTGGGCGCCGACATCGTCGCCGAGATGGAGCGTCAGGCAGCGGCGCTGGCGCATGCGCTGGGCGTGGTCGGCCTCATGAACATCCAGTTCGCTGTAAAGGATGGGCAGGTGTACCTGATCGAGGTCAACCCGCGCGCCAGCCGTACCGTGCCGTTCGTCGCCAAGGCGATTGGTCAGCCGGTGGCGAAAATCGCCGCGCGGGTAATGGCGGGCGAAAAGCTGGCCACCTTTGACCCGTTCAAGCGCGATCTGCCTTACATGGCGGTCAAGGAAGCAGTGTTCCCCTTCGCCCGCTTCCCCGGCGCCGATCCGGTGCTTTCGCCCGAAATGAAGTCGACGGGCGAAGTGATGGGTATCGATTCCACCTTCGAAGCCGCCTTCCTCAAATCGCAGCTGGGTGCAGGCATGATCCCGCCGCAATCGGGCACGGTGTTCGTTTCGGTCAAGAACACCGACAAGCCGGTGATCGTGCCGGCGGTCCGCCAACTGCTCGACCATGGTTTCCGGGTGGTCGCCACCGGCGGCACGCAAAGCTACCTTGCCGAACAGGGCCTTGCCGTGGAACGGGTGAACAAGGTGGCAGAAGGCCAGCCGCATATCGTGGACAAGATCATCGACGGCGATATCGCGCTGATCTTCAACACCACCGAAGGCTGGCAGTCGCTGTCCGACAGCAAATCGATCCGTCAGGCAGCGCTTGGCGGGAAGGTACCCTATTACACGACAGCCGCCGCATCGGTCGCTGTTGCGGCAGCGATTTCGGCGATCCGGCCGGACCAGCTTGAAGTCCGGTCGATGCAGGACTATTATGGGACCTGATTAAGCCTTTCCCGGACAATCGAGAATGCCTGACGCCGTGCGAACCGGACGGCGGCACAAGCTTTTCTCGGTTTAGCGGTCCGGGCCTCGGATAAACGCACAGAAAGACAAGAAAGATGGCGACGATGGAAAAGGTCCCGATGCTTGCCGAGGGTTATGAGCGGCTGACCGCCGACCTCAAGGTGCTGCGCGACGAACGCCCGAAAATCGTCGAAGCCATCGAAGAAGCGCGTGCGCACGGCGATCTTTCGGAAAACGCCGAATACCACGCCGCCAAGGAGCGTCAGGGCCAGGTCGAAGCCATGATCGGCGAGATCGAGCATATGGTCAGTCGCGCCCAGATCATCGATCCCACCACGCTGTCAGGCGACCGGATCGTGTTTGGCGCAACAGTGACGCTGCTCGACGAAAACGACAAGCCGATCCGGTACCAGATCGTCGGCCAGACCGAAGCGGACGCCAACAAGGGGCGGATTTCCTACAACTCGCCGCTTGCCCGTGCGCTGATCGGCAAGCAGGTTGGCGACGACATCGAAGTGACGGTGCCGTCGGGCGAGAAGTTCTACCACGTCAAGAAGATCGAGTTCATCTGAGCCGTGACCTTGGCGCCCGGGAGGCCGCTGGCTGAACGGCGGATCGCCGCCCATTTCATTGATGCAGGCGCGGTCAGCATGGCTGACGCGATCCCCTTTACGCCCGGCACACCAAGCCGGCAGCGCGCGTTCGACCGGCTTAAGGGCGCAGATGTGCTCAGGACCGACGGGCAGGGCAAGTGGTGGATCGACGAGGAACGCTGGCAGGGCCGCCGCTCGGACCGCAGAACGCGCGTGGTGCTGACGATGCTGGCGGTTGCCGCTGCAGGTGCTTTCGCAGCGCTGCGTTGAATGGGCCAGACTGGGGTTAGACCCCGGATAGGCTCCATTCAGCTCGGCTCAGGCCCCTGCCAGTCCGGTGTTCCATGTGAACACCGGACCGGGCGCATCAGTCTTCGGGTGTGAGCAGCTTGTGGATGTGGACCACCACATATTTCATCTCGGCATCGTCAACCGTGCGCTGTGCCTGAGCACGCCACGCCTCAACGGCTGCGTCATAGGAACTGTAGACGCCGACGACGTGAATGCTCTCCGGATCCTGGAATTCAATCCCGCGCGGATCAATAACGCGGCCGCCCATCACGAGGTGGAGCCGCTGGGTAGGGGTGGTTTCTGCCATGGTGTAAGCCCTTGGGGAGGAAGGATGCGCGCCCCCTTAACGCCTGACGCGCCAAGGGCAAGCCTTCAGGGCATGGGCAGGCTTCAGCCTTTGGTCTGACGCCGAATATCGCGCACCACCCCAAGGGCGGCATCGCAGGTCTTGCGCGCCAGCGTGCGGGTGTTGTCAGCCGCAGACCCAGCCGCATCTGCTGCATTGGCGGAAAGCTTCCTCGCCTGGGCGCCTGCGGCGTCGCCGATCTCCCCGGCACGGTCCTGACCAGCGCGAGCGGTTTCCAGCACGTCGTCGATCAAGGTCATGGCATAGGCCACCGCCGCTTCGCCCATCAAGCTGCCGAGCCGCGATCCGCCGCGCGCCGCTATGCCTTTGACGCCGGAAGATGCGCTTGATGCTGCGCCCGAAATCGCGCCGCCTGCACCGTGTAGCGCACGCCCCGCGACCCGGCGGCCGGGGCGGGTGAGCAGGCCTATCAGCAAGCCCGCAGTCACTGCGCCCCCGATCACGGTCAGCGGATGGGCACGGGTGTAATCAGCCGCCGCCGCTGCCGCCTCACGCGCCTGATCGGCAATGGTGCGGTCGGCGTTGCGGCGCTCTGCCGCCTCAATCCGGGAACGCAGGGAATCGCGATGGGCGACAATGGGTTTGGGCTGGGTCATGCAGGGTCTCCCTCTGGTGCCGCTTCGGTGGGGGCGGCAGGGTCAATATCATTGTCGTCAGATGCGCTGAAGTCATCGATCCAATCAAGGATCGGACCGCGGGCAAGCCACAGGATCAAAGCGCCCAGGAGCACTGCAATCACGCCCTGATGATCGCCCGCCTGCGCCTTGGCCTGAGCCAGCACATCGCGCGCGCCCGTGCGGACGCGGGCCGTGATGGTTGATGAGACACCGGTGGATACGCGGCTCGCGATCCCTTCTTCGCCGAGGCTGGTGCGCAGGCGCTCAATGTCCTCGGTCAACACTGCGCGGGCGGCGTCGCGGATGGCGCGGTCTTCGATGAACCGGTCGGGCAGGCGGGTCATGGCGCATCTCCCGAACCGAACTCCGAACCAAACATGGCGGAGAGCATCTTGCCGTCCTTGGCAGCGGCCATCACCAGCAGGGCAACCCCCGCCAGCAGCACGCCTACCACGATCGCAATCGCACCCCAGATCGTCACCAGCGGAGCCAGCGCGATCACTGCGCCCACCGCCAGTGCGATCAGCGCCAGATTAAGCAGCACCAGCGCCAATATCAGCAGCACCAGCGCCCGCGCGCCGCGCTTGCCAGCCATGGCGGCACGCGTTTTCTGGAAAGCGATCTCTGCTTCGGCATAATTGCGCGCGTCTTCGACCAGAGCGGTCACATCATCGCGAAGCGCCGAAAAGCCGCCGCCGTCAGTACCGTCAATCGGGTCCGGATCGGCGGGAGCGCCTTGCGGTGCCCCCGTCAGGCCGGGATCGGTGTCATGCATGGGCTTGCCCTTCCGGCTGCGGATCAGCCCCGCTTACCGCCTAGCATCCGCGCGAGGAAAAAGCCGACCACGGCCGCAATGCCGACAGCGACGCCGGGGCTTTTGCGGACCATTTGCCGCGCATCTTCGCCGATTTCCTCAACGCTTTTGGCTTCGAGTTTGGCGGAGGTTTCCTGCAAGCTGCGCGATGCCTTGCGCGCGTAATCGCCATATTGCTCGCCCAGCTTCTCGTCGATCTGGACCGCGCTGTCGCCGACGACCTTGCCGAGCGAGGCAATCGCATCGGTGGCGACCTGCTTGCCTTCCACAGCCAACTCGCCCGCCTTGCCGAGCGCCTGTTCGCCGTACGCCTTGGCATCGGAGACCAGATCGGTGCTCTTGCCCTTGGCCTGGCCGCCAACCGCGGTCAGCCGGTTTTCGGCTTCAGCGCGCAATGCGGCGGCCCCGGCCTTTGCCTCTTCAAGCGCGGCGTTGAAGCGGCTTTTGGCTTCAATCACGGGGGCGGATGGCGTTGCCACCACCGGCAGCGCCGGAACATCGGGCGCGGCTGCGGTCGCGCCGGTCTTGCGCGGGGCGGCCTTGGCGGGACCATCAACCTTGGTCGTCGCGCCCTTCACCGATTTGGCGGGAGTGTTCTTGATAGGGGTGGTGTCAGCCATTGCGGTGCTCCTTTTATCTTTTTGGCCGATCCGGCCCGGCCCGTGTCACCCGCTTGCGCCGGCAAGTTCCCGCGCATAGGGACGTCACGTACCCGGTGTGTGCTGGAATCATGAAGCCAGAATCATGCCGTTGTCATTACCATAGCGATCAAGTGTCTTAACACCCTAAACCACATTACAGCCGGAGCCAAACATGACCGCCATCATCGATCTGCACGGGCGCGAAATCCTTGATAGCCGGGGTAACCCGACTGTTGAAGTTGATGTTTTGCTGGAGGATGGCAGCTTCGGCCGCGCAGCCGTACCGTCGGGCGCATCGACCGGCGCGCATGAAGCGGTGGAGCTGCGCGATGGCGATGCGGCGCGCTATCTTGGCAAGGGCGTGCTGAAGGCGGTCGAGGCGGTGAACACTGAAATCCGCGATATGCTGCTCGACAATTTCGATGCCGAAGATCAACGCGATATCGACCTTGCGCTGATCGCGCTGGATGACACCCCGAACAAGGCGCGATTGGGCGCGAACGCGATCCTCGGCACGTCGCTGGCGATTGCAAAGGCAGCGGCCAACGCGCGCGGCCTGCCGCTCTATTCCTATCTCGGCGGGGTGTCGGCCCACATGTTGCCGGTGCCGATGATGAACATCATCAACGGCGGCGAGCATGCCGATAACCCGATTGATATTCAGGAATTCATGATCATGCCTGTCGGGGCAGACAGCATTGCAGAGGCTGTGCGCTGGGGCGCGGAAGTGTTCCACACATTGAAGAAAGGCCTCGCGCAGGAAGGCCTTGCCACCAGCGTCGGCGACGAAGGCGGCTTTGCGCCCGATCTTGCCAGCACCCGCGCGGCGCTCGACTTCATCATGGAAAGCGTCACCAAGGCCGGCTTCACGCCGGGTGAGGACATCGTGCTGGCGCTGGATTGCGCCGCGACTGAGTTCTTCAAGGGCGGCAAATACGAAATCTCGGGCGAAGGTCTGAGCCTGTCCCCGCACGACATGGCCGATTACCTTGCCAAGCTTTGCGCCGAATACCCGATCCGCTCGATCGAAGATGGCATGAGCGAGGACGATTTCGAAGGCTGGGGCGCGCTCACCGCGAAGCTGGGTGGTTCCGTGCAGCTGGTGGGCGATGATCTGTTCGTCACCAACCCTGCACGTCTTTCGGACGGCATTTCCCGCGGGCTTGCCAATTCGCTGCTGGTCAAGGTCAACCAGATCGGCACGCTGACTGAAACGCTCGCGGCGGTCGATATGGCGCACCGCGCGCGTTACACTTGCGTGATGAGCCACCGTTCGGGCGAGACAGAGGATGCGACCATCGCCGATCTGGCCGTTGCCACCAATTGCGGGCAGATCAAGACCGGATCGCTTGCGCGGTCAGACCGGCTTGCCAAGTACAACCAGCTGATCCGCATTGAAGAAGAACTGGGCGACAGCGCAGCCTATGCCGGCCGGGCGTGTTTTGGCGCGCGGGCTTAGTCCACCAGATCGAAATACCGATCCATCGCCGCGAGCCCGGCGGGCGTCAGCCTGACCAGCACGCGGCGGTGATCGCCGGCATCGTTTTCGCGCACGATCAGGCCTTCTTCGGCCAAAATCCCCAGCCATCGCAGCCCGGTGGTGGCAGGCGATGCGGATGCGATGCAGGCGCTCGACACAGACACGCTCTTGTCTTCGGCATGGGCGATGTACAGGTCGAGCAGGATGTCCCAGGCGGGCTCGCCGAACAGATCGGGATTGCCAAAAATGGCGGTGCGCCTGCGTCTCAGTGCATAGGCATTGCGCGCCAAGGCAAGTCGATTGCGGCCAGTGCGGGCGCTGCGCGTCTGACCGGGTTGATCCGCTGCATCGACGAAGCCTGATCCATTCGCTGCATCCCGAAGTCGGGCGGCAATGGCGATCAGTTCGTCTGCTAAAGGATGGAAAACCAAAGCCGATTCGGCCGGGTTGTCGCCCCGCTCAGGATTTCCGGCTTCGCGTGTCATGTCGCCCATCAACCATTTTCGATGCAGGATTCGGAGGCATTTCTCCGACCGTCGACCAGGGTCGTAGATGTAGAAAACTTAGCGGGCGGTGGCTTTAAGGGTTAATACTGATGACGAGGTTTCGTCTGTTAAAGACCACAGCCGATCCCTTATTCAGGCGCGGGCAACATCAAGACGCAACTGCTGTATTGCCGCGTCAAGATGGGCCGCTGCAATGCGGGATCCGATCTCGTCCAGCAAAGCCAGCTGCATTTCAAGGGTGGCCATTATGGCAAGCACCCGGGCGCCTGTGGGCGCAGTCGGAGTCAGGTTTTCCACGGTCAGATTCCAAGCAATCGCAGGTTGTTCTGCTAGCGTCATGCCGCGCCCTGCGACAGTAGAAGCTGGTCGGATATCGCGTTAATGACCTACGGAAATCTACAGAGTAAAACTACGTAGATGAGGGTGTGCACCAATACGGGACGCCCCCATCACGAAACGTCAACCGAAGCGGTTCTGAAGCGCAAGCAAAGCCAGCGCTGCCTTGGCCGCTTCGCCGCCCTTGTTCTTTTGTGAAGGGTCAGCGCGAACCAGCGCTTGCTCCTCGTTTTCGACAGTCAGAATGCCGTTGCCGATTGCGATCCCATCCATGGTCAAGGCCATGATTGCGCGCGCACTTTCACCTGCAACAATTTCGAAATGATAGGTTTCGCCGCGGATTACCACGCCGATCGCGACGAAGGCGTCATAACGGCCTGCCTCTGCTGCGAGCACGATTGCACCGGGGATTTCCAGCGCACCGGGAACGGTCAACACGTCAACCTTGTGCCCCTCGGCCTCCAGCGCGGCGCGGGCGCCGGCGATCAGCATATCGTTAAGATGGGCGTAGAAGCGTGCTTCAACGATCAGGATATCGGCCATGGTGATTTACTCCGGAATGGGATGGAAGTCGGTGATGGTCAGGCCGTAGCCTTCAATGGCGACCAGATCTGGACGGCTGTTGGACAACAGCACCATGTCCGACACGCCGAGATCGACAAGGATCTGCGAACCGATGCCGATATTGCGCTGTTCCTCGCTGGCCAGCCATTCGCCGGTGCCGACGCGCCCGGTCAGGATCACGATGACGCCCGAGCCATGATTGCCAATCGCTTGCATGGCGCGCTGGAGGGTGCGCTTCCGAGGCCCCGGGGCGCCGAGCACGTCGTCGAATACCGAAATCGGATGGACGCGGGCTAGGGTGGGCTCTCCGGGGATTACGTGGCCCTTCTGGAGCACGTACGCCTCGCTGCCGGCCACACGGTCACGATAGGTTATCATGCGCCACTGTCCGCCATAATCAGACGTGAAGGCGCGTTCCGAAAGGCGCTCGACGAGATGATCATTGCGCATCCGGTAGGCGATCAGGTCGCGGATCGTGCCGATTTTGAGGTCATGCTTGCGCGCAAAGGTAATCAGATCGTCGAGCCGTGCCATGGTCCCGTCTTCGTTCATGATCTCGCAGATCACGCCCGACGGGTTTAGACCCGCAAGCCGCGAGATATCGACAGCCGCTTCGGTATGCCCGGCGCGCACCAGCGTGCCGCCGTCCCGGGCCGTTAGTGGAAAGACATGCCCAGGGGTGACTAGATCATCCGCGCCCTTGGCCGCATCAATCGCGACCGAGATCGTGCGCGCGCGGTCTGCTGCCGAAATGCCGGTGGTCACGCCGTCCTTCGCTTCAATCGAAATGGTGAAGGCAGTCTGCATCGATTCCTTGTTGTTGCGGCTCATCGGCTGCAACCCCAGAGTATCGACCCGATCCTTTGTCAGTGCGAGGCAGATGAGGCCTCGGCCATACATTGCCATGAAGTTGATCGCCTGTGGGGTAGCCATCTGCGCGGGGATGATAAGATCGCCCTCGTTCTCGCGGTCCTCGTCATCGACAAGGATATACATTCGCCCGTTGCGCGCTTCGTCTATGATCTCGTCGATCGTGGCGAGCACGGGCCTGTCTGCGTTCGCGTCGAGGAAGGATTCCAGCTTGGCAAGGGTGTCGGAGGTAGGATTCCAGCCTGCATCGGTGCAATCGCGTAACGTGTTGGCATGAAGGCCTGCCGCACGGGCCAAGCCTGCCCTTGTCATGATTCCCGATGTGACGAGTTCGCGAACGCGTGTGATGGCTGATGTGTTCATCCGGCCTCGCTATCACATCACGGTGTGATTGCAAACTTATCGTGCCTTGCAACAGCCAGGCAAATTGCTCCGTCCGTCGGGACTAAACAACTGTGACAGCGGTTATCGCCAATTTCAGAAGAAGTGGTGGACGCACTTGGGCTCGAACCAAGGACCCGCTGATTAAGAGTCAGCTGCTCTACCAACTGAGCTATGCGTCCATTCCGACTTGGCCGGATACACGGTCCGGAGGGGCGAGGC
>JBEQBX010000055.1:0-20521 GCA_041639595.1 Porphyrobacter sp.
ACTCCTGGTCCAGCACCAGGCGGACCGCCCGCTCACGCACCTCAGGGGAAAACTTGTTCGTCGTCTTGCTCATCGTAGACCCTTCCTCTCAGGAGTTAGGGCCTCCGGCAATCCCGGGGCGGTTCAGGTGCCTCCGGCAGCGTGTTCCAAGTTGGCAATCCGACCAATAGCGACATCGTTTTTGTCAGGACGACGCGCGTTGGCGCCCCGGCTCTGAATACCAGCACCGGAGATCTCGGGGGGGATGGCTTCACCAGTTGGGGTAATAGCTACACACGCGGGGATTTTAACAATGCTGCCGCATTGGGTTACAATCTTGAGTTTTTCTCCGATGCTGGTTTGACCAATCCCTTTTTGATGAACTCGTTGGGCTTGCACGTAACCAATTGGGGCACTTGCTGCGCGCTCAACAATGACACCCCTTCTGGGGGCACGGCCAACGCATCAGAAATTTACCTAATTTTTGATCAAACTGCACCGATCCTGCTGGGTGGTATTTCAAGCACAATCAGAGGAACCGAGCACTTTATTGGTGCGATTAACGACGCCAACTTCTTCAGCAGTGTTCGGGTTGTCGCGAACGGAAATGGCGAAGCCTTTGGTGCAGGTGGCTTCCTGACCTTTGCAAGCGTTGCTTTGAATAGCGTGCCAGCCGGTTCGTCGGTGGTTTCGGGGGCTGGTTTGACGCCATCCGCACCCGCCATCCCGGACATTGATACCGCTGTTTCAGCATACACGACTGCGCAGCTCGCCGCTTCGCAGGTGAACCCCAACTTTGTTGGCGGGACGCTGCGTCTCGGCAATTCTGGCACTTTGGCCAATGCCTTTACAGTCCAGGCACAAGGCGGGACGATCGATACCGACGGTAACGCGATCAACCTATCCGGCTCTTTCTCTGGTGTGGGCCGTATGATCAAGGCTGGTTCCGGGCTGCTGACACTCAGCGCAGACAGTTCCCATGCTGGTGGCTTTCTCGTTCAAAGCGGGGCGCTTGGTATTTCCAGCATAAACCAAATCGGGACAGGCTCGCTCGAAATTGGGGCTGGGACCTTGCTTGCCAATGGTGATTTTGCGGCGAACCGTGCTCTTGCCTTGTCTAGCGCATCCAGCACGATCGATGTCCAGGCCAACACCTATTCTGGCGAAACCGTCGTAAACCCCGGTGGCACCATCTCGCTCGCTTCGGCTGATGCTTTGGGGGCGACATCGCTGATCAGGCTGATCGGTGATCCAATCGGGACCGTTAATGGCCGGGCGGCCACTTTGAGGTTCACTGGATCGACGACCGTCGGTGCCGATATTGTTGCTGATGGCGATCCGATCATCGATGTTGCTACCGGCGAAATCGTTACCCTCACAGGCGACATCTCTGATGGGGTCAACCCGGGTGACATTGTCAAGGTCGGCACAGGCCGGCTCGTTTTGACCGGCGCCAACACCTACACTGGCGGCACGATTGTGTCGGCTGGGGAGTTGATCGGCAATACAACCTCACTGCAAGGCGCGATTGCTAACAATGCAGCGGTCGAGTTCGCGCAGGCGACTGCCGGAACCTATGCCGGCGTGATGAGCGGCAGCGGTGCGCTGACCAAGACCGGAGCTGGTGTCGTCGCGCTAACCGGCGCCAATACTTACACTGGCGGCACCACGATCAGCGGCGGTGTGCTGCAGCTGGGCGGTGGTACCGCAAGCGGTTCAATCGTCGGTCCTGTAGTCAATAACGGCGCCCTGGCCGTCAATCGGAGTGATGCCTACACCTTTGCCGGCGTGATCAGCGGGGCAGGCAGCTTCGTACAGAACGGCACGGGCACCACCACCCTGACCGCTGCGAATACCTACACCGGCGGTACGTTGATCAGCCGCGGGCGACTGGTGGGTAACACTATCTCGCTCCAAGGATCGATCGAGAACAACGCAGCACTCGAATTCGCTCAGGCCAACACCAGCACGTTTGCCGGTCAGATCCTCGGCACTGGCCAATTTGACAAGACCGGCGCCGGCATGCTGACCCTTACCGCCAACAGCGCCAACTTCACGGGCGGCACGTTCGTCCGGGCTGGCGAACTGCGCGTCAATGGCAATCTGTCGCGGTCAGTCACCACAGTCCAGTCTGGCGCGCGCCTGTCGGGCACCGGTGTGCTTGGCGGGTTGGTCGCCAACAGCGGAAGCGTGGTTTCGCCGGGTAACAGCCCGGGTCTTCTTTCGGTCAATGGTTCGGTCAACCTTCAGGCAGGCAGCACGGTGGAGTTTGAAGTCCGTGCCACCGGTACGATCGACCAGATCTTCGCTACCGGCGCAGCTCAGGTGGGAGGCACGGCTGCCTTCACAAATCTTGGCGGCGTCTATGCCTTCAACAGCGAATATGTCCTGATTGAGGCAGGCGGCGGTCGGACGGGCACCTTTGCAAACGCAACCGGCCTTACCGGGTTCGGGATCCTCTATCGGCCCGAAGTGGTCTACAATGGCACCCAAGTGCGTCTGCGTATGGCGCCGAACCTTCTTGCCAACATTGTCGGCGGGACTGCTCTGACACCGAACCAACGGTCGGTCGTCAATCGTATCGATGGCGCTATGACGGCAGGTTATAACCCGCAGCCGCTGTTCAGCATTTACTCTTTGCCCGTCGCACAGATGCCGGGTGCGTTTGACCAGATTTCTGGCGAAATCTATGCGACTGCGGCCGGCGTCGGTATCGAGCAAGAGCGCCTGGTGCGCGAGGCGGTGCTCGGCCGGATCAGCAGCGTTGCGATGGCTGCCCGCGACGAAGTGGATGCGGGCACAGGCCTTGGCGTCTGGGGCCAGCTTTTCGGTGGCTGGGGTGACGGCGAAAGCGATGGCAATGCTTCCGCCTTCGAAGCTGATCGCATGGGTCTCATCACGGGCCTCGATATCGGCAATGCAAACGAAGACAGCAGCTGGCGCCTGGGTGTGTTCGGCATGCAGGTACAGAGCGATGTCACCATCGACCGTCTTGGCTCGTTTGCAGAAATCGAGCAATCTGGTGGCGGTATCTACGGCTCGCTCCAGACCGGCGGTCTGGGGATTGCGTTGGGTGGCTACATGACCGAGGTCGATCTGCGCGCCTTCCGGGACATCAATCTGCCGGGCTTTGCCGACAACAATGTCGGCACAACGTAGGGAGAAGGCAGGCAGGCCTTTGCCGAATTGTCCTACACCCTCACGGCGGGCGATGCGTTGTTCCGTCCGTTCATCGCCGGGTCGGTGGGCAGCTTCGAGCTTGAGGGTTTGACCGAACGAGGCGGCGCTTCAAGTTTGACCATGCGTGAACAGGACTACTCGACTGCCACGGT
The DNA here is from genome assembly GCA_041639595.1 of Porphyrobacter sp. Lineage (GTDB taxonomy): Bacteria > Pseudomonadota > Alphaproteobacteria > Sphingomonadales > Sphingomonadaceae > Erythrobacter. Next base: position 3,312 of record JBEQBX010000055.1, read on the forward strand.
GACCGGCGGTGTCGACACAACCTTGTCACTCACCAAGGGGTTCCGCGTCAACGGCGCGCTGGCGGCGAGGGCCCAGCTTGGGGATCGGGAGCCGCAGGCCCTTATGGCGCTTGCCGCTGCACCCCAACAGGCTTTCGCCGTCAGTGGCGCTCAGCTTGATGAAGTGGCACTGGCGGCCCGCCTCGAAGCGCAGTTCAGCCTCGATGACGCCCTTCAAGTGTCGTTTGGCTACACAGGACTGATTGGCGACACGCAGACCGATCATGGCGCACGCGCAACGATCATGGTTCAGTTCTGATAAGACGCAGTTGGCAGGGGCTTGGGCTCCTGCCAACTGTCCTTGGAACATCAAGTACAGATCGAAGGTTCAATTTCAATGATGTCCAAGGTTGAGCTTTGCGCAGCAGTGAGTTTCTAAGAGTGCTCCGTTGGTCATCGCCGTCTAGATCGGCGGAAGGACTGGTTCGCACTCTGACGCAGGGGCCTCTATGAAGAGGCTGGCTCAAATATTAAAGATCGAGGCTTCCTACCTCGCGTTCGGGTCGATCCCGGTACGACCATCTCCAAGGCGAACATCAGGTATCGTTGAAAGACACGGGCATCGTAAGGCTGCCTCAGTGGATGCCGAACCTGGGCATAATGTAACAATGCAAAATAATATAAGGATTTGCAATACCCTATGCGCCACCCTGTATTGGCCTGCAACAAACCGATATCCTGACTTTTAATCAGCGGGTCACAGGTTCGAATCCTGTCGGGCTCACCAATGTTTTATTGGTTCGCGGTGAAACTGAGTAGTTTCACGCGATAAAGGGCTCTTGCAGGTTTCGCGAGCCGTTACCAAAAGCCCTCAGCAAAACATTGTTCGGATCACTTTGTTAATAAAGTCGTTCCATGCGACCGGATCAATCTTTTCCTCGGCGATATCGTCTACAACCAGCCCCAAAGTGTAGGCTTGGATAAAGATCGCTGCGACGGCGGGATTAAAATCCTTCTGCATCCAGCCCTTGTTCTGGCACTGCACAAAGATATCGGTGATCGCTCTGGTTAAGCGTCCTTGTTCTTCCGCCAATCGCCGGGTGAGCCGATCGTTTGCCTCCGCCAAGCTGATGAGGCGCGCTCTGAAGATGCGGTTTGCACTGTTTTCAGGCGCATGAATCGCCTTCGTAACATGTAAGAGATTGGCAAGCATCTCTTCGCCTGATGCACTATCACGCACAAGCTTTGTAAGCGGCATGATGCTGTCATCCACATGAGAAGCGAACTTGCGAACCAAAGCCTGTTCGATCAAGTCGGAAAAGTCTTCGAAATGATGGTACAGAGACCCTCGAGATATCGAAGATTTTTCGATCACCATTTCACTGGTAATTTGCTCCGGAAAATAATCCGCAAGAAATTCTATAACCGTTAGGATAAGACTTTCTTTAGTCGGGTGGAGCGCAGTCTTTTTTCGATTTGGTGATCGGATGATTTTTCGTGTCGATTTATCGACCATATTCTTGATCCGCTGCCAAAGCCTGCTGCCTCCTAGCGAATGCCTGACCTGAGGTCAATTTACTCCGGGTGGGGCCGCCGCCCTGATGATTTCGTCAAGGCGCTGGCTGCGTGTGACAGAGCGACAAGGCCGCCGGGACGGCGCGCTTGCGCTTTCAGCAACAGACCCAAATCCCAGCCCCTTTGGCAACCGTGGTGATCGGGCGATTGCAGATTGTTGTGAGTTCTGCGCGTGCATCATCAATCTCGCTATGGAGTGTTCGGTCATCCACTTTGCGCCAATCGCGATGGTCGCGGCCGTGCAGACCAATTTCCATGCCGAGTGACATGAGCTCTTTGACGTCATCCACACTCAGATAACCGGCTTGGCCGAGCCGCCCGACCAGAATGAAGAAATGACCGGAGACGCCGCGTGCCCGCATCCGCCGGGCGGCCTCAAGATCGGAGGCATTGCCATCATCGAAAGTGAACATGTCGCTTTTCGGGCCGAGAGCGGCGCAGTGTCCCAGAACGGCGTCGAAGAAGTCCCAGCCGATCCAGTATGCATCTTCTCCGGCTTCCAACGGGTGCTCCGCCGTTCCGATACCATGGAACATGAGCACGGCCTGATTGTCTTGCTTGTTCACAAACGTCCTCGCTGGAAATTGACACCCCGCGCCGGGCTCACACGCCTCAGCCCTCTTTCTTCGCGTCCAGCCAACGGGCAGCCTTGATGCCGCCGGTGATCAGGAACGGGACCAGTACGATGCTGAGTACCACCTTGGCGATCACCTGGCCGATCAGCAGGTTCATGATCGGGAACAGGCCATAAAACGCCAAAGTGATGAAAATCACCGAATCGACCGCCTGCGACAATGCCGAGGCAATGGCGCCGCGCACCATCAGGCCGATGGTCGTTTCCGCCCCGTCGCCCTTCAGCCGGTCGAAAATCCAGATATTGAGCAGCAGCGAGGTGATATAGGCCGCCGGTCCTGCCGCCCACACACGCCAGACAGTGGAATGCACACGCTCGAACGCGGCCAGATCGTCGGCGCGGCCTGCCACCATTTCGGTCGAGGCGGGCAGCGTCAGCACCAGCAGCATCAACAACGATGAAATCAGCAGCGGCAGAAACCCCCACCACACGATCCGCTGGGCAAATTTGCGCCCGTAAAGCTGCGAAAGCGTGCTGGACACCACCACCAGCAGGAGGAAGGCAAAGATCCCGCTTTCGACCGCAAGATCAGTCGGCCACAATTGCACCTGCTTGAAAGCCAGCACACCGGCCAGCACCGTCATCCCGCCATACAGCAGCGTGAAGACGAACAGGCCCAGTGGCATGTTGGCGGGCGGGGCGGCGGGCGCTGTGTCGTTCATGGCCAGAGTGCTACCCAGCGCAGGCGCAAATGGAAAGCGTGCCCGCGCGACCTGTCACCGGCACTTTTGCCCAAGCTTGCGCGGGGTGCGGGGTCATCACGCTTGCAACACCCTGCACAAACTGCCACGCCGAGGCGTTGCTGCCCGAGCAGGCGCTTTGGCAGACATCAGGGGTCAACGCTTTCCTATACAAGAAGGGCATCTGCCGCCGTGAACGGAAGTATCACGTCCACTCTGCTGAGCCTTGTCGGCGTCTTTGCCATTCTCGCCATCGCGTTTGCGCTGTCTTCGGGCCGGCGCAGGATCAATCTGCGCGTGGTCGGTTCGGCGTTCGCCTTGCAGGCGATCACCGCGTTGATCGTGCTGCGCACCGATGCGGGCGTGGCGGTGATTGGCGGGCTGTCCAGCGGGGTGATCGCGCTCCTCGATTTCTCGAAGATCGGGATCACCAGCGTGTTCGGGCCAATGGAGACGAATCCCTTCGCCAACACCTTCGTCATTGCCGCGCTGCCGGTGATCGTGTTCTTCGCCGCGATCGTCTCGATCCTCTATCACCTCGGCATCATGCAGCGGCTGGTGCGCTGGGTCGGCGGCGCGATCGGCTGGATCACGGGTATCAGCAAGGTTGAGGCCTTGGGCGCGGCAGCTAACATTTTCGTCGGCCAGTCGGAAAGTCCGCTGGTGGTGCGCCCCTATCTGGCGGCGCTTAGCCCGTCGGGCCTGTTCACGCTGATGACGGTGGGCATGGCCGGCGTCGCCGGGACGATCCTTGCCGCCTATGCCAGCTTCATCGGTGAAGATGCGGTACCATTCCTGCTGGCCGCGGCCTTCATGTCCGCGCCGGGCGGGATCCTGATGGCCAAGATCATGATGCCGGACGATGCGCCGGGCGTGTCCAATCACGCCATCGGCGCGGCGGCTGTCGCCCGTGCACGGGGTAAAAGCAACACGCTGACCGAAGCGACCCGCGTGGTCATGTATGACGAAAACGGGCACGAAGTCGAACTCCCGCAGGCCCGCATCAGCGCGGTCGGCCCGGCCTCGATCCTCGAAGGCGGCGCAAAGGCTGACGAGGTGAGCGCAGCGGAAACCTTCGAAGAAGGCCAGCGACCCGCCAATATCATCGAAGCCGCCGCGCAAGGCACCCAGACCGGCGTAAAGCTGGCGGTTGCCGTGGGCGCGATGGTGATGGTGTTCGTTGCGCTGGTGGCTTTGGCGAACGGGATGCTGTCGGGGATCGGCGGCGGTCTTGTCGGCCTTGCTGCCGGAGCCGGAACACCGTTCTCGCCCGAGGCTGCGGCCTGGCTTTCCACCATCAGCTTCCAGAAGCTGCTCGGCTACCTGTTCGCGCCGGTGATGTTCCTGATCGGGATCTCCGATTGGCAGCAGGCGCAGATCGCGGGCGGATTGTTCGGTACCAAGATCGTGCTCAACGAATTCGTCGCCTTCATCGATCTGGGCGCGATGCAGGCGGGCGAACTGACCGCGCGCAGCCGGGCCATCGTCACCTTTGCGCTGTGCGGCTTTGCCAATTTCTCGTCGATCGCGATCCAGATGGCCGTGACCGGCGGGCTTGCGCCCAACCAGCGCCCGGTGATCGCGAAGCTGGGGCTGAAGGCGCTGGCCGCGGGCAGCCTCGCCAACCTGATGAGCGCGGCGCTCGCCAGCCTGTTCCTGCCACTCTGAAACGGCCTTTGCGGGTTTCTTTTGGCCGCAGTTCCTCTTGGCATGGCTGCTGGCGCGGGTGTAAGGGCGCAGGCATGATCAATATCGCATCCGTCAGCCTCGCCCAGCCGCTTGAAACCATCGCCGACGAACTGGGCCGCAGCTTCGGCGAATATGGCTTTGCCGTGGTGCGCGATCACGGCATCCCGCAAGCGCTGATCGACGAAGCCGAGGCCGTTTCGAAGGCGTTCTTCGCCCTGCCCGACGCGGTCAAGCGCGCCTACAAGATCGAAGGCGGCGGCGGTGCGCGCGGTTACACCCCGTTCGGCACCGAAAAGGCCAAGGATGCCGAGGTGTTCGACCTCAAGGAATTCTGGCACGTCGGCCGCGATCTTCCCGAAGGCCATCCGCTGGCCGAGTTCATGGCTGCCAATATCTGGCCGACCGAAGTTGAAGGCTTCCGGGAAACGATGGCCGCGCTGTTTGCCGCTTTCGAAGCGGCCGGCGCCCGCGTGCTGGAAGCCATTGCGCTGCACCTTGGCCGCCCGCGCGATTTCTTCGCCAGCAGCGTCGAAGATGGCAATTCGGTGATGCGCCTGCTGCATTACCCGCCGCTTGGCCCGGGCGCGCCGGAAGGCGCGATCCGCGCTGCCGGGCATGAGGATATCAACACCATCACCCTGCTGCTCGGCGCAGAGGAGGCTGGGCTGGAACTGCTCACCCGTTCGGGCGAATGGCATGCGGTCGCGGTGCCGCAGGGCGCGCTGGTCATCAATGTCGGCGATATGTTGCAGCGTCAGACCAACGGGAAGCTGCGTTCGACCACGCACCGGGTGGTAAATCCCCGGGGAGAGGCCGCGCGGCGAGCGCGGTATTCGATGCCGTTCTTCCTCCACTTCCGGCCCGACTTCCTGATCGAGCCGCTGCCGGAATGCATCGATTCGGAGGCAGCGAATCCGCCTCCGCCGCCGATCACGGCGCATGATTTCCTGATGCAGCGCCTGCGCGAGATCAATCTAGCCTGACCGGCGCCATTTTACCGATTGTTGATCCGCTTGGGAAAAATGCCGCAGCCGTTGCTGCGATGCAACACCCGCGCGCGGAAGTCGCGCAAATCCGACACGAATGTGGCGTTTCCGGAGACTCGCAGTAAGGACTCGCCGCGCAGGGGGCATGGCGTTTTCATCAAACTGTCACAGAACAGTCGCTTTGCCGCAAGCGTTCGGGCCTAGGGCAGGCCGTATCACGAAATCTGTATCACTCTCTATTCCGTTACCAGGGGCCTCGATCCATGAAGCTTAAGTATCTCCTTGCGGCGAGCATCGTCAGCCTTGCTGCGACCGCCACCATCGCCACGCCGGCTTTCGCGCAGGAAACCACTTCCACGGTACGCGGTGACGTGACCGATCAGAGCGGGGCTCCCGTCGCCGGTGCGACTGTGACCGTCACCCACGTTCCTTCGGGCACCACGTCGACCCAGACGACCGACGCCAGCGGCAGCTTCAACGCGCCCGGCCTGCGTCTGGGCGGTCCGTTCACTGTCACAGTGACCGCAGACGGGTTCGAAACCACCTCTGAAGAAATCGGCTTCCTGGCCGCCGGTCAGGCGCAGCGCCTCAGCGTGGCACTGGTCGATGCCGGTCAGGCGATCGTTGTGTCGGGCATGCGCCAGACCTCGTCGATCAAGCTCGCCACCGGTGCTGCCACTGTGCTTTCTGCGCGGGACATTCTGGGCGTTGCCAACGTCAACCGCGATATCCGCAACCTGGCTGCGCGCAACCCGCTGGTGAACCTGGACGCGACCAATAACGGCGCGATCAGCATTGCCGGCTCCAACAACCGCTTCAACCGCTTCACCATCGACGGTGTGGCCTTTGGCGATCCCTTCGGTCTGGAATCGGGCGGGCTCGTTTCGGCCCGCGGCCCCGTTCCGCTTGACGCGATCGGCGAATTCGCCGTTGAAATCGCACCGGTCGATGTCCAGCAGGGCTTCTTCCAGGGCGGCGCGATCAACGCCCAGCTCAAGTCGGGCGGCAACCGCTTCACCTTCATGGGCGGCGCTTACTACCAGAACGACGATCTGCGCGGCAGCCGCGCCCGCGAACTGACCCGCGTCGGCGCGTTCGAATCGCAGATCTACACGGCGCAGGTCACCGGCCCGATCATCAAGGACAAGCTGTTCTTCGCGGTCACTTATGAACGCACCCGCGACACCGTGCCTGCCCAGGTTGCGCCCAACCAGCTCGGCATCACCGATGCGCAGCTGACCCAGATCAACGACATCGCGCGCAACACCTACCAGTTCGACACGCTTGGCGTGGCCAACGACATCGTTGAAAGCGACGACAAGCTGGTTACCAAGCTGGACTGGAACGTGGCTGACGGTCACCGCGTCAGCGCGACCTATATCTGGAACGAAAGCGCGCTGCTTGCCGGCGACACCGGCATCGGCCAGCTCAACGCCAACAACCCGACCTTCAACCTGCTGTCGAACAACTACACGCAGGGCGCGAAGAACCACTTCGGGATGATCCAGTCGAACAACCAGTGGTCGGACAGCTTCTCGACCCAGTTCCGTGTGTCCTATGCCGATTACGTGCGCCTGCAGCAGCCGATCGGCGGCAACACCAGCTTTGGCGAATTCAACGTCTGCCTTGAAGGCGCGGCCACCGCGCCGCCGCTGGTGTGCCCGACCGGCGTGCGCCGTCTGCGCTTTGGCCCCGATCTCAGCCGTCAGGCCAACGAGCTCGATGCGCAAAGCCTGAACTTCGAATTCGCCGCGACGCTCAACCTCAACAGCCACACCGTCAAGGTGATCGCTGAGCGCCGCACGCAGAGCGTCCGCAACCTGTTTGCCCAGCGCACTTCGGGCGTGTGGCTGTTCGACGGGGTCAACGACCTGCAGAACCGCCGCGCCAACGAACTCGACATCGCTGTGCCGCTGCGTGGCGGAATCGAGACGGTGACCGCCGATTTCGAAAACAACAGCTGGACCTTCGGGATCATGGACACGATCGACGTGACCGACAACCTGACTGTGGTTGCCGGTATGCGTTACGATCTGTTCGACACGCCCGACGTGCCGTTCTTCAACCAGGACTTCCTCAACCGCTTCGGCTTCCCCAACACCGGGACGCTCAACGGTCGTGACCTGTTCCAGCCGCGCTTCGGCGTGAACTGGCAGGCGACTGATCGTCTGCAGGTCCGCGGTTCGGCCGGGATCTTCGGCGGCGGCAACCCCAATGTCTGGATTTCGAACAACTATTCGAACCCCGGCCCGACGATCGGCCGTGTGCAGGTGCGCCGCGTTCCGGGTGCCACCCCGGCGCAGGACACCTTCACCGTTTCGGGCGTCACCGGCCTTTCGGCAGCCCAGCAGAACGCCATCGGTGCGGCTGCGTTGAACAACGTGTCTGGCGGCACCGGCGTGCCGCAGCAGCTGGTGGACGTGGTCCGCACCACCGGATCGGCAGCTTCGCCGACCAACGCGCTCGACCCGAACTTCGAGCCGCAGTCGCAGTGGCGCTTCTCGGGATCGGTCGACTATGAAGCCGATCTCGGCTTCCTGGGCGATGGCTGGAACTTCGGCGCTGACGTCGTCTACACGAAGGTGCGCGATGCGCTGGAGTGGACCGACCTGCGTTCGGTGCCCAACGGCACGCTGCCTGACGGCCGCCCGCGCTACAACATCCTTGCCGGCCAGACCGGTGTGAACACCGACGTACTGCTGACCAACACCGGCTTCGGTGACAGCTGGAACGTTGTTGGACGTTTCGACCGGCGCTTCGACAACGGCTTCTTCCTGAACGGCGCCTACACCTATGGTGACGTGCAGGATCAGAACCCGGGCACGTCGTCGGTGGCGTTCTCGAACTACACCAACACCGCTGTCCTCGATTCGAACTTCGCGGCGCAGGGCATTTCGAACTATCAGCGCGATCACCAGTTCCGTCTGGTTGCGGGCTACGATAACGAACTGTTCGGCGACAATATCACGCGCGTTGAATTCTTCTACAACGTGCGTTCGGGCCAGCGTTACAGCTACACCTTCGCCGATCAGCAGGCGGGCACCAACCGTTCCAGCGTGCTCGGGGTGACCGGCCGTAACGAACGTGGTCTGCTCTACGTGCCGAACGTCAGCAGCGCGACTGCTGACCCGCGTGTGATCTACGCTTCGAACTTCGATTTCGCGGGCTTCCAGCGGTTCGTCCAGAACTCGGAACTGGACGATTATCAGGGCGAGATCGCACCGAAGAACATCGCCCGGACCCCGTGGGTGCACAAGCTTGACCTGGCGGTTCGCCAGCAGGTTCCGCTGCCGCTGGGTGGGAAGATGGAACTGTCGATGGAGATGGAGAACGTCCTTAACTTCATCGACAAGGATTGGGGCACCATCCGTCAGGTCGGCTTCCCCTACACCTCGCCGGTCGTGAACGTGCGCTGCCTGCAAACACCGGGTAACGCTGCCAGCGTCGCCACGGCGGCCCAGCCTTGCGCGCAGTACCTGTATGAAAACCGCGTCACCACCGGGCCGAATGCGAACCGCTTCGTTGCTCCGGTCGAAGCGACCAACATCAATGGTTCGCTGTGGGGCGTGCGCTTCGGGGTGCGCGTGCTGTTCTGATCGCGTTGAACGCCTGAACTAACAACAGGGCGGTCCGGTAACGGGCCGCCCTTTTGCTTTGGGGGAGATGGAACTGGCGGTAGCCGCTCCGGCCCCACGCCTGGGGTCACCCCTGTGTGCGCTGGCTCTGGTCGCCGGCGTCGGCGGGCATGGCTGCGGCATCCAGCAGCGCTTGCGCCAAACGGATGCAGGCAGCGCTGCCTGCGCGCTTCGTCAAGGCCCGTTCCAGCGCCCCTGCGGCCGTCCCCAGCGCCGGCTCTCCGAACATCGCTGCCGTTCCCGCCAGCTTGTGCAGCAGCCGGGCGAGTGGCTCTGTCTCGTCTGATGGTTCGGCAGTCGCCGCCAGACTTCCGCTGTCCAGCGCTGCCTCCACCGCCTCCACCGCTTCACGCCGGCGAGCCTGCCAGCGCACCACCAATTTCGGCGAACGGGCGAGGGCGGATGCGCGTGCCGTAACCGACAAAGCGGAACCCGCGCGAACCCGCACGCCGGGGTGCGCAGCTTCAATGATCCGGGTCGGCAACCAGCGTTGCAAGGCGCGGGCAAGCTGGGCAAACACCACGGGCTTTGCAAGGTGCCCCTGCATTCCCGCCGCACGCGCCGCTGCGACATCTTCGGGATAGGCATTGGCGGTCAGAGCAATGATCGGCAGCAGCCCCGGACCGATCCCCTCGGCCCGGATTGCCTGCGTGGCGGCCAGGCCATCGCAATCGGGCATCTGCACATCCATCAGCACCAGATCATAGGGCCGTCCGCGCATGATCGAATCGATCACCATCGCGATGCCTTCATTGCCGTCATGGGCGACATCGACATCCTGCCCGCAGCGTTCAAGCATTTCGGCCACCAGCAGGCGGTTGATGTCGTGATCTTCCACCAGCAGGATTCGCGAGGGCGCCAACGGGGTTGGCGGCAGATCGGACGGGGGCGGCGCCCTCGTCACCGCCTCATCCGCCGGAGGCGGGGCGAGGGTGGCTGGCAGCACCAGGGTAAACCGCGATCCTTCGCCGGGGGCGCTTTCCACTTCGATCCGGCCGCCGAGCAGCGCGGCAAGTTGGCGGCTGATCGACAGGCCCAGCCCGGTACCCCCGAACCGCCGCGCCGTATCGGTTTCTCCTTGCGCGAAGGGATGGAAGATCGCCTCAAGCTGAAGCGGGCTGATCCCGATCCCGCTGTCGGCCACCGTGATCCGCACTTCATGAGGGGCAATGCTGTAACTGACACTGATGTGCCCGGCTTCGGTGAATTTGACCGCATTGCCGATCAGATTGAGCAGGATCTGGCGCAGCCGCAGACCGTCCGTCAGCAGCCAGGGTGGGCGCGTTTCGCCGTAGCTGCCACCGGGATCACCGTTGCAGTCACTTTCCAGATCCAGCGTCACACCCTTGCGGGTCGCGGACGGCCGATGGAGTGCGGCACAGTCCGCAAGGCTGGTGTGGAGGTTCACCGGGGCACGATCGATCGCAAACTGCCCGCTTTCGATCTTGCTGAGGTCCAGCACATCATTGAGCAGCATCATCATCGATCGCCCCGATTGCACGATCAATTCGGCAAAACGGCGCTGATCCGCGTCCAGATCGCCCTGCAACATCAGCTCGGCAAATCCCAGCACACCGTTCATCGGGGTGCGGATCTCGTGGCTCATATTGGCGAGGAAATCGGATTTGGCGCGGGCCGCATTCTCGGCTTGGCGGCGCGCGCGGGTTAGCAGCAGTTCAAGCTCCACCCGCTCGGTCACGTTACGCACCGCGACCACCACCCCTTCGAGCGCCCTGGTTCCCGGATTGCGAACGACGGTGCAATCGGCCTCAAGGAAGACCGGCGATCCATCGGCACTGTCAGCCAACCGGCGGTAGGTCACGCGTTCGTGATCGCTGGTGCCGCCCGTTAACCGGTCCATCGCCTCCAACGTCCGGTCACGCGCTTCTGGATGCAGGCGGGCGCTGGCATGCTGGCCCAGATATGCGGCAGGCGCCGCTCCCATCACCGCACGCACCGAAGGCGATGCATAGGTGCACACCCCCGCCGGATCGAAACGCAGGATCGCATCGCTGATGTTCGCGGCGAGAAGATCGACCTCACGCTTGCCCGCCTCAAGCCGGGTCAGGATGCGGTCTCGCCCGGCAAGGATCGCGGCCACCGGCAGGCCGGTCAGGAAATTGGCCGCGACAAACGCCTGCAACAGATGCAATTCAGCGATACCGCCGCCGCTGGCCAGCGCGAGCGGCCCGTGCCCCGCCGCCGTCATGGCCGCCGCAACCACCGCCACTCCGCCGACATGAAGCGCACTGCCCAGACTGCCGAGCCGGAAGGCGTGGAGCAGCGTGATGGGCTGGATCAGGAACACCAGCGGGTAATGCGTCTGGCTGAACACCAGGAACGTGATAACCATCCCGCCAGTCAGCAAAGCGCCGCTTTCCAGCGCGCTTGCCGGGGCGGCGGGCAGGCGGCCCGCCCACCGGTCGAACAGCAGCAAGGCCGCCGGGACAATCAGCACCATCGCCAGGCTGTTGGTCAAAAACCATGTCAGCGCCCCGGCGCGCAGGCCATCAATTCCGCCGCCCAGCGCCGGCACCGCGATCAGCGCCGAAACCAGCGGCCCGATCAACCCGCCGGCCCAGACGAACCGGCCCAGATCGCCCAGCCGGTTCATGTCCGGTGGACCGCGCCCTGCGATCCGGGTCAGCGCCAGCACCGCCGTGATTTCTGCCAGATTGGCGAGAGAGAACATCACCGCCGCCATATTCGGCACTTGCAGCACCATATTGGCGCCCACACCGGCAGCAAGGCAGGCGATGAGAAACGGCAGTTCGGTGCGGAGACGCGCCCGCATCAGCACCGCCACCGCAAAGGCGTTCGGCAGCCAGATCAGGCTGAAAGCGTCCGCTGATTGGGCGGGTATCAGGCTGAGGCAGGCAAGCACCAGATAACCGGCCCCGCCGATCAGCGCCGCGCCGATGCTCCTGGCGTCAAGCGGTCCGACAGCAATCCCGGTCAGCCTGAAACCGGCCAAAATGGCAGACGTCTGCGAGCGCGCTCCGCCATAGACCGCGTCACCGATGGCGAAGTCTGTTTCACCCTCCGGCGGGATACTGCCGCTGCGGTGTTCATCATCCAGTGCGCGCTCGATCGCTGCGCTCCATCGCCAATTGCCAAGCCTTTGTTATAGTCGCGCTTCGCAGGCTGCGGAGACAAACGCATCCGGAACGGACCGATTGCAGGAGCAGGGCACGGAATATGGCATCCAACACACCCTTCGGCGCGCGGCGTCGGCGGCACCGCTTGCCGCTGATTGCAGGCATCGTCCTGTTCCACATCGCGGCGCTTTATGGCCTTGCGCGCGGGCTGGCACCCGATCTGACTGCTGCGGCCGAGCGTGAGGTTATCTCCGCCTTCTCGATCTCTGCGCCGCCGCCACCTGCTCCGCCGCCGCCGCCCCGGAACCAGCCTGAACCCGATGAGGGCGCTCAAGGCGATCCGGGCCGCGACGCGGTGGCAAAGCCGGTCACCAGCCAGCCGCCCAAGGTGCGCGTAAAACGTGACGAACCGCTGCCGCGGGCGTCCTCCACCGGCACGGCGACCCAATGGGGCGCGGCGGCGGCGGGCGATGGCACCGGGGCGGCAGGCACCGGGCTGGGCACGGGCAGCGGCAACAGTGGAAGCGGGCGCGGCGGGATCGCGGTCAGCAAACCGGTCCACATTTCCGGCAGCATCGATAATGCCCGCGATTTTCCTGTGCCGGCCGGAGGGCGCGAGGCCCGGCGGGGCACTCAGGTGATCGTCCGGGTGATTGTCGGCACCGATGGACGGGCGCGCGATTGCAGCGTCTTGCGCGCCAGCCCCGATCCAGAAGCAGACCGGATCACGTGCAGGTTGGTCGAAACCCGTCTCGGCTTCCGTCCGGCGCGCGATGCCAATGGCAATGCGGTCGCTGCGCCATTCTTCTGGCGCCAGCAATGGTTCTGACGCGCGTTATCCCGTCCCCAGCAGCCGTTCGATATCGGTCATGCCATAGGGCTTGCGTAGCACCGCATCGGCGCCCAGCCGTTCAAAGCTCGCCCCGGCTTCGGCATAGCCGGTCGCCAGAACGAATCGCACTCCTGCTTTGCGCAGCGCAGCGGCGATGGGTTCGGAGGATTCCCCGCCGAGGTTGAAGTCGATGATCGCGAAATCGGGCCGCGCCTCGGCGATTGCGGCCAGTGCGCCTGTGACTGAACTTTCCAGCCGCACTTCCGCCACGCCAAGCCGCCTGAGATTCTCTTCGGTGTCGAGCGCGATGATGATGCTGTCCTCCACCACCAGCACGCGGGCGGGATGCCCGGCGGGATGGGCTGACGGCGCATACACCGGATCAGCCGGACGCGCGGCGATGCGCGCGCCCGCCTCGGCCGCGGTCACAAAGCGTGCGGGGATAAGGAAATCGGCCTCGACCCCGGCCAGCTTGTAACGCACGTCAGCCTCCCCCTGAAGATCATGCGGGATGGACCGGGTGATGATGGTCGATCCGAAACCGTGGCGGGTCGGCGCGGTCACCGGCGGCCCGCCCGCCTCGCGCCAGCGCAGCGCCAGATCGCCGAAGGCGGTCCGGTCGATGGCGATTTCGACAGTGCCGGCGCGCGCCGACAGGCTGCCGTACTTGGCCGAATTGGTTGCCAGTTCATGCACCACCAATGCCAGAATGGTGTAGGCTTCCGGCGCCACCAGCACATCTTCCCCCGTCAGGCGGAAGCGCGCGCGATCCGCGGCGCAATAAGGGGCAAGCTCTGCCTCGATCAGCCGGGCGAGACTGGCCGGACCCCAGTTCTTGGCGGTGATATTGTCATGCGCTGCGGCCAGCGCGGCGATCCGCCCGCCGATGATGGCGGCAAAACCGGGCACGCTCAACGCTTCGCCCTGCGACTGCGATACCAGCGCGCGGATCAGGCCGAGGATGTTGCGGACACGGTGATTGAGTTCCGCGATCAGCAGGTCCTGCTGGTCAGCCGCGCGGGCGCGTTCGCGGGTCAGATCCTCGCTCATCCGCAGGATCACCTCGATCAGGGTGCGGCGCAGACGGGCGGCGATCTCGCATTCGTCGGCGCTCCATTCCGTGCTGTGGCCGCGCACCGTTTCGATCCATGCGGCAAAGCTGGCGCGCGGCTGGAGCAGTTCGCCCGGGCCGGCGGCTGCCTTGGTGGGATCGCCGGCCCAACTGATCACACGGTCGAGAGGGCGGCGCCACAGCACCAGCGCGTCGCGGGTGCCGCGCGACAGCGGCAGCACCAGCGCCCCGGCGGCGCGGTGGGCGAAACCGGCGGCGTCGGCAATCTGGTCGGCGAGCCGGGTGGAAGAATGGGTCGCCCCGCCCAGCGTGCTGGCCAGCAGAGGCGCGATGGCGCGGAACTCCGCCTCATCAGGCGCGGCGCCGCTGGCGCGGTATTCGCCATCGGCGAACAGCGAGATACCGTCGTGCGGGATGGCGGTGCGCAGCAGTTCCTCGATCATCGGCAGGCTGTCCGCCAGTGTCACTCCCCCCGCCAGCCGCAGCAACAGCCGGTCGTTCAATTGCCGTGCGCGTTCGCGCAGGGATTCGGCCTGCGCGACCAGAATCCGATCCAGCATCAGCGAGAACGTCTGGCTGAGCAGTTCCGCCACAGTGCGCAGCGAATAGGGCGGCAGGCGCGCTTCGCGGTGGTGGCACGAGATCATTCCCCACAACCGGTCATGCCGCACAATCGCAATCGCCAGCGATGCGCCCACGCCCATGTTGCGCATATAGGCGAGGTGCATCTTGGAGTGTGATCGCAGCATCGACATCGACAGGTCGAGCGGGCTTTCATCCCGCCCCAGCGCCGGGACAATCGGAACGGCATCCGATCCCATGTCGGCAATGATCCGGAACCGGTTGCGGCGGAACAATTCGCGCGCCTGTTGCGGGATATCGGCGGCGGGGTAGCGCAGCCCCTTGAAGGGTTCCAGCGCAGCGTCCCGGTCCTCGGCAATGACCTCGCCGCTGTCGTCCGGGCGGAAGCGGTAGATCATCACCCGGTCATAGCCGGTCATCTGCCGCACCAGCCGGGCGGCAGTATCGCACAATGCGCCGACGCTGACCGCCTGCTCCAGCTGCGCGATGACGGGAACGATCATGCTGACATGGTCGGCAAAATCGTTGCGGGCATGGGGTTCGAATTCGATGATCGACAGGCCGCCCGCCTTGTGAACGGCGCAGTCGAAGAACTGGTTTTTAGCTGCTAAATCAATGCCAAACCTGCGTTCCAGCATGTCAGGTCCGGCCAGATCGGCAAGCGCCTTTTCGATGGCGGCCAGCGCATCGGGCGCGATGATGTCGGCCAGCGGCATGCCCGCTTCGGGCATATTCGTCAGGCCCAGATGCTCTGCCACATTGGCCGAGGCATGGGCGATGCGGCCTTCGGCGTCGACGGCGATCAGCCCGCCGAAGCTCTGAATCGCGGCGATGTGATGAATTGCCTCGCGGTCACATTCGGTCAGCGTGTCGCTGCGCTGGTGGAGGTTCATGCGGGAATATGCTCCCCGGCCGCGGCGTCGGCCACGGCGAGGAAATGCGCAAACACCGCCTCTGCCGCGCGCGCCGCGCCTTCGGCTTCTCCGGCGGCGGGAGGGCGTTCGATCCGGGCGCACAGGCCTTGCCAGAAGTCCATCATTGTATCGTCGCCGAGGAAGGCGACCGGCCATTCGCCGCCGCCGATCCGGGCGACCTGTTTGGCAATGGCGCGGTTGCCGAGCGCCGATCCCGCAAGCACCCAGGCGGTGCCAAGCGCCTCTCCGGCACGGGCTGTAGAGGGGGGGTAAGCGGGGTTGAACGGGGGCCAGGCACGGGGCAAATCCATGCCGAGCGCTGCCAGATCGAATCCTAGCAGCGGGGTCTGCACCGGCGGGGAAAGATCAGCGGGGGCATGGGCCGCCAGCCACGTTTCCAGCGGTGCACGCGCGGCATATTGCAGCGTCAGGAAACGGCCATAATCCGCGCGGGTCTGCCAGCCACTGGCCGCTTGCATCGCGTGATCGAGAAGATCGTGCGCTGCCATGGTTGCGGCGCGCAAATGGGTGCGCAAGGTTTCGCCCGGCCGAGCCTGCGGTTCCGAAATATCACTGACCGGCGCCATGTCACGCGACCTTCCTGCCCGAATCGGCCAACAGCCGATTTGCCGAACAATCCCGAGTGTAAGGCAAGGTTGGCAATAAATAGTGTCAAATAATTATGACACATTCATCGGATCATGGCAATTGGGGTCAAGGTGCGAGCAGCCGCCCGCCTTCCTTCTTGACCGCCGCTTCCAGCGGGCCTTTCATGACGCTGAGCAGCAGCGGCAGATCCATGGTGATCACCACCTCGTGATCGTGCACCTCCACCCCGCCGGGGATGGACTGGCCAACGACTTCCGCGGTGATGGTCATGCGGTCTTCGGTCGGCCAGCCGGTCGATACCTTGGCAAGACCGGCGGGGAAGAAGTCTGCGATCTCGTCCGCATGCGCGCGCATCCGGCGCCGGACTTCATCCTTGGTGAGGTTGTGGGGAAGGGAAACGCGCATCGATCAAGGTTCCTGCCTGGTGGGCGTTGCCGAAAAATCGGGGAGCGGCACGCCGGTATCGGACGCTGCAAGCTCCTCCAGCGCCTCTGCCCCGCCATACCGATATTCGAGATAGCGGCTCTTGATCGCCAGATCGTCGAGCGCGCCTTCGGCCAGACGCCGCGTCACCCGGTCAACTTCGCCCGACAGCTTGGACAGGCTTGTCGTCAGGCGTTCGTCAGCGGTCTTGCCCGCATGGGCTTCGCTGCGCAGATGTGCGGGGATCTTGCGGTAATTGTCGATGGTTTCGGGGATATATTCGCCCACCAGTTCGCGCACCTCGGCCATCGCCGGGTGCGCGCCGTCCAAGCCCTGCAATTGCAGGCCGAGCGCATCCAGTTGCACGCCCAGCTGATCGATGATGCCCTGCGCCGGCGGCGGCAGCGCGGGACGCTGCGCCTCCAGCCACAGCTCGGTGCGGGCGACCATCTGCTGCGGATTGCCCAGCGACAGTTCGGCGCGTTTGGGCACCTTCACCTTG
>JBEQBX010000056.1:0-20470 GCA_041639595.1 Porphyrobacter sp.
CGATCTAATGTCTATCCCAACGCGATTATTGGGGGTCAATCCTGTCGGGTTGCCAACAATTATCCTGACCCGAACAATCCTTTGCGCATCTATCCGGCTGGCATCAACAAGCTCAGCTTTAACGATTTTTCGCCGAAGGTCGGCGTGCAGATTCACCCGAACGATGACGTGATGCTCTATGGTTCATGGTCGCAGGGCTACAAGACTGGCGGCTGGACGACGCGTTACTCGACACCGCAGACTTTTGTCAGCAGCTTCGATCCCGAAGAAGCCGAGACCTTCGAAATCGGCCTGAAGTCCACGCTGCTCGATCGTCGCCTGCAAATCAATGCTGCGGTGTTCCAGACGAACTACAATGCCATCCAGCTGAACTACCAGGTGGGCGGTTCGCCGACCATTGCGAACGTCGGCGACGGCAAGATCAAGGGCGCCGAGCTTGAGGTCGTGGCGCAGCCGGTACCCGCACTGACGCTGAACTTCGCCCTGGGCTACACCGACGCCTACTACACCAAGCTCGATCCCGCCGTTGCCGTCACCAGCGGTCCGAGCGCGCTCCAAGCTGGTGCAGTGGTCGGCAGCGTGCTGCCCAAGACGCCGAAGTGGAAGGTGAACTTCAGCCCTCGCTACGAGATCGGCTTGGCCAATGGCGGGACGGTTACCCTGCTGGCGGACTACACCTACATCTCGTCGCAGACCAACAACGTCGAACGCACGTTCGTGCTCAACCGGCCGGGTGTCTCGCTGCTCAATGCCAGCATTGCGTATCGCGATCCGTCGGAACGCTACACGCTGACCGTCGGCAGCACCAACCTGACCAACGAACGCTTCGTTACGTCGGGCAGCGCCATCCCGGCGTTCGGTGCGATCGTCGGTTCGTACAACCGTCCGGTCGAATGGTTCACGCGTCTCGGCTTCAAGTTCTGAGCCGGGCCGTAGCCTGAAAGAAAAGCCCCCCGGAGGTCTCTCCGGGGGGCTTTTTCATGTCAGTCCTTGATTGGTCGGAAAGCGCTCTAACGCTTCGGGCGTCTGCAGGTGTAGCTCGACGCCTGCTTCGGGTCACCGCTCGAGTAGGTGATCTTCTCCGGGTAAGGGCAGATCGGCATGCTGCGCGCCGCCGGGCCTTCACCGGCTTTGAGCGTCATTGCGCCGGGGGCGGGAGTCTTCTGTTCCACCCACGCAGTCAGAGCAGCGTACATCTGGCCGGGCGCGAAGTTCGGGATGACCGCTTCGTGGTTGGACGTGCCGTTCGGCGTGCCGTGGCCAAGGCCGGGCACGAGGTAGAGCCGGTAGAAATCGCGCAGACGGTCGACGCCGCCCATCCGGCGCGCCGCGTTGTCGTAATAGTGGATCGAGCCCTGCACGGGGATCACCTCGTCGGCAATGCCGTGCCACGTCAGCATCTTGCCGCCGCGCTTGCGGAAAGCAGTCAGGTCCGGATTGTTGGTGTTGATATTGCCGAATTTCGGTTGGAGCGTGATACCGCGCGCGTAGGCATCGGCGAGCTGCGCGTATGTCAGGTCTTTCCACTTCGACTGTCCGTTGCCCGCTGCGCTGCGGAACATCGGTTCGGCGATGGCGGGGTCCTGCATTTCGAGGGCGACGACGTGCGTGGCAATCGAAAATGGATGGTCAGGGTTAACCAGCCCCTCGAATCCCGGGTAGTTGAGATAGAGCGTGGTACCGCGCGCCAGTCCAAACCAGTGGCGGCGATTGCGCTTCGTTGCGAGGTTACGGTCGGTCCGGATCCAGCCATTGTCGACGGCGGGATCCGGCACGCTGCCGTCCGACGTCATGCCGTACCAGATCTTGTTCAGGGCCCGTGCCTCCGCAGCGCTGACGCAGTCGGCGGTCGAATTGTTGCCGCCAGCCGACGTGCACAGCACCGCCTTGTCCTTGCCCGGATCGTAGCGGCAGGTCTCGATGTCGACGATGTAGCCCAGATGCTCCCCGCCCACGCTGTCGCAGGCAGCGATCGCAGCATTTGATACGAGGTCGAGTTTGCTCTTGCTCATCGCACGACCACCAAGGTCGCGCTGGATGACGATCTGGGGATAAAGCTCAGCCGTGATGAAGCGGGTCCAGTTCAGCGCCGGGAACATCGCGATGATCCCGTCGAAATCCTCGGGGTGGTTCTGGGCGAGGTTCAACCCTTGCCGTCCACCGGTCGAGCCGCCCTCCCAGTAGGAATACTTTGGGGCCTTGCCGTAGTAGAACGCTGCAAGTGCCTTGGACTTGACCGCCTGTTCATGGACCGCGCGGCTGGCAAAGTCTGTCCAGAGGCGCGTGTTGATCGAGCCATCCGGCAAGACCGCAAAACTGCCGCTGCCTACCGTGTGCCCTGTGTCGGTTGTCGAAGATACGGCGCCTTCGGTCGCGGCTACTATCGCTGCCGGCGGACTCGCAATCAAACTTGCCACACCTGCGGGCCCACCTTGCCAGCCACCGCCGCCAAGAGCGTGCAGACGACCGTTCCAGTTTGCACGATCCGGCAACCATATCTCGATGCCAATGCCCTCCGAGGTGGATGCAGCGCCCTCGGGACCAGGATTGCCGGGGCCGACTATCAACTTGACCATGCACAGATCATTTGTTGCAAGTTGGGCTTTGGCCGGTTGATCCGGTCCAAAGGTTAGAGGATCGCCTTTTTTGAAATGGGCGACTTGCACCACCCGCGTGTCTGCGTCTGGTTTGAACAATGCGGCGATTGTACCATCACATGGCGGATTGTTTGATGAGTGGGGCCCGCTTTCGGCAGCCGCAGGCGATGCAACGAAGAATTGAAAGGCCCCAAGAATGCCATAACCAAGTGCTGCTCTCAGAGGCCGTTGAAATGCTGATGGTTGCATTGGAGTCATCCTGGGTTCTCCCTCGCCTGACCGGTTCTATCGGTGATGGCAAACAGGCCGGGTTCCAAGGTTTGATCGCCTGGGCCCGGCATCCTGTGCGCTTGCAGCACGAATATCATTTTAAGCAATAAATTCTATAATTTGCAAGAATATCAAACAAAAAGGGCTCCCCATAAGGGGAGCCCTTCTGCAATCGTGCGAACTGTGCGTCAGAACTTCAGACGCACACCGGCTGTCATATAGCGGCCAATAATGTCGTCGCCCGATACTGCCGGGAACGAGAAAGCTGGCGTGCCCGAGGTACCCGAAGTCAGGTACACTGGCGGGTTCTTGTCGAAAACGTTCTGGACCGAGAGGAAGAACTGCTTGTCCTTGCTCCGGCCGAAGAACGCCGTGAAGGTAATGTCAGTATAGGCAACCGAAGGCACATCGGGAATGTTGAAAACCAGTGTGCGGTCCGCATCCCACTTGAGCGACGAGCGCCAGCGTTCCTGGATGTCGATCGCAAAGTCAGGCGTGCTGTAACCAACAAATGCCGTCAGGCGTAGCTTTGGCACACCACCGGTCGACTGAGTTGCGCCAGCACCAGCACCGATCTGCGGCGTCGCACCCGGCACCAGGACTGTGGTGAATTCTGGCTGATATCCAACCAGGCCGCGCAAGTCGATCTTGCCTTCAGAGCCTACTCCGAAGCTGTAGTTGATTTCACCATCAATTCCCCAGGTCTTGACCGAAGATGCATTGAGAGTGGTCAGCTTCACAAGTGATGGGAAGTTAGCTGCGCTGCGATCGCTGAATGGCAGTGGTCGGACATACAGCGAGCAGAATGGGCTGGTGCCGTTGCTGTCTTCGCAAAGCTTCTGGATCGATTGCTGGCGACCATCGATGAGTGAAATCGCGTTGTTGATCTTGATCCGGTAGTAGTCGACCGCAATGCTCAACCCAGGGATGCTGCCCGGGCGGAATACACCACCGAACGTAAGCGTATCGGCCTTCTCAGGGACAAGATTGCGGTTGCCGCCCGTTTCGATTGCCACGGTGCCGGAGCCCGAGGTGCCTGTGTGAAGGTCCTGATAACCGCTACGAGCGTTCGTGGCAGGCTGGAACAGTTCGTAAAGGCTGGGTGCACGAATGTCGCGCGAACGGGTGCCACGCAGGCGTAAGCTGTCGGTCAGTTGCCAGTCGCCCCCAATCTTCCAGGTGGTGACGCCGCCGCTGATCGAATAGTCGGTATAGCGTGCCGCGCCACTCAGGTTAAGCGAACCAACCGCGCTGTCCTTCAGCACCGGGAAGTCCACTTCGAAAGCAGCTTCCTTTACGTCTTCCTTCACAGAGATCGGTGTGATCTGGGCGTCGCGGTAAACGGGTGTCGCGCCAGGCGTGCACAAGAACGGCGAAAGTCCGGTGCAATCTGCGAAGACACCACTCGGTGAGTTGGTCGTCACATCAAGCTTCAGCGACCGGTACTCAGCGCTAACAGCGAAACGTACCGGACCGGCCCAATTGTCGAATGCCGTGCCACTGACACTGGCTTCGACGTTGTCCATCGTGAACTCAGGCCGGTTGAAGTTGTCGCCGGTGATGTAGTCAAGCGCAGCCGATTGGCTTGCCGCCGAAGCGCCGAATGCGTTGAGCGGAACGCAACCCGGATAGACGTTGGGGTTGGTAACACTGACGCGGCATACGATCTTGCCGTTTGCCGCTCCGCCCTTGGCAAGGCCTTCGTCCACGGCATCAAGCGAGGCAGCGAGATTGCCGGGAAGGATGTTGTTGACTTGCGTGTTGACTGTCGCGCTCACGCCGTGCTGGTAGTGCAGGTTCCAGTCGAGACCGAGCGCCTTGGCATTGATGCCACCTGCGGCCAGCCAGCTTTCCGATTTGGCGCGGACGCCCAATGCGTACTGCTGTGAATCGAACACACGGGCGAACAGGAAAGTTGGTCCGCCGAGTTTGGCTTGGGTGTCAGCGGGCAGGAAAGCGTTGCTGGTGGGTACCAGCATCGGGAAGAGAAGGTTTGGATAGAAATTGTTGAAGGTACGCGCTTGGGCATAGTTGCCCTGAACATAGACGTTGACGTCGTCCGTCAGATCATAATCCAGACGCGCGTAGGTCTGATCGGTCTCAAGATCGGCGGTTGCCGACGAACCCTTGCCGTAAAAACCGTCGCCGCCACTAAACAGCGCACCGCCCTGCGGAATGCCGAAGGTAGGCAAGCGCAGGCGACCGTCTTCGGTGAATACTTCACCAACTGGCGATGCCGGTGTGTAGGCGTTGCCCTGGAAGCTGATGAATGCATTGCGAGCGTTGGTGATCAGGCGGAATGGATCAGCCGTTGTGCCACTACCGGCCACCGCGTAGATAGCGCGGCCGTTCTTGCGCGACTCCTTGTCGTCGATGCCGTCCTGCTTGAAGTGATCATAGCTGATCATGATGTGGCCACGGTCATCTGCAAAGTTGGCGCCGTAAGCTGCGCCAGCGCGCCACGAGAACGCGTCCCCCCGGCTTGAAATGCCAGACTGGCCTGCCACCTTGAGACCCTTGAACTTCTTGTCGAGCACGAAGTTGACCACGCCCGAAACCGCGTCGGAGCCGTAGACGGCAGAGGCACCACCGGTCACCACTTCGATCCGCTGCACCAGCATCTGCGGCAGCGTGTTGATGTCGACGGCACCGGTGTAGCTCGTCGGTGCCATGCGATGGCCATCGAGCAGCACCAGATTGCGGTTGATGCCGAAGCCACGCAGGTTGAGGTAATTGCCCGTGAAGTTATCGCTGGGGTTGTTGAGATTGGCCGTGCCGCGCGATAGGGCGAAGATCGGCATCTTGTTGAGACCGTCAGGCAGGTTGGTTGGACTGGTCTTGAGCAATTGGTCAGTTGCAGCCACGGTGACCGGAGTTGGCATGCTATCACCGTTCGCTGTGATGCGGCTGCCGGTCACGATGATCTGAGCTTCCTGCGCGGCGGATTCGCTCGCCGCGCCCGATTGCGCTTCCTGCGCGAAAACGGGCTGTGTCATTGCCGCCAGGCTAATGCCGGCGAGCAGGGTCAACTTCGTCTTGTCCATGGTAACCTCCCCTGGATATTGGACATTGCGTCCTTTGCATACGATGCAAGACGTTGCTTATTATAAAAGACACGATTCGGCTATCTGTTTCGCTCATAAATCAGTCGTTCTGTAGGTGATTGAGTGACTTTGCATCGAAGGTGCAGCAAATCTGCCACGACCAAGTCGTGATGATGCCTACTCTGCGACGGCGCTGGCGGAGTTCACTGCGGCCCACCCATCGACGAAAGTGATCAGTTAGCGGTGTGAAATGGTTGCTTGGAGGCGCGCTGGAAGGCGCGCTACTAAACTAAAGAACCCGCGATGCAGTCTTTCATCGGTAGGCAGAAAGCTGCAGGACCATCATGGTAATCAGTGCAACTGTCCCTGCGGCCGTGAATACGGGATCATAGTGGCCGGTGGCCTGGCGGGCGAGGCCTGCGCCATACGCGGCGCTGGCTGCGCCAAACTGATGCGCGACCTGCACCCAGCCGTAGACGATTGGGCCTTCTGCGTCGCCAAACTTCTCGTTGGCGATCTTAACCGTGGGGGCAGCGTGGCTATCCAGTTCAAACCATAGAACAGGGCGAACACCGCAAGAGCGGGGGCCGTAAAATGGAGCATGGGCAGCATAAGCAACGATAGACCGCGCACGCCATAATACAGCGCGAGCAGGTGTCGTGGATTATAGCGATCGGTGAGCCAGCCCGAGGCGGTGGTCCCGATCAAATTGAACATACCCATGACCGCCAGCAAACCGCCCGCTGCAACGGGCGCAATCCCGTGATCGCCGCAATAGGCAATCAACTCTCGCCAGGAGCCGAAGGCGCTTCTTGAGGCACGTTGACCTCACCGAACCGGCCCACTCCCCTGTCAGCGGGGCTTTCCGGCACCCGCCAAGCCACGACTGGAATCAACACAGCGCAGGAAACCGTTACGAACACAGCAACGGGCTTCCAGTCTCCCGCGGTCGATAGCCACGCAAGGATCGGCACGATTGCGAGCGATCCGGTTGCGGTACTGGCACCGAGCAGGCCCATCGCCAGCCCGCGCCTTGCCGCAAACCAGCGGTTGACGATCGCCGCACCAAGCACCGACGCGAGCGCTCCTGAGCCGATGCCCGACAGCAGCCCCCAAGTGAGCATGAACTGCCAGTATTCTTGCATCCACAGGCTGGCAAAGGACGAGACCGTCATCAACCCAAGGCCCGCAAGCATGGTCTTGCGGATGCCCACCTGATGCATCAACGCAGCGGCGAAAGGTGCCGTCAGGCCATAGAGCAGAATGCCTGAAGCGGCGCCGAACGACACGGCAGCACGCGACCATCCGAAATGCATTTCGAACGGCAGGATCAGTACAGACGGAGCAGAGCGCACTCCGGCCGAGACAAGCATTGCGGAAAAGGTTGCGGCCAAGACAAGTATGGCCGGATGGAAGCTGGGCTTACGACGGGTCATCGGTACCTGACGGTTTTGCGGAGCAGCTTGATCGGTTGCAAACGGATCTAAAAGGCAGTCAAGAAGCTGCAAGACAAGATAGCTCTTTCACATCCGGCGTCAATCATTTACCTGTGAATAATCCAGAGAGCCCGCTGCGTGCACCTGTGCATTCTTGAGCGGGAAACGCGGTTGAGAACACTAAATGAAGGCGGTTTGGGAGGATCCCGGTGTCGGAAGGAACTCACTCGCTTGACGTGCAAGCCTTGATCAATGGCGCACCAGTTTCGGAGTTGCAGAGGCTTGTCTTGGCCATCTGCTTTCTCGTGGTGGCAATCGATGGATTTGATACCGCCGTTATCGGTTTTCTGGCGCCTTCCATTCGCGCCGAATGGGGCACTGGCCCCGCAGAACTGACTGTCCTGATGATGGCAGGGCTTGCCGGTTTGCTGGTGGGGTCGTTCCTGTTCGGACCCTTGTCCGACCACTTTGGCCGCAAACCGATCCTCTTCTTCACGTGCACACTGTTTGGGCTGATGTGCCTTCTTTCCGGCTTCTCGGGCACAATGACCAGCCTCATCATCTTGCGGTTCATGACCGGGCTTGGCCTTGGCGGCGCGATGCCCAACGCTATCACGCTGGCGTCGGAATACAGTCCCGACCATCGCAGGGGATCGCTGGTAACGCTTATGTTCTGCGGTTTTACGGTCGGCATGGCTTCGTCGGGTCTGATTGCAGCAGCCCTGATCCCTGCATATGGATGGCGGTCGGTGCTGATAGCGGGCGGCATTGCGCCGCTGCTGCTCGCGCCTGTCCTCCTGCTGATTCTTCCTGAGTCGATCAGGTTTCTTGCGCTCAAGGGTGATGCCAATGACCGCATCGGGACCATCGTCTCACGAATGAAATCTGCATCAGTAGCAATAGGAACCCGCTTCGTGGCCAGCGAGGCCGCTCCGGGTACACCGATCACGAAGCTGTTCACAGGCGGCATGGCCGCCGGCACAATCTTGCTGTGGTCAACCACGTTCATGAGCCTGCTGGTGATCTACTTGGTCGGCAACTGGCTGCCACTGATCCTCACCGAGGCCGGCCTGGGCAAGTCTGACGCCGCGTTGGTCACCACCGGTTTCCACATTGGCGGTGCTGTTGGTGGCGTCCTGCTTGGACAGCTGATGGACCGTTTCGACGAGAATTTTGTTTTAACCGTCGGTTACCTTGGTGGAGCCGCTGCGATCGCGCTACTGGGTGGCGCTGCTGAAAGCGTCGGTGTGAAGGCAGTTGCCGCATTTGGCGCAGGACTGTGCATTTCGGGGGGGCAGATTGCCGTGCAGGCTGTTGCTTCTGGCTTTTATTCCACCGGCAGCCGTGCGACCGGGGTCAGCTGGATGAACGGGGTCGGCAGGTCGGGCTCGATCGTGGGCAGCCTCGTCGGCGGACTTGCCATGGCTCAAGGATGGGCGGCTTCAAACACGATCACGCTGCTTGCAATTCCGGCTTTATTTGCCGCGATCTCGCTATTCGCGATGGGAAAATTGCGGCCTCGGTAAGCCTGGTTTGCATTGATCGCGGCCGCCTCGCATCAGGCCTGAGGGCTTTCGGGTGCCGCGGTCTTTCGCCGGGGCAGAATCGCAATCATCTCTTTCCGCATCATGGCAAGCGGTTCCAAGAAGAAGCCTCGCAAAGTGTTGTGCGGATTTGTCTCGCCCAGTTCCTCGTCGTTCAGACCCCAGCGCCAGGTTTCGCCCTTTGTAGGGACATAAAGCGTGCCGAACATCCAGTCGTAGAGATAGCCCGCACCTGCCATATTCACGTCGCGATGGCGCTCCTCGGCACTATGATGGACCTGGTGCATGATCGGCGATCCCACCAGCACGTCGAGGATTTTCCCGTATGATACCGGGATATGCAGGTGATCGACCGACCGGAATCCGATCAGCACATAAGCAACGTTGTACCAGAAGATCGTCGCGGCAGTTTTGGACAGGAGCTTTCCGCCGGTAAAATAGAGAGAGAGGCCAATTCCTGCAGCCGTTCCCGCCACTCGCGTCGATCCGTTGATGAAATGCTCAAGCGGATGGCTGCGCAAAAACGCGAAGAGATTGGCCGATTCCGCAGAGTGGTGCGCGCGGTGGACAGCCCAGAGCACGGGCACGCGGTGCAGTGCCAGATGGCCCGAATACTGGCCGATGCCTTGTCCGAACCAGAAGCCGAGGAACTGCACGACGACCACGGCCCAGACGCTTGTGACTAGAGAGGGACTGGGTCCGAACCAGCTTTCAAAAAGATCGACGAACCCTATGCCGACGGCAAGCCCGAAAATTATCACACAAGCTTCGAACAAGGGAATGAACAGGAGCCCGTTCAAAATCCAGACTTTCAAGTCAATGATGGCCGAACGGCTCGTGTACATCTCGCGGGGGAACAGATAAGCCATCCAACCGCGAAGCGACCGGTCCTGCATGGTCGGCCTGACAAAGCAAAGGTAGAATATCGAGCCGGTCAGCGCGATTCCTGCCAGCACTAGCGGGACGCTAAACAGTAGTCCCCAATAGGCTTCAAGCAGGGCCGAAAAGACCTGATCGACTGCGCTCTTGCCCATGTTGCGATCCTTCGTTCTGCTTCGCTACGGACTACGAGGTTAGTGTATGTGACTGCCGCCATTCACGTCGATGGTGGCACCTGTGACATAGGCAGACAGGTCTGACGCGAGAAACAAGCAGGCGCCGGCAATATCGATCGCACGACCTGCACGGCGCAGCGGAATATCGGCGACGACGCGCTCATGCATTTCGGCATTGACCGTGCCATCAAGCATGCCGGTTTCGGTCATCGACGGGCAAACGATATTTGCGCGAACACCCTTTGGGCCAAACTCGCGAGCAAGAGAGCGGGTGAGACTGATCATACCGCCCTTCGATGCAGCATAGTGGCTGCCTCCGACCAGTCCGCCTCCGCGCTGAGCAGCGACAGAAGCGACGTTGACGATCGAACCAAAGCCTTGCGCGGAAAATTGCCTCACGAAAGCTTGGTTAAGAGTGAAGGCGCCCTTGAGATTGACCCCGAGCATGGTGTCAAGACTTGCAGCATCAATATCGAGTGTAGCGCGTGAATCCACTACACCTGCGCAGTTCACCAGGCTGTCGATCCGTCCATGGCGAGAAATCGTTTCGGTGACGACGCTGGCGCAGTCTTCGGCACTAGTGATGTCACAGCCCATGAAGTCGACGCGACCCTCGGCGACGAACGCCGCGTCAAAGCCAGCCAGCAAGACCGCCTTGCGTTCGGTATCCATCTTGCGGTCGCAACCGATTACAGTTGCTCCGTAATCGACGAACAGCTTCATTGCGGCATAGCCTATGCCGCGTGGCGATCCAGCTCCCACGATAACACAAATCTTGTTAGTCAAAAGCACTTGGTTACTCCAAACGGCAGTGCGTGATTAAAAGCCCATGCTGGAGGTTCATCGCGCAAGTTCGTAATCCTTGGTCTCGGGGCTTGCGATCACGCCGATGGCCGAGATGATGACGGTGCCGGCAAGATATGCAGTGATTGGCCAGGTCTGGCCTTGACCAATGGATTGCAGCCACGAAGCAATAAACGGCGCCGGTCCTGCCGCTATGAGGTTTGCACCAGTATAGGCCACTGCTGAACCGGTGTAGCGAACCGAGGTCGAGAACGGCTCGGCGAACATTGCCGGCTGCACACCCGACTGAATTTGCAGACTGCAGACGAAGAAAATGATGCCAAGGCCGATGAGCAGCCAGTTTGAAGTTTTGAGCAGCGGGAAATAAGCAAGGGCTGCACACAGCGTAAGAGCAGATGAGAACAGCATGGTGTGACGGCGACCGAAGCGGTCACTTGCGGTGCCGCCCGCAACGATTGATCCCATTGCGAATATGTTGGCGAGTGTCATGCACAGGAATGCCGTCTGACCGGAAAGCTGCAGCGTGCCGGTCAGATAGCCCAGCGTGAAGACATTGATAACATGGAAGCAGCACGCGGGACAAAGCCACACGATGATCAAACGGACAGTGGTCAGAACGTCAACTTGGGACATGCGCGTGCGCGGACCTCTGCTCTCGACTTGTTCTGCCGCAGCTTTCTGCCCCCTGAGGTATTCGAAGGCAGGCGTCTCGCTAACCCGGCGCCGGATGTACAGGCCCAAAAGGACAAGCACAAAGCTGAGCAGAAAGGGAACGCGCCATCCCCAATTTTCGAACACCGTCTCACCAAGGGTAGCATAGAGCAAATAGAGGGCGCCGTTGGCGACAGCGGCGCTTGCCGAGTTACCCAAGTTGATCAGCGAACCGAACAAGCCGCGCCGATGCTGAGGTGCATGCTCCATAGTAAGCAACTGGGCGCCGGTGGCCTCACCGCCCAAGGCAACGCCTTGCAGAAAGCGGAGCAGGATCAGTAAGGTGGGAGCATAGATTCCAATACTGGCGTAGCCGGGCAGGCAGCCAATCAGAAACGAAGACAGGCCCATGAGGGTGAGAGTGTAGAGCAGGACCGATTTACGACCGATGCGGTCCCCGAGTGTGCCAAAGACAATGCCGCCCAAAGGCCGCGCAAGAAAGCCCACTCCAAACGTCGCGAACGCGGCCAGCAGGCCCGACTGGGCGCTCAACGTGGGGAAGAACAGCTTGGGAAAAACCGTGGCGGCAAGTGCGCCGTAAGTCGTAAAATCGACCCATTCCAGGATGGATCCCATCGAACTCGCAACAGCTGCGCGCGTCGCCATGCGGTTTTGCGAACTGCTTTCGATGCTGGCTGCCGTTCCCGGATGCACAAGATCCATCAAACCATCCCCGTTGGCGCGCGATGATCTCGCAGCCATTTATATGGAAATGTCCAATTCCATATTTGAAGATGCGCGTCAAATGGCGCAAAGTTGCAACCCGCGGTGGTCGCGGCAGTCCGGCCAGCCGGGAGGCAAATTGTAGCTAGTCGCGTTTGCCTGCAATGCGTTCCGACACACGTAAAGCCGCATCTTGGAGTGCAGCTTCAACGTCGGATATCGATCTTCGCGAGGCAAGATCGATCCGGTCGGCATAGGGGACCGTCATGGCGGCGATTGCATGACCTTGCGTGTCCAGAATTGGGCAACTCACGGCGTAAAGTCCACGAATCTGACTGCTCGGCGCAGATTCGAACCCGCGTGAACGGATGAAATCGAGTACCGTGTCGATCTGCGGATCGACTTCCTGGGCATTGCGTTGCCGAGCTTGTTGAATCCAAAGCTTGCGCGTTTCGGCTTCCTGGAATGCCAGGAGGATGCGGCCCGAAGCCGAGACCAACAATTCCAGTTCGGCACCGACACTGACGCTGAAACCCATACCACTAGAAACGTCGACTTTTTCAATCACGATCTGGCGGCCTCGGCCGTAGATGGTGAGGTGACAGGATTGTTCCAGCTGGCTCGATAAACCCTGCATGATTGGACGGGCCTCGATCAGTAGTCGCTGCATTGGGGGATGCTTGTGGGCCAGCTCGAACATTTTGCTGGTGAGGTGATAGCTGTCATCAGCAACGCCGACATAGTGACGCCCGACCAGGCAAGCGAGCATGCGGTAAATCTCGCCCACGCTGCGTCCAAGGCTGCGGGCGATGTCCTTTTGCGACATCGATTTTTCGGTGCTGGATAGCAGTTCGAGAATATCCAGGCCCTTGTCGAGTGCCGGCGCTGAATAGGTGCGAGGCTGCGAGGGGCTAGGCGACTTTTCGTTGACCGTCACTGATCGAAATCCCGAAATCACGTGATTGGCGCCGATTGGCCAATGCATTGGCGGCTGCATATTCACTCGCCACGTTCTGCACAAGGTTGCCGCTATGTTGTCGTCACCTACGCGCTCGCGCAGGGATGGCCTTAATCATTCACTTGCCTCACCCATGGCGATCCCCTATTGCAACTAATATTTTATAGATAAAATAAGAGACTCGCAGCGGTGGTAAACTGGTTAGTAGGCTGGACAGGATGATGACGGCGAACGCACAAGCTCGCACTGTACAGGAATGTATTGATACCGCCGTACTGGCAAAGGTTGCGGCAATGCTGGATCTGGCCACACCGGATCCGAAAACATGCAGCAATGTTCCGCGCGGTTGGCATTTCCCAGCTCTAGGCGCTGCAACACGCCGTTCCGAGTTGCGGTCTGACGGATACCCGGGCCTCGGCGTACCCATGCCTGATTTGGGACTTCCGCGTCTGCTGCAGGCCGGGCGCGATGTGCGCTTCCTTGGCAACATCGCTGTTGGTGAGCCACTTGCGCGTATCAGTTCGCTTGCCGAATTACGCCAGCAGGGCAAGGGCGGTGCCGACCGCGCCGTAGTGACTGTGCGGCACGAATTGCGATCTGTGAAGCGCGACGAGGCGCTCGTCATCGAAGACCAAATCTTCGTGTTAATGGCGCCTGCGCGTTATCAGCATCGCGTGCAGGATCAGGTGAATGTCAACGCTGATGTGGTGCGGGCGATTACTCCTGATGCCATTATGCTATTTCAGTATTCAGCACTTGGATTCAATTCGCACCGGATTCACACAGACCGCGCCTATGCAACCGATGTCGAAGGGTTCCCCAACCTCGTCGTAAATGGCGGGTTGGTGGCGCTGCTTGTTACCGAGTTCCTGCGGCGCGATCTCGCAGTCACGCCGGGCCGAATGAAAATCACAAATCGCCTTCCGCTGTTTTGCGACCGGTCCCTCACGCTTGCCGCAACTGCGATTAGTGGTGGCTGGCAGGTACGTGTTCACGATGATGCCGGGCAGGTGGCTGCCGAAGTAGAACTGGATATCTCATGACTTTCGCCCCGCTCAAGGGAATGCGTATCCTGGACCTGACCAGCGTGGTTGTAGGACCGGTCACGACGTCTCGTCTGGCGCAGTATGGCGCTGAAGTAATCAAACTAGAGAGCCCCGAGGGAGACCTGATGCGCGGGCTCGGTGGGCAATCGCCCACAGGTGAACATTCCGGTACCTATCTTCATTTGAACCGGGGTAAGCGCAACATCTGCTGCAACATAAAAACGTCAGCCGGTCGCGATGTGCTCGACAAGCTGGTCGCATCGGCAGATGCGGTCATCGCCAATTTGCGTCCGCAGGCGCTTGATCGCCTAGGAGTCGGACCCGACCAGATCTGCTCGCGCTATCCCGACAAGGTCTATTGCCTCATCACCGGCTACGGCTCGCAAGGGCCCTATGCGGGCCAGCCAACGTATGACAGCGTGATTCAGGCTGCATCGGGGGTGACGGGCCTTTTTCTGGAACGTGACGGTGCCCCGGCTTACGTGCCTATGGTGGTCTGCGATCATATTGTGGGCGAAATCGCGTCTGGCGCCGTTGTTGCCGCGCTCATGCAGAAGCAGGCGAGCGGCGTTGGCTGCAAGCTCGAAATACCGATGTTCGAGACTATGTCGACGTTCATGCTGCAAGAGCATTTGGCGCAGTGTTCGTTTGATCCGCCAGTCGGTCCGTCGGGGGACCGCCGCTTGTTGAGCCCGCACAACCGGCCTGTTCAAACCGCAGATGGCTGGATCTCATTCACGGTGAATACCGACAAGCAAGTGCGGGCATTTCTGGAAGTCTCAGGCCGGCAGCACCTGCTGGAAGATTCTCGTTTCAATTCCGTATCGGCACGCGCCGACAACGTAGTAGAATGGTTTGAAGTGCGTGGCGCCCCGCTGCTCGAACGTACGACAGCTGAATGGCTCGAATTGATGCACGCTGCCGACATTGCAAGCAAGCCGTGCCACACGCTCGATACGCTCCCCAACGATCCGCACCTGACCGCCGTTGGCCTTCTTCGGGAGGATGATCATCCAACTGAAGGGCGCACAATCGCGATCCGGCCTTCGATCCTAGTCAACGAGGCCTGCCTTCCGATCGGCTCTTACGCGCAACCCAAGGGATGGGACAGCGCGGCGATCCTGCGCGAGATTGGCTACGGCGAAGCGGAGATTGGGGCGATGATCGCCGAAGGCGCGATTATCTCGCGACAATAGCCCTATCTTTCATATGTGAAGATAGTCGTGCGCATTTGATTTTTCAATTTGAATCTTATCGATTTTGGCGTATTCGTTCGTGAAACGCAGCTCGACGAAATGCGAACAGCGTCGCGGCAGGAAAGCTGCCCAACCGGACCAGCACGAAGACGCTCTGAACAGGAGAGACAGACGTGAAGTTCAAGTTCCACCATATGAACCTGTGCACGGACAACCTGCCGCGCCTTACGGGTTTCTATACCCGCCTTTTCGAACTGGGTGCGATCAAGGATGACGATCATACCGTGATCAGCCGCGATCGCGATGACCGAGCCTACACTGGCAAGGTGGACTTTCTGACTGACGGCGACATCGAATTCCACTGGGCCGAGCGTGACATCGATACCGGCTTCAAGATGAAGCAGTCAGTCAATCCAATGTCGCACGGGCACTTTTGCTTCCGTACCGACGACATCAAGGGCTTCATGCGCCGCTGCGATGAGCTTGGAATCCGCTACTCGGACTATGGTTGCTGGGCGATCCCCGGCTGGTATCAGGTGTTCCTGAACGATCCGGACGGCAACGTGATCGAAGTTCACCAGCCCGGCGTGTTCTCCGGCTTGTGAGGCATGGGCAGGCACGCCAAGCCTGCCTTGCCTGATCGATGGGGCCGGTCGGCGCAGTCGGCGGCCCCTGTTCGCATTTGAGAGGAATGCAGATGGCAACGATAGTGCTTGTTCCCGGGGCCTTTCATGGTGCCTGGTATTTTTCCCCCATCCTGCCGAAGCTTCGCGCTGCCGGCCATGACGTCCATGCGCTGTCCCTGACCGGTCTCGGCGGACCCGAGGGGCGCCAGACTGCAGCCATCAATCTCGACACGCATATCGAGGATGTGGTGAGCTATATCGAGGCCGAGCGTCTCGAGGACGTCATCCTTTGTGGTCACAGCTACGCTGGCCTGGTCATCGCCGGGGCCGCCGATCGGCTTACCGGACGTATCGGCACCTTGCTGTTTCTTGACGCGCTCGTTCCTAACGACGGCGATTCTGTGTGGAACACCTGGCCACCTGCAGTGCGCGACATGTTCATTGCCGCTTCGGCCGATGGACTGGTTACTGCCGCGCCACCGGGAGTCGATCCCCGTGCGCGGGCTCATCCGCTCGCGACGTTCCTGCAGCCGGTTCGCTTCACCGGCGCCCCATATAATGTCGCGCGCAAGGTCTATGCACTGTGCGCCGCAGACGAAAACAGCCCGTTCGTTGCGATTCACGAGCGTGTCGCCGCTCAGGAAGGGTGGCAGACGCACAAGCTTGGTTGCGGACATGACATCATGAATCAGGCACCGGACCTCCTGCTCAATCTCTTGCTGGAGACTGCAGCCGGGTGAACCGAATGGTGCGAGTGCGGTTGACGCCCGCCTCGGGTTCGGCTCAAGATCGCAAGCGACGGCGCTTTTTGCGACACAGAGATTTGACGGAGATGGAATGACCGAGACGGGCCCCAAGAAGCGCGCAGGAATTCAGTCAGTCGAAATCGGGATGCACGTGCTCGACACCCTGGCCAAGCTGGGTGGAGCCAGGCCTTTGGCCGCGATCGTTAAAGGTTGCGGTCTTTCGCCTTCCCAGACCCACCGTTACCTCGCCAGCCTTACGGAGGCCGGGATGGTGCAACAGGCCGCCAACGGAACCTACGATCTCGGGCCAGCGGCGCTCCGGCTCGGCCTAAGCGCACTGGCGCGGATCGACGTTTTCCGCATTGCAGATGAGAAGCTAGGCGAATTCTGCACGTCGTCGGGCGCTACTGTGCTGCTTGCCGCGCTCGGGCCTTCGGGGCCAACGATCGTGCGCTGGCACATGGGGCGTCCGCCAATCGTTACGGCGCTGTCGCTGGGTTCGGTCTTGTCGATCGTGAATTCGGCAACGGGACAGGTGTTCCTGGCTTTTAGGCCCCAACAGGAAACCGAGACATTCGTTGCCGACGAGTTAGCCTTGAACAAGGCAATCGGCGCCAAACGGATTGAGGCGATAAAGGCCTCTGTGCGCAGCGAGGGCAGGGCGCATGTGGGGGGCACGCTGATTCCAGGACTTGACGCCAAGGCGTTCCCAATTTTCGACTTGCAGGGTAATGCGATCCTCGTCGCAACCCTGATTTCACTCGCAGGATCGGACGAGAAGCGTCACGCTGTCACGGAAAGCGGATTGCGGCAGGTCTGTAAGGAAATCACCGCAATGGTAGGCATTTCACCGCTTTCCGAATAATATTGCTCAATGTCCAATATGTTTGACAATGCGCAACGCTTTGGAGTAATCCCTGAGCACGGATGAGCCGTAAGCCCGCCATTACTGCTGCGTGGTTACTGGTGTTCCGACCGCGGCGGGGTCCCTGAATTGACCCATGCCGATGGGTGATTCTGGGGAGAGCGACGGCAATGGCCCATCACGGCAGCAACGAGCAGCGCGCCTTGTTGCAGGATCTTTATGACAAGATGGCTCCCGAAGGCCTGACGCCGCTCTGGGAAGTCCTTAGCGACCTTGTGCAGGTTTCGCCGCGTAGCCCCGCGCAGGTCCATAAATGGGGTTATGGCGCCATCCGCGACTTCCTTATGCGAGCGGGTGACATCATCTCCGCAGAGCAGGCCGAGCGCCGAGTACTCATCCTGGAAAACCCCGGTATCGCCGGCCAGTCTGCCATCGTGCCGAGCCTTTATGCAGGGATGCAGCTGATCCTGCCGGGCGAGATCGCGCCATGCCACCGCCACGCCCAATGCGCGCTGCGCTTCGTGATGGAAGGTGAAGGCGCCTATACGACCGTCGACGGCGAGAAGGCGATCATGCGTCCCTTCGATCTCGTCCTGACGCCAGGCATGCAGTGGCACGACCACGCCAATCCCACCGACAAGCCGATGATCTGGCTCGACGGTCTCGATATTCCAACCGTGCGCCTGTTCGACGCCTCCTTTGCCGAGCGGCTGCCCGAGAAGGTTCATGCCGAAACAGCCCCGGCGGGCGACACGCTGCGGCGCTACGGCGGCAACATGCGTCCGATGCGCGGCTCCGTTGCCGACCGTCGTCCGGCGCACCAGCCGCTATTCCATTATCCCTTCGCACTCTGGCGCGAAAACCTCATGGCGCTGGCGAGCGGATCGGACATCGATCCCCATCTCGGCCATGCGCTCGAATTCATCAATCCGGCGGACGGCGGCTCGGTCATGCCGACGATTTCAGCGCATGTCCGGTTCATTCCAAAGGGCTTCGAAACCAGCCCTCGCCGGTCGAGCGACGGCACGGTCTTCGTCGTGGTCGAAGGCGAGGGCGTGGCCAATGTCTCCGGCACCGATCATCCGCTTGCCGTCCGCGATGTGCTGGCCGTCCCGTCGTGGAACGAGCTTCGCATCCAGGCCAGTTCCGATCTCATCCTGTTCGCCTTCTCGGACAAGGCCAGCCAGGAAAAACTGCATCTCTACAGGGAGCTTCGTTCGTGACTTTGCTTTTCCAGCCCCAGCCTGCCGTCCTCGCCAAGACCAGCACCGGCGACGATTTCCCCGTTCGCCGCGTGTTCTGCGTGGGCCGCAATTACGCCGAACATGCGCGCGAAATGGGCAAGGATCCGGATCGCGATCCGCCGTTCTTCTTCACCAAGTGGGCTGAAACCGTTGTCCCGTCGGGTCGGCCGATCGCCTATCCGTCGAGCACTGCGAACTTTCATTACGAGGCAGAGCTCGTCGTGGCGATCGACAAGGGTGGTCGCAACATCAGCACCGAGGACGCGCTGAGCCATGTCTATGGCTATGCGACCGGTCTCGACATGACACGCCGCGATCTCCAGCTCAAGGCGCGCGAGCAGGGCCGTCCTTGGGATTCGGGCAAGAACGTCGAGGAATCCTCGCCGCTAGGTCTGATCCATCCGGTCAGCGAAGTGGGTCACGTGTCCACCGGTGCGATCACTCTCACGGTGAACGGCACCACGAAGCAGTCGGCAGACATCGCCGATCTGATCTGGCCGGTCCAGGACATCATCCGCTTCCTGTCCGAACTCTATCGCCTCGAGCCCGGCGACTTGATCTATACCGGGACGCCGGCCGGAGTCGGCGCGGTTGTGCCGGGTGACGTCATTGTCATCTCCATCGATGGCCTCAGCTCGACCGAAGTCACGGTTGGGCCCGCGGCGCAGGACTGAGACAGGACGGACAAGGCAATGATCCTGCACGGCTACTTCCGCTCGACCGCTTCGTACCGGGTCAGGCTTGCCCTGTCGCTCAAGGGGTTGGGATACGAAAACGTATCCCACCACTTGCGCAAGAACGAGCAGCGCGCGCCCGCATTCCTTGCGCTCAATCCGCAAGGACTGGTGCCGGCGCTGGTTGTCGGTGACAATGTGCTGACGCAGTCGCTGGCGATCTGCGAATATCTGGACGAGACGCACCCCGAGCCAGCGCTTCTGCCGGCAGATCCCTTGGCCCGGGCCAAGGTGCGGGCGGCCGCACAGGTCATCGCCTGCGATGTCCATCCGGTGCAGAACCTCAAGGTGCTGGCGCGCCTGCGCGCGAGCGGCTGGGACGAGGAGGCCGTGAACGGCTGGGCGCGTGACGTGATCGAGGAAGGCCTTGCCGCGTTCGAAGCGCTGCTGCCCGGCAATGCCGGACCTTTCTGTTTCGGCGATACACCTGGCCTCGCCGACATCGTGCTCGTCCCGCAGCTTGTGAATGCCCGGCGCTTCGGCGCCAAGATCAGCGCGCGGCTATCGGAGATCGAGGCAAGCTGTCTTGCCTTGGACGCCTTCCAGCGCGCCCGGCCCGAGGTTCAGCCGGACGCCGAGTAATCGCTTCTCCGGCGTGGTGACTGATCAGCCGCCGGGCCGCGACGACGTAGGCCTGCCCGGCATGGCGCGAAGCAGAGTAAGGCCCGAGACCGTTGCAACGACGGCGATCATGATGCCGGGGGTGCCAGTCGCCCCCGACCATGTCTGGAGCAGATAGGCGGCATAGGGTGCGGCGCCGCCAAAGATCGCCGTGGCAGTGGTGGCCCCCAAGGCAAGCCCGCTCAGGCGGGCATGGGCGGGAAACTGCTCGGCCGTGGCGACCGCGCCCACCGCGCTGACGCCGCCGGCAAGCGCCGCAAGAACCATGACGGCGAGCAATGCTGCTGGCCTCTCGCCACCCGCGATCAAG
>JBEQBX010000057.1:0-19913 GCA_041639595.1 Porphyrobacter sp.
TGCTGCGGATGACTTCGAGCACGTAGAGTGAGAGCGTGAAAATCCCTGCACCGGCCGCGCCGCTGGGGCTGATACGGCCAATCTGCCGATCCAGGAATTCCCAAAAATTCATGCCTCATTCCTCGATATCCGGCCCGGCGGCAGCACCGGCAAACCTGTGACCATCGCCGCTGCCCCTTGCGGCCAACGGATCGCGTCAGTTTCGGATTTGCGGATATCCATGATGTTGACCGCATTGGACTGGTTGCCACCCAGCGCCTTGAAAAACTGCTTGTCCGGCGTTTCCCCGACGATGAAAAAGGCATGGTTTCCGCCGGGGCGCACCTTGACGCCGATAGCCCCAAGCTGTGCCTTGACCGGGGATCCCCATGTCCGGAAACTTGCCGCAGCCGGAAAATTCTTCGGGTAGGGTAATCCTGCTGAAGCCAGGCAATCGGCGACGAAAAATCCACACCACGGCGTTTCATCGTCATTGTACCAGCCCGCGCCGAGCCGCGCCCATCCCTTGGCGATCCAGCTATTATGCTTCGGTCCCTTGATTTCACCTTCGCCGATCCGGCGGCGCGCGGCCGTGATCCATACCGGATCCGCCGGGGAAACGACACCGGTTGCAGGGTACATGATGGCGTTGATCGTATCGACGTGCGCCTGTGTCAGTGGTGCTTTACGACGCTCACGGATAGCGTCGAAAATCTGAGTATCGGTCAGCATGTCAACCCCCAAAAATCTTGTCGATCACCCGTTCAGCGGACGCACCAATGGCACCGGCGGCAATGCCGACACCGACCAAGACGCCGATGCCGCGATTGCGCAGCTTCTCATTCGTCTTGGTTTCCAGATCCAGATCGCGGCGAACGGCTTTCACGTCTTCGGCGATTTCCTCTAGCTGGTCGGTCATGGCTTTGCGATCCTCTGTGCGCTGGTTCACAAAAGCATCGAGCAAAGCTTCAATCCTTGCAAGCCTTTCTTTTTCTGACAAATTCATGACAAAATCCTGGTCACGTAATCTTGAGTTTCGGCAGGCAATGCAGCCAGCCAGTTGCCGCCGCGATTGATTACGCGGTCCACCGCGCCCGGCCCGGCGTTGTATGCGGCCAGCGCCAATTCGACGTCACCATCATAGCGGCGCAGCATTTCGGACAGGTAGGCGATGCCGATCAGCCGGTTGTACGCGGGATCCGTCCGGTATGCTTCCTCGTCGAAAGGCACACCCGCCAAACGGGCCGCTTCGGGTGCAGTTCCCGGCATGACCTGCATAACTCCGATAGCGCCAGCGCTCGACGTCAGCGGGTTGCCTTCCTGGTCGAATTGTTGTCCACCGCTTTCCTGCTGTGCAACGCGGTCGATCAAGTCGAGCAATTCGGGGCTTTCGGTGTCATAGACCGCTTGCAGATCCTCGGCATAGGGACTGTCCATCATTTCCCCGTCGCCCATATCCTCGGCAGGATCCAGAGGCATTTCGGCCGCTTGCGCATCCATACCCGCTAGATCTTCAGCAACAGACGGAATCGAGGGTGCAGCGTCCGGCCGCTCGACGTCATCGCCTTGTGCAGCGATAGCACCGGCCGACACGCTTGCAGGCAATGCGTCCTGCATCAAACGTGTGACCTGGCTTTCGATCATCCCTTGCCGCCGCAGCGCCTCAAGTGCGCGGTCCGTCATTGCCTTGTCGCGGCTGAAAAGCATTTCCGAAATCGTGCTCGCGACTTCGCGGTTCATGCCCTTGGGCAGCTTGTCCAAAAGGTTCGCGAGAAAACGGGCCTTGGTGGAAGCCAAGGCGTTGCCCAAAAAGGCACCGTAAACGATTTCCTCGGGTGAAAGTGTGCCGTCCTCGTTTCGTGCCAGCGCGCCCAACCGTTCGGTGTCGAGTACGCGGTTGAGCACTTGAGTTTCAGCTTCCGATGCGTCAGCAAGATCCGCCGCCGCGCGCTCGCCCAGGTTCTCCGTGACGGTGCCCGGCTGCGCCGCGCCCGCTTCCATGCTGGCAGGCCGAGTGAGCCGACCACGGGCGGCGAAGTCTCGCGCGGCCGCAATCGCCTTGGTCGGGCGCTCCGATACAGTTTCCCGCTGGCGATAGAGTTCCCCGGCCTTCATCCCTACGCGACCTTCAGCCGTGCGCAGATTGGACCGCATAAGGTCATCCTCAATGTCGGTAATCCGCTTGCCTGCTGCGGCCGTCTTGAAGCCTTCCATGAGCCGCGACTGTGCCGCGAAGGTGTCAATCATCTGCCGGTAGGACGGCGCAGCTTCGGCCGTGAAATCACCGATCACCTTGGCAGCATTCCGGTAGGCCATGGAGTTCGCCGGATTGGTTGTCATGGCAGAGCGTCCGGCGGCTTCGAGTGCCCGGCGCAGATTGTCCATTTCACGGACCGAAGCTTGCACAGGCGTTCCGAAACCCCATTCGGTCAGCAGCCGCCGGGCGTTCGCCAGATCCGAAGCGTCAAGGCCCATTTCCGAAAGATCGTCGGGGTTCAGATCCGAAAGCGCTTCGCGAATGCGCGGCCCCAGGCCGACAATACGGCTTCCGATGCTGCGGGTCACGTCGCGCTCAAGGTCATCGAGCGGGATTTGCGTAAGATCGACCTGGATATTCTCGATAGGTCGCATCAATTCGTCCGCAGTGTCCTTGCGAAGCTGCGCCAGATCCGCGATGTTGGTTTGCATGGTGTCACCCTGCTTGCCCGCACGGTTGACGTGCCCGATCATGCGATCCATAAAACCGCGCACGTACTGGCCAGTTTGCTTTTTCGCGATTTCCATTGCGTCATCGGAGCGCTTCAGCACCTTGTCTGTAACGTTCTTGAAATCGGGATCCTTGAGCGCGGCAACCAGAGGCACATTCGCGCCGGTCCGGCGAGACAATTCCGCCTGGCGCGCGGCGATTTCCTCGGGATTATCCTTGATGACTTCACGAATGGCCTTCGGGACAGATTTCGAGAACGGCCGCGAGCCTTGACGCAGGATCTTGGCACCGCCCGACACTGCTTTGACAGCACCGCCCAAGGCCACCGGCGCAATCGCACCGACACCGGCACCCGTTGCGACGTCGCTCCCTTCCCCGAGAGCCTGTGCAGCGCCGCCAACAGCACCGGCACCCGCCACCTTGGCGACGTTTCGAGCCGTTTGACCCTTCCGCAACGTCTGTGCACCCTGAAGCACATTCCCGACACGGGCCGCAGCCGGGGAAGCTGCTGAAGCCAGGCGCGCGGCACCCGCCGATGCTGCACGGGCTGCACCCGCGCCACCGACGACACCCGATGCGATGTTCCCGGCCAGACCCGCGCCCGGCGCAAGTTCCTGCCTTTGACGGTTTGCGGCCGTCTCGATTTCAAATTCACGCCCGTAATCCGCCGGACGGCCCGAAAGCAGATCCCCGATATAATTCACGCCCGCCCGCGCACGGGTCGGAAGACCGAAAAGCCCTTGCTCAAGCCCAGCCTGAAGCGCAGTTGCCTGATCGCTGCTGATAAGATCGAGCGGTCCCGGCAGGCGGGGAAGCGTGCGCCCCTGCTCCATTTTCTTCACGGCCGACCGTCCAGCCTGCACGCGCTGGCGGGCGATCTGCTGCACTTCCTGCTTTCGTGTCGTCACCGTGGGTTTGCGCTTTGCGGGCTGAAAGCCAGCCTGGCCCATCAACCGCTGCGCAGTCGCCAAGGGGCTTACAACCGGTCCGGAAGACTTTTTGGCAGGCGTAGGCTTGCGCCCACCGTCGAGCGCCTTGACCGTCTTGCGGAAATCCTTTTGAGCACGGGCCGTTACCTGGTCCGGCGTCAGATTGTCCGGCGCATTGCGGTAAACGTGCGTGCTGCCGTCGTCAAAAGTGACCGTGATATTACGCGGCATGGAGAATTTTCCTTACCAGTTCGAGACGGACGGTTTTGCCGGTGCACGGCGCTGCTGATTTCCGCGCGGTGTAACCCTGCGAGCATTCGGCCGCGCCGCCGGTACTGGGCGTGCTGCCCGCGTGTTCGCTTCAAGAAACCTTTCCAGACCTTCGATAGCCGCAATGTTGGCTTCGTAAGATTTGGTCGGGTCGGTCACGGTTTGCATGAACAGCTTCACGTCGGCGTTACTGTCAAGCTGTTTGCCGGTCATACCGGTTGCCTTGGCGAGAGACTGCATAAGCGCCGGGCGCAGCGAATTGATCCGGTCGCGCTTGGTTTGCGCTTCTGTCCCTACGGCACC
Organism: Porphyrobacter sp.; assembly: GCA_041639595.1. Taxonomy (GTDB): domain Bacteria; phylum Pseudomonadota; class Alphaproteobacteria; order Sphingomonadales; family Sphingomonadaceae; genus Erythrobacter. Next base: position 4,189 of record JBEQBX010000057.1, read on the forward strand.
TTCGATCATCTGCCCCGCGCCGCTCGCGCGAGCACGCGCCACAATGTTCCCGGCCGCAGACTGCGAAGGGGAGACAAGCGCGCCCATATCTCGCAGATCCTTGTAGATCGTGCGAAGTTCCTGCAAATTGCCCTTGGCAGATTCGACCATCGGACCGATATCACCGCCTTTAGGGGTTTCGCTGCCTGTCTTTTTCATCCCGGCAACCGCAACACGGGCGCGATTGTTTTGCCCGGCGATCCGTTCACGCGATACACGATCCGCAGCGCGGCCGGGTGCTTCCGTCTTGGGCAGGATCCGGACAGGTTGACCGCTTCGGGTGCCGACACCGACCTGTGCACCGCCTGTATCGACAAATCGCAGCGGATCAATCGGTGCAGCGCCTTCCGGCAGCGCAACCTTCTTGACGGTGCCATCCTTGGAAAGCTGGTAGGCTTCCAAACCTTGCGGCCCCTGGACATAGAACGGCTGCAAACCGAATTCGCCTTCCTCACCATCCGCGAGCATGGCAGCGATCCCGTCGAGTGCGGTAGGATCCTGGTCGAAGATCTGCGCCAGCGCGGCCGCGCGCTCTTGCGGGATCCCCGCCTGCTGCGCCAGAATGGGCCAGGCACGCGAAGCATCGCCGCCGCCTTTCTTGACCGCCTGAAGGCCACGGATCGCGTTCTTGACCAGCGCATTTTGTGCCGCACTGGCTTCCATGTCGCCCGCCGCAATCTGCTGCTCACCCTGGCGCATCCGCAGCGCGTCAAGATCGATCTGGCGCATCCGGTCTTCCTGCGCCATCGCCCGGTCTTCCCGTGCGTCAAGCGTCGGCTGGTAGAGTGCTTCAGCGCCGCCCACGCGCGCAATGACGTCCGCGACACCGCCCAGCGTTTCCAGCAGGGATCGCCGCTGCCGACCGGGTGCGACCTGGGGCATTTCAGGTGCCTGCATAGGTGCCTGTCGCGGCATGGTCGCAGTGTTGACCGGCAACACTTCGGGACCGGCGAACATCGACGCCGGATCCTGCGCCGGTGCACCGCCGATCACGGTTTGCAGGAAATTGCGCATGTTGACCATTAGAGCGCCCCATAGTTGACGGTTGCGTAGCCCGCGATAGTCGGACCGAGTGCGTGCGGTCGCAGTGCTGCGACTTCATCGGCCATGACGCCTTCGTGCCGGATCGACGATCCGAGATAGGAATAGCGGTAGATCCCCAAGCCGTCAGCGTGCTCGCCGATTTTCTCGATATCGTGCTTCATGCGGCGATCCGAAAAGATCGAGGCGATACCGCCGACCGCCGAAGCGATGCTGCCCGCCGTGCTGGGACGCCCGCCAATGCTAGTAGAGCGCTGGCCAGTGTTCGCCACAAGGCCACCCGCCTGCATTCCGCGATCCGCGACACCGCCAAGCTGCTGAAGGTAATTGTTGAAAAATCCCTGGTTGATTTCCGCGCCGCGTGATTGCAGCGCCCGTGCCGTCGATCCGCTGTTGAGGATCCCGGCGGCGGCACCCTGCCCGACCGTCCCTTGCGTCATCTGGCGCATCGCCGGTGCAAAGCCTGCCATCTGCAAATAGTTCTGGAAACCCTGCTGCGCGCCGCCCGCGTCGGCGATACCGTTTGCTGCGGTACCCACGGCTTGAGCACCATCTGATACCGCTTGGGGTGAAAGGCCCAGCAGTTGAGCGATGAAATTGTTCGCGCCAGTGCCAGCCTGCATCTGCCCGCCGTAGGTGGACGTAATCAGGTTGTTGTTGACATTTTCCGAAACCGACTTCGGAGCCTTGGGCTTGAGAAAACTCACGTCACGATCCCTTCGAAATAACGAATAATTCACAAGGCCCGAAGGCCGTATCGCGGATCCCCGCCGATTTTCCGCCTGCCCAGCGCACAACCAGCTTCGCGGCCCGGCGCGCATCCGGCACCAGACCTATAAGCGTACGAACGCATTCCCGGTCAAGCATGTTCTGGAATGCGATCTTGGCATTCTCGATAGCCTCGCGTCCCTTCGACACGAACAACAGATGCCCTTCATAGACGCCCGCACCGCGCGGCTCGAACAATGCCACGTCGCCATTGTCGAATGCCACCCAAGTATGGTCCGGCCGGTCAACCCATTCCGCGCCCGAAACCCCTAGGTTCAATTCGAAATTATCAATTGCAGAAATGACTTGCTCGCGCATTGCCTTGCCTATCGGATGGCCCCAAGGTTCCCGGCGGGCTATGTCGATAGAGGCGCACGAAGCGAGGGAACGGCAGCGGTTTTACACAGGCCGCGATTTACGGTCAAGGTGCCTTTATCAGCCGCACATTAAAGGGTCCGGAAGTGACCCGCTGCGTACCGCCAGCGGTTGCCTGATTGCCGACAACCACGATGGTTTGGTTGACTGCAAAATCCATTGTGAACGTCGCCGCGCCGCCGAAGGTCGCGCCAGCATTCAGCAGCGCAATCGTGTTGCTCGGGTAGCGCGCTGAGTAGGTACCGGGACGCGAAATGAAAACTGCTGACGTTGCTGTCAAGCGCGTGATTATCAACGTCTGTGCAATCGTCAAGTTATCACCTGTGCTACTCAGGCCATAAGTTGCTACGCCTGGCACGCCCCAGAAAAGACCGCGCGTGCCTGTCGGAGAATTACCCCATCCGCCGACACCTTCGATTATCAGCGAGTCGCCGTTTTTGGTCAGAGTATTGGCGGGCAAAACGTAGGATTTCAGGTTGACGTTTCCGGTCCCGGTGGAAGGATAGATGGTGTCTGTTGGATCGCTGAAAAGGAAAGACGCACCGGAACCACTGCCATTCGACGCTGCCGTGATCCGGCCTTGTGCATCAACCGTCAGGTTCGCATTGGTGTAATTGCCTGGACTTACGGCAGTGTTCTCAAGATCGATAGTGGTCGTGCTATCAGGCGCGAGCGAACCGCCGCCGGTGAGGCCGACACCCGCGCCGATCTGGATTGTGGCGAGCACTTCAATTAGCTGACCTAGCGTGATGCTGCTATTAATATCGATCTGTCGGTTCTGCGCCCAGCGGATGAAATAATCCGTGGGCGTGCCATCAGGGTTTACGATAGGCGCATTTTGGATAAGCGGTTGCGGTATTTTCGCCATGATTAACCGTCCTCGCCCGGCTGGTCAGCCATATCCATATCGTCGATCCGCGCGAAAGCGCCGTTGTCGATGATACGGAAAAGCCTCCCCGGCGCTTCGATCTGGCCAAGGCTCGTCCAGGAATATTCCTGATTGAAATTGCCTTCCTCGGCGGCAATTTCCCCCGCATTGAAAAAGTTCTTGCCTGCGTCATCGCTGATTTCAAGCCGGACCGCCGCGCCGCTGAAGGCAGGCTCGCCGCTGTCCGTCGTGATGAAAATCTCATAGCACGGCAGGACGTCGCGGCGGCGCGCAGTGACTTGCCCCATTACGATCCGCTCAAACGGCTGGTCGTCACCTTCCTGGGTCGTCGATTGATCGACGCCCAGCAGCGGATCGAGAAACCACAAAAGGCCAAAGGTGTCATCGCCGACGATCACGCCGGACCCGTATGCCGCTGCAAAGCCTTCGCCGCCGTCCCAATTCAAGCCGGTGTTCGTGCGCCAGGCTCGGCCGCTTTCACCGCTGCGCCAATCGTACCATTGCTTGGCATATCGATCGTACACGATGGCTTCATTGTCGCCCAAGCGCAGCACGTAATAATCGTGCCCGTCGAGCGTAAACGTCCATGCGCGCACGTCCGGATTTGCCACCGCGCCGCGCACCGCTGCCATGACAACGGCTTGGGAGACTTGCATATCAGGCGTCTTGCGGATCGCCGAATGTACCAGACTTTCAGACGCGCGGATGAATTCGGTCGGGAAATTAACCGCAGCAAATGCCGCAGCGTAAGACGCCCGTACATCGGTGCCCAGCGCTGCGGCAAGCGTGACCGCCTGCGATGATCGAATATTCGGCGTCAGCGCCATGATTACACCGTCCTGTTGATCCGCAGTTGCACCGCATCAACAGCGGCCGGGGTCCAAGGTGCACTGGTCGCCGGATCGACTTCGAAAACGTCCAGCCAATAGGTGAATGCGGACGTGATCGCTCGATCCGCGCCGTTGCTCACGCTTGCGCCGCTGACAAGGCTGTTTTGCAGATTACCATCGCCGCCGTCCACCTTGGCGGCACGCACCATCGTTTGCAACGCCCGAACGCTGGTCACGTCAGGCGGCAGATTGCTCAAGGTGGCTTCATATGCAGCGGGCGGCGGATCCCCGGCCTGAATATACTGTGCGTCATTCGGCGGGCGATTATCGAGAATGCTGAAGCCGTTCGCGCCGGTCGAAGGTGTCCAGTTCAAGGCCACGTCGGAAGTCGGATCAAGGCTCGCGACAATGCAGGATCCCAAAAACGAATTGTTGGTGCTGCCCAGCCCGTTGTAGATGATGAGATCCTTGCGATAGACGCGTAGCGTTTCCTGGCCCGAAGGTCGGATGAAATCGCTGATCTGCGCCGCGCCGGATCCGGTGTTGAGCGCGCTGCCCGTCAACACGGTGACACCTTCCACGCGCACTTCGACCGCGCCGGTCACGGTGTTGAAATCCACCAGTGCTTCGATATGCTGCCATGCGTTTGCCAGAATGACCGGGCCGGTCGTTGTGATGCTGCTGGCGAGGCTCGGCCCGTGCCGGAATTGCAGTGCACCGGTCGTCAGCAGGCGCAATTCGCAGACGGTGTTATTGTCGACGTCAGCCCACACAATCAGCTTGGAATGGTTCGTCTGCGGTAGCTGAGTGCACCAAAGACGATTGGCCACGCCGACACGGGTTCGCGTTCCGCCCAGCACCCGGCGAAAAGTGATATCCCCCAAGGCGGGGCTAAGCAGGGTCAAGCCCGCTACACCGCTCGGGTCGGCTGCGATTGCCGTTCCGATCCCGATCTGCGCATAAACACCGTTGAGCATCCGCGCTTCACCGCCGATACCGTAGGCACTGAAATTGTCCATAAATTCGATGGTCATGCCGAATTCCTCAAACGCCTGAATTTTGCCGCTGCACCGCCAGCCTGATACGTTCCTGAATGTCCGGCGGCGCAATCGGTTCGATGCTTCCCGCCTTTACCTCAAAAACGCCGCCGTCGCTATCGACGATAATCATGCTGTCCTTGACCTTGGTTGCGGTGCCGGGCACCGTGCCTTCGTCGAATGTGATGCCTTGGAGCCTGAGCACCGGCGCATCTGCATTGCCGGTCAGATACCAGACTTCGGTTGTGTTGACGCCCGGCAACCAGAATTGATCGCTGAAGACCACAACCCCGGAAATCGGATCCGGCGAGCGCTCGGCAGTCGCAAAGTTCAAAGGGTCAATGACCGTTTCGCCTGGTTCTATCCAGTAGAAACGGCCATTGACGCCTTCCCCCTGCGCTATAGCGACGATCACATAACCGCCGATATAGCCCAAACCAATAACGCCCACATCGTCAGGGGTTTGGACAGGTGAAACAGTCGGCCCGCCGCCACCCGTCAGCGTGCCCGCGCCCCATGCGAGCGCCGCGCCGGTTTCAGTCGTGACGATTGCGTTGCCTGCTGCCCCTGCTGCGTTTGCGCGGACCCTCAATTCCCCGCCGGTCGCAGCCACACCTTGCGCGGCCGGATTTGCGACAAGCAACGTGGAATAGGTCGTACCGGGCACCCCTAACCCGGTGGTGGCCTCGCGCAAATTCTGGAATGCGTCGAGCGACGACACTCCCAAGGCCACCAGCCAGGGGTTCGCGAGCGTTCCCGCCGGTGTGCCTGCATTAACGCTGCCGCTGGTAAACTGGTAATAAACGTCCCCCAGCCGCACAACGTCGCTATTGGCGGGCGTGCCTGTGAGAGTGCCCAGCGCGTACCCGTTTTGAAGATACAGGTAGAGCGTGCTGCCGCGCGTGAAGAACAGATATTCCGGCGTCTCGCCGATAGTGCCTGTTGCGACTGCGATCAAAGGCGACGTGATTTTTGGTGCGATGACGGCGGCTTGAATTAGCGTGCTCGATCCGTCACGCTCGACGCGGTAGAGATCCTGATCGCTCAAGACGAACAGCGCGTCGAGAAAGCTTCCCGGTTGCGAATACATGCCATTGATAGGGCCGCTGCCTACGGTCATGAACCGCCGCAGGCCAGGGCGCGCGATCATGGACACATTCGGATCCTGCGTCAGTACCGGGTTGCTTTCAAAAAACCGGTTTACCGTGCGAATCCGCGCTTCTTTGGCAATGGAGCGGAAATAGTCGCCACGCCCCAGCGGGATTTTCATACGGGCCTCCAAAATCCGGAGTTGAAGTCTCGCTGGGTTGTCGTGAATTGCCGTTGCGTGTCGTAAGACTGCTGCGAAAGGAACGGCCAAGAAATGCTGTCGTCGATTTCGAGCGGCTGCGATTGCAGATAGCGTGCGACAAATTCTTGGCGCTTCTGCTGAAGCACCGTTGCAGATTCGGCGGGCATTGCCCGGCCGTAGCGCGGTGACAGACGTAGCGCCAAGAGGATGGTGAACATGGTATCGTATTCGGGCGGAAACGGCATTTCGTCCGTGTCGGCGACGTCGGAAATCCGCGTCCAATTGCCGGTGTCTGCCCGATAGAACCATTGGCGTGTCGTGCCGTCCGTGTCGATCAAGATCTGTTCGGCCCCTTCGATAGTACGACCGTTCGCGTTGATCGTCACAGGGAAGGCCGAAAGACGGCTGTAGGGATCGATAATCGCCATGCGCGAGCCGTCTTGAGGAAACGGGGTGAAGTACACCGTGCGTGGCTGCTCGTTGACCGCAATCAGGCGCTTGTTGATGTTCGGCCGGTCGATCTGCTGTTCAGTGAAATATTCCTGAGTATATTGCGGATTTTCGCGGCCGAAATTTCCCAAAGGCCAGTCGCCCAAGGCTTCGCCAGCGTCAAACCCGTAGATCGAGGAAAAAATCTGGTTCAGAAGCCGCAGGGCTTCCGTGACCTGGTTCGTGTTCAATGCGCGGCCCAGCGCAACCATGTTGGTTTCGCGGTAGCCATCGACAAGAATTGAAGAAACCAGGGTCACGGAAATTTCCCTTCTGATTACAGATCAAACGCCTTGGGGAAGCCCGGCAGCGGATCCGGACGCTTGACCCCGACCTTCATGCGCCAAAGGCCGTCCTTGGTCAGCGTCTTGGTCGATGCGTGCAGATTGGCCGACCAGGGGTGCCCATGCGCGTCGATCTGCTCAGCGCTCGCAGCCGGTGCCTGTGCAGCCGGTGCCTGTGCAGCCGAATTACCGACTTTCGACGGATGATCCTCCCATCCCTTGGGCACTTCCCCGGCAGTATTGAAAACCGCCGAAACGCCATTGGGTCCGTAATACCATGCGGGCCAACTGTCCTTCATTTCGTCTTCCTTCCTCACGCTTCCAATGCAGCAAGACGCTGCTCTTGTGCCGCGATCAACCAGAGCGTGAGTTGATCGGGGCGAATACCGTAGCGGTTGCCCGCCGGGTTGACGATACGGGTTTCCCCGGTCGGTTGCCACTCCAATTCTTCGTACTCGACGTCTTGGAGTACCATGGCGGGACCGCCGGTTACGGGATCAACCAGCGTTGGGCTTGGCATACGTTGCTGCCGGGTCTTTTTCACCGGGACTTCAGCCATGACGTTTTCGAGCATGTCGCCCCATTCGTCATAGCAGCACCAAGCATATCGCCGCCAATCCAGACCTTCTTCGGTCAGGATCGAGAATACACGCTGCGCACGGACGCCGGTATGAAGCCTGGCTTCATTCGGTCCCTTTTCCTCAACAGATGCGATCCACTGAAAAATTCCGATTTCGCCGATGATCCGGCGTGCGGCACGTAATTCGGCTTCGTTGAGCGGGCGCAGCCAGATCTTTTCGCGCTCGTCCGACGTGTTGATGGTGCCGGTGCCCGCATAGATGACACCCATGCGAAAGGACGCAGTTCCAAGATCGAACGCATTGTCGGTCGTCGGGCGCTGCGTCCCATTGCCTTGAAATACGTACCGGATCACGCGATCAGTCGTGCCGTTATAAACCGCGATGCCGAGGTCGCCTTTGACCAGATCGGGATTATCGACTGCGGCAATGCCGGGACCGCGCAGCGCAAAAGATCCGCTGAAATTCAGATCCCCCATGTAGATCTGACTGCCAAGGCTGTTGCGCAGCCGCATATTGCCGCGAATATCGACCTTGGCCGCTACGTCGTCTTCGCTGAAGCCGACATTCTGCGACTCGTTGACCACAACGGCAAAGGTGCTGTTGGTCGAGATTGCGAGAATATTCAGACCGACACGGTAAATCCCCAGCCCCGGATTGCTGGCAAAGCCGAGGCCCGGCGCTGCGGCGGTGCCGTTGGCAAAAAGCCCGTTGCCAGGGCCGTTGCCCAGCGCATTCAATTTTGCACGGACCGATGCGCCGCTTTCACCGTTCGCGATATCAACCCAAGCCATGTCAATCCCTCCAAATTTCGCCGTCTTGCCACACGCCGCCGTCGTTCCAGAAACCTGTCGTCAGGATCCAGAGCGTCAGCGCCCCCCGTGCGAATTGCTGCATCCAAGTCGGGATCATGTCAGACCGCCAGCGTACCGCTCGCGCCACCGCCCAGGGTCACAACCGCGCCCTCGCTCGACGGCAGAGCAAATGGAAGCGGCAGATAGATCCCGCCGGTCACAGGTACCGCGTCAACCAGTGTTGCGCCCGAAGACGTAACGATGGTCAGCGTTCCCGAAGTCTTGGCGAGGAAGCCTCCCAGGCTTGCGCCCCTGATTGCATAGGTCGCGTTCACACCCAGCAGTTGGGGAGTATAGCGCTCTTGGACGTGCATCGAAAATTCCTATCCGTTGAAAAAGCCCGCCCCGCAGGGAAGCGGAGCGGGCTTATCGACTTCCGCTTGGAGAACAAAGCGGAAGCTGATTAGCTTCCGTTGAAGCGTGCGGCGCGCATACGCTCGCGGATATTCGCGTTGATGGCGACGTCGAACCGGACGCCATGTGCGCCGGTGTAGAAATCGCTGTGCTGCCACATGCGGACCGTCAGAGGGATCCGCGAGAGGCGGCGGCGCATCGACGTGTCCGAAGCCGGAAGGATCAGCGGCACCGTGTTGACCACGATGGCTTCCTTCTGGATCAGCAGACGCGGCGAAAGCGTCGTGCTCGGGTTGCCCAAGAAGGTGAGCACCGCGTTATCCGCCGGTGCAGCCGTCACGGTCGCGTGAGCGGTGTTGATGTTGACGTTATCGCCTGCACCCGAACCGGGGACGATGATCGCCGGGAAGATGGTCAGGGTCACGGCACCAGCAACAGCGGTCGCGTCGGCGACAACCGTAAACTGCTGAAGGCGAGCCGGGGAAACCGGTGCCTGCTTGCGGTTGTCATAGGCGAACACGCCGGGGATGGTGAACACTTCACCGGCCTTGTAGGTCTTGACGCCCGCGCCATCGAGCACCAGCGATTGCGTCATGCGACGGCCGTTGACGTTGCCAGCCTTGGCGACGTCGGCATAGTTCACGTTCTGGTTGGCACCGTTGATCGCGGCTTCCGCCGTGACCGCGCGGGTGCCGGTCGTCAGGACGGGAAGCTGGTTGGTAAACATCGTCCGGATGCCCGAAACTTCGCCGCTGAAGCCACGGCGGAAAGTGGTCGTCGAAAGACCGTCCGGAGCCGGCAGCTTCACAACCTGGTCGCCCAGCTTCATTTCGTCGGTGTGGTTCATGATATAGGAAAGATCGTTGTCGCCGACACCGTTTTCCTTGAGGCGCGCATATGCCGCCGCAGCATCCATCCACTCGTCAATCGACGTCGATCCGTCGCCCAGCCAGTCGGCCGTGCACAGGGTCGAGATACCGAGAATATAGGCGTCGATCTGCTCGGCAAGCGAAGTTGCTGCGCCCAGCAGCGCCTTGCTTTCGCGAGCATCGCCCACGGTCTTGATCTTGACGAAATCGCCCCAGCCCATGTTGGCATTGAACGTTCCGGTGACTTCGAACAGTTCCGAACCGAAAACGGTACCATCGGTGCCGCCGGTCAGATCCTTCACACCGTTTTCGGTGCGCGTGATCCGGTAGCGCGGCGTGACCTGTTCGAGAACCTGAAGACCGTTGCGGTCGTCCATTTCGCCATCGTACTCGTTCCAGGTGACAGCATTGGCAGTCACCAGGTTGTTCTGAAGCGTCATGGCAAAGGCGTTGAGAACCAGCTTTTGCTGTTCTGCGGTAACTGCACCCATCGGGGTATTCCCTTCTCTTAGATTTGGATCGGGAATACCCCGGTCCGGCGATTAACGTCTGCCCTTGCGGGCGTCTGCTTCCCAAAGCTTTTCGAAATCGTCGAGATTGTCGGTGGCCGGATTGATCGACACCCGCGAATTTGCTCCCTTGGGGAGATTACTCGGCGGTGCGCTCGCCTTCGGGATCTTCCTGCCACTCTTGGCGGCAGTGATTTCCGCGTCCTTGTCAGCAACATATTTCAATTGCTGGAAAGGTGAAAGCTTGGCGACGCGGGAAGCTTCTGCCTTGTTCGAAGCCAGATCGTAAAGGATCTGGACCCCGTTTTCTGCATCCGCCGCTGCCTCGAAAGTCGTTTGGGACAAATCCCATTCGCCCTTCAGGCCCGCATCCACGACTTTTTCCTGGAAATCGTCGAAGACTTCGGATCCGCGCGTTGAAAGATCATCGACCTTTTGCAGCAGTTCCGCTTGCGCTGCTTCCCGCTGCTGACGTGTCTCGATTTCCTGCTGACGGTGCAGGGCCGCATCGGCTTGTTCCTTCGCGACCTTCTGTGCAAGCCATTGCAGCTTGTCTTCAGTATAGGCCGGGTCCAAGTGCCCGAGAGGATATTTGTCGGCGTCGGTGTGATCCGGTCCGGTGTCCTCAACAGGAGATTTATCACCGCCTGCACCCGTCTGCAAGAGTTTTTCGAGTGCGTCCAGTCGCGCAGCCGTAGCGGCGTTTTCCAGTTCCAACTGACGCGCTTTTTCCTGCGCTTCGCGGCGCTCGCGCTTCAGTCGATTGATCTGGTTTTCGCGGGCTTTCTTGCGTTCCGTTTCCGGAGTTTCCTCGCCTTCTTCGCCGCCGTCCTCGCCGCCTTCTTCGCTTCCGGTGTCATCCGGTTCTTCCGTCTCGCCTGCCGGATCCTCGTTCGGTGCATCCGGCGTAGCAGGCGCTTGCCTTCCGGCAGACTTGCCGGGCTTGGGATCCTGGGCGGGTTCCGCATCGCTCTTTCCCACTTCGACTTCGCCAGCAGCCACAAAGGCTTCGAATTCTGCGTCGGCCGGATGGTCGGGCGCACGCATGACGCGGCCCATAGCGATTTCGCTTGCCGTCAGCCGCAGACCTTGCAGGACGGTGTTAAATTTCTTCATTGCTCTGTTCTCCACTCGCAGGGATCATTCGTTCCTGTTGGCGCAAGTCGAAATCCCTATCTTCGCTTGCCAGGCTGTTTTCCTGGTCGAGCATCTGCATGACCTGGGAAAATTCGCGTTCGTCCGCTTTGCTGTCCACTTCCTTGATCCGCGCCTGAGCGTCAGCAATCGCCTTGTACGCCTGCGCTTCGGCAAGGCGTGCGCGGGCTTCATCGTTCGCGGCTTTTGCCTGCTTGGACGCGATATCAGCCTGAGCACGGGCTTGCTCGATTTCGGCCTGCATCGCCGCCATCTGCTGCGCTTGCGCCTGTGCCTGCTGCATTTCCGGCGTCATTTCGTCTTCAGGGATCATGCCAGGCGGCAAGGCCATGCGGAAGCGGCGGGCGAATTCTTCAGCCTTCGGCCAATCCTGCGCTTCTGCGACCAGATCCATGACCTTTTCGGCCGACTGCGGCACGGCGTTGACAAACGACATCATCTGTTCGGCCGCGAGCGTGCGCTTGGTTTCGCTCGACGGTCCGACCGATACGGTGACGCCGTAACGGCCCATGGTCACGTCGGAATTCGGCTGTGACGGGTCGTTGATGACGGTCAGCAGTCGGCGATTGTCGCGGCCGATGATCGTGATCGTCCGTTGCGTATCGTAGATGAATGGGATCAATTCGTTGATGTTCTTCGCCGCGCGCTCGTCGGCCATGCGGCGACGGTCAACGTAGATGAAAGATCCGACGTCCGAAACCATCTGGCGTTGCTGGATCGCAACCTTGGAGACTTCGTTGGACGGCATACCCAAGGCAGCTTCATGGATATTCGAGATATCCTTCAGATCTTGCGACGTCATGCCTGCTTCATTGACCAGCGCGGCGTCGATGCCGGGCGGCGGTACGTGCGTCGGCGGCTGCTCACCTTCGTTGTAATACAGGAACGGATCGTCGCTCGACGGCGCGCGCCGCCATTTGGCTTCATGGCCTTTTACGGCATGTGGCGTCGTCAACCACTTGTTGCGCGGTGCAGCTACAAGCTGTTCGGCGACGGTCGAGCGCCAATAGTTGTAGAGGCGCTGCGGATCCTTCAGGAAGCGGATAAGCCCCCAGCGATGGATACGCTCGCCGTCGTTCAGTTCCCAGCCAGGGACACGGTAAATCGGCAGGGAGGAAATCGGATAGTCGAACGGACCTTCAAGAATCGCGTTGCCCGAGCACAGGTACATGCGCGCGAAGCGGTTGGGCACTTCGCGAACATAGGGCGATCCGTCCGAATAAGTTTCGACGAAATTGATGTACTCGAATTCTTCCATTTCGGTGACGTCGTGCACTGTCCCGTCACGGTAGAGCGCGAGCACCTTGAAGCCTTCCGTGACCATGCGCCAGTACGACACAACGCGCACAGTGTCTTCCTGAAGCCAGAAGCCGCTGCTGTTCCAGCGTCCTTCGCCGAGAAACGACACTTCCGCCGCCCACGGCCAGCGGTTCTTGAATTCCTGGTGCGGGATATCGTCGCCGATAAAGCCCCACTGCGCATCTGCGCCAGTCGGTTCGACGGAAAGAGGATCAAGCACTGCCGCATAAGGATCCGCAACAGCGTTCAGCTTGATATCCTGCTCGAATACGTCGTCGCTGGTATATTCCAGCGCCAGCGAGAAAAAGCCTTCGCCGCCGACAACCTGATATTTGGCAGCTTCATCGCGCGCAAAATCCGCGTGCGAATTCTTGAAGATCGAGCGGATGATGCCTTCACGAATTTCCGCGATTTCCTTGGTTCCCTGCTTGTCGGGATGCACACGGATTTCGGTTTCGTTCATCAGGCGGTTGCCGACGATCTGTGCAACAAAAGCAACCAGTCGGTTGAACGTCAGGACGGGCTTGTTCAACTGGATACGGCGCTGCTCGACCACGGGATCCCATTGCCTGCCGATGACGAATTTTGCGTCATCCTTCCCGGCGATGACATTGTGTTCGTTGAACGAATAGCCCCACTCGTAGCGCTTTCGCATATCTTCAAGGAACGCGCTTTCGCTGTCAAAACCCTTCGGGGTCTTGACGCGCGTGCGCTGGATATCGTTTTCCTGACGCGCCAGATTGTCGCGGATGCCGACCATGATCCAAACCCCTGATTAACCCATCCATGAATTCGGACTGGAATATCCCCAAAACTCGTCGCTGTCCAGCGCCGGACCGCCATTGTGCCCCAGCATGTCGTTTTCGCTCGATCCAGCGCCCCAGCCCTTGGGTGTTTCGGGCTTGGACCATTCATCGAACCATTCTCGGGTTGCGAAGGTCAGCACACACGCATCTGACAAGTCGGACGAACGAAGGCCGCGCGCTTTCATTTCGACCTTGCTTTCCAGCAACCAATCGTTGTTGGCTCGCCATTTCTGAAGCGGGCCGCTGATATCGGAGGCAAGATCGTCATCGTCGGGGATGCACCCGCCATCAACCAGCCATTGCCTGAAATCCCCGTACATTTCCGCGCGGCGGTTCCATGGTCCGGCACGGTTTGGGGTCGCCTGCTTGTGCCGCGACGTCCCGCCAAAGTCTATGCCTCTGACGATATCGGCATAGCGCCTGGACTGGTTGCGCAACGACGTCACGATTGCATGACCCATGGATCCACGGTCAATGTTCATGCGGTTGGGCTTCCACTCGTCGATGATCGAAGAAAGCCATGCCACCGCTTCATCGTGCTCAAGCTTGTTGCGATGCGTGATCTTGATAATCTGGTCGCCGCGCCGGAACGCCACTGCAAAACGGTCGCCGCCCGCGCCTGCCGGATCGACGCCGATAATCAGGGGCGCGTCGGGATGTGCGATGCTGCGCTTGCGGGCACGCAGTACCAGTGGCGGCGCAATGAACACGCCTTCGATATTCGCGGCTGCGAATGCTTCCGTGACGTCGATAGGGTATTCCTGCCGGAATTTGCCAAGGCTTCCCAATTCCTGGATCTTGGAACGCCGCCAGAGCATTTGCGCATCTGTGAGATTGTGCAATTCCTGGTATTCGCGCTCGCTCAGTTCTCCGTCTTCCTCGGACTCCTCAAGCGGGATGAATTCGCCCGGCTGGTTATATTCGCTCTGGACGGTCCATGGCACGAAAACGGCGCGGTAACGGCCGGTGCGCCGCATGGCGTCCTTGTATCGCTTGTAGAATTCGCCGACCGGCCCGGCCGAAGTTGTTTCGAGCCAGATTTCTGAAGGCGGTTTTACCCATCCGTAAATTTCTCCATGACCTTTTTCGAAAGGAAGCGGATCGGCAGGCTCGCGCCAGAGCAAGCCCCACTGGCCACGCACTTCATCCACCGCCTGCACGGACGCGGCGAAATGGTCAGCGGCGTTGGTCCACCATGCGGCTTCGGAGCCGTGGAAATACGTGATAGCGCCGCCGCGCCCGCCCGCCTTCTGTCCGGCCGTCGCAACCTGGTATGAGGATCCGCGCTTGACGAATTCCAGTTCCTTGGCGTTGTCGGTGCCGACCTGGGGCGGAAACGGGTGTTTCTGCTGCATCAGATCGACCATATCAAACAGCGCGTTGGACGATGCCATTTCGTGCGAAAGGATATAAATCCTTTGCCGGTCCCATAGGGTAGCTTTCCAGTACCCGCGCGCGGCAACGTAGGTCGAGAAGCCTTGACGTCGCCCTTTCAGGCCCGCCAGACGCACCCATTGTTCTTCCGCCAATTGTTCTTCAGCCGCGTTGTGCAGCAGAGTTTGCGCTTCGTTAAGGGTCAGTGGTTCAAGGTCGCCGGACTTGGTACGGATCCGGACCGCCTCGCGCGCGAACAGTCTGAAATCGGCTTTCCAGCGCGCGACACGCAAGACAAGCCATCGCGTGCGGACTTCATCAACAGGAATACCGGCCGCAGCCGCGATGGCTTGGAAATCCATATCACGCCGTCAGGATCGAAGGGGTTGTGGGCAGTTCGCCATCGGCGATTTCGTTGGCCGGTCGCTGAGTGCCTGGCTGGAATGGCATTTGCTCGACGCCGCCGTATTCCTTGAGCACCCATACGATAAATTCGACGTTATCGTTGAACAGCACGCCCAGTTCGATAGAGGCAGCGGCAATTGCCTCGTCTCCTTGTGCGTCCTTCAGGTTCTTGAGCCGGTATTGCATCGCGATGCCAAGGTTCTTGGACGCTTCGCGCCGAGCGCGGGTCTTGTTTGGTACCTGTGTCATAGATCAAATTCCAGTTCGGGCTTGGGCTGCTGGGAAGTTTCGAGCGCGGCCGGGACGGTACCGCCCATGTGCTCAATGGCAAGGTCCAGATCCTTGATGAAGCCCATACCGATCCACGGCAGGCTGTGATCCTGTTTCAACCGGCGGGACCAGCTTTCGAGGCGGTCAACAAGTTCCCGCCTTTCTTCCTCTGCAAAATTTCGTGCCATGTGCGCGTTCTCCTTCGCTGG
>JBEQBX010000058.1:0-18334 GCA_041639595.1 Porphyrobacter sp.
CATGTTCCGATTCTGTTCTATACCGGCGGGTCCACAGATTTACCAACAGGGGCGCCCGTTTTCGGGCCTGCTGACAGATCGGCTTGTCCCATTCGCGGCGCATGGCAGACCCGGCGGCCGGGGCGAATCACCCTCCGTCTGCCCTCTGCGGGGCGGCGGGGATTTCACCAAGGCTTGGGGGTCCGATTGGCGCCGAACCACTAGATGATGAATCACCACGGGACTCCCGTCAACAGCGGTTTAAGCACTTAGTTACCATCACAGCCGGGTTTGCAGGCCGCCGCAGACCCGCGACGCGTGGACGAAGCTTGAGTCGCGAACACCGCAAGCCCCAAATTGAATCTGTGAAGAAATATATGGTGATTGAATCATTCGAATCCATCCGTGAATCTTTTGCGCGGACGGGGGCATGATTGTTGCGCGCGAAGCGCATGGGCGACCGGTCAGGAGTGCGCTTTCCCAAGGTCCGGTTTCAACACGATGACGCCAAAAGCTGCCGTTCGGGAAGCGACCCCGTTTTGGTCGTTCCCCTATTCGTCGCCCCGTGCCTGACACGGGGCTTGGCTACTTCTTGAACCATTGTTCCCAAAGATCGTCCCATTCGGGATTATCGGCCTCGATCAGCGCAAACTTCCATTCGCGCCGCCATTTCTTGACGAGCTTCTCGCGGGCGATGGCGCCTTCGATGCTGTCGTGACGTTCGACATAAACAAGCCGCGTCTTTGCAATATCAGCGACATGGCGCGAACCCGTCCCCTCGCGGTGCTGATATACGCGGGCCAAAGCATCCGAAGTGACGCCGACATACATCCCGCCGCGATAGCGGTTCGCCATGCTCCGTGTTTCGCGGCGACGGCAGAAAAAGAAAAGCCAAGCCCCGTGTCAGGCACGGGGCGACGGATCTTGGAGCGGTAGGAAACCACCCACTTCCGGCCGTCGCGGCTCCGCTTGTGCGCTCCCGATAGCTGCCCTTAAACTCCGCGCACGTGGCCGGCGATTTCGCTTGCAAGCCGCGGCACCAGCGCGATGGGCAGATCATGGCCCCAGCCGGGGATCGTCACCAGCCGCGCGCCGGAGATATGCCGGGCGGTGTCCTTACCCGCTTCCAGCTTCACCAGCGGATCGGCCTCGCCATGCAGCACCAGTGTCGGCGTGCGCACCTGCGCAAGGCGTGACCGCCTGCACCCGTCATCGATGATCGCCGCAAGCTGACGCGGCAGGCCTGCGGGGTACACGCTGCGGCGCATCGTGCGGCGCACCCACTCGCGCTGATCGTCGGGATCGAAGGGATAGCCGGGGCTGCCAATATTTCTGGCGATATTCAGACCGTGGGCAATCAGGGTTTCTTCGTCCAGCGCAGCCAATGGCGCGATCAGCGCGTCCATCGCGTGCTTTTCCGCCTGTGGCAGCTTGCCGTTGCCGGTGGTCGACATGATCGACGTCATGGTCATCAGGCGGTCTGCATGGTGCACCGCCATCAACTGCACGATCATCCCGCCCATCGACGCGCCGACGACGTGCGCCTTTTCAATCCCCAGCGCGTCCAGCAACCCGATCCCGTCGTCGGCCATGTCCTTGAGGGTATAGGGCACCTTGGCCGGGAAGCCGATCTTCTTGCGCAGCACCTGCACCGCAAGGCCGGGTGCGCGGGCGCCGTCGAACTTCTGGCTCAGGCCGATGTCGCGGTTGTCATACCGGATCACGCGGAAGCCATCGCCCACCAGCGCGGCCACCAGTTCATCCGGCCACAGCACCATCTGCGCGCCAAGGCCCATGACCAGCAGGATCACTTCGGCATCGGGGCTGCCCTGATCTTCGTAGAAAATCTCGATTCCGGTATTGGGCGTGATGACGGTTGGCATGGGCGGGCTGATCCTCTTGTCCGGCCCGCGCGGTTATTTCCACACAGGTCCGGCGATATCGAAGCCGCGTGCGTCCAATTGGTCAAGCACCCCGCCGCTTTCCGCCAACACCCTTAACGGCACGACCGCCAGCGTTGTGCCGCGGGCGGTGCTGGCTTCGGCGATGCTGTCGACCCAGATCGTCCTCAATTCGTTGCCCAAAGTTTCATCCGCCCACGGCCAGCACTGGCCCAGCGCAGCCTCCAGCGGGTTGTCCATCACCGCGCGGATTTTATAGCGCCGCCAATCGGCCGCGCGCTGTTCGACGATTTCGGGGCCGATCTCGACCGCGTCCATCGACGCATCAAGGCAGGCGACATGCGCCGCCGGGGGCGCTTCGGCGAGGTCATCAAGGACATCCTTGCCCCGCAAACCACCCTCCCGGGAGGTGGGGACATCGGCCTTGTCGGCGGCCTTGCGGACGACATCGGATGGCCCATCCACGGTATCACGGTTGAAGCGCAGCTGTTTCCTCAGCATCTCGAACGCGGTGAACAGGAACGACTGGCGGGAGTAATCCTGGTCATGCGCCGTGCCCAGTGCGGACAGCCGCGCCCATTGTTCCGGCGTAAGATACTCGCTTGCCACGGTCTTGTCGGGCAGTTTGGTGAATTTCGATCCGCTGAAAATCAGCCGCAGCACATCGCCCGGCGAAATGCGGGGCCGCGCGCCCAGGATCACGCGGTCCGCCTCCCGCGTCGCTTCCTCCAGCCGGGCAGGTTCCCACGGAGTCGACTTGGGGATCGCCCGGATTTCGCCGACAAGGATGACGGTCCCGGTGGCGGTTTCGATGGTCCACATCGGCGCGCCGGACCGCTGAGCAGTGACGACGATGGCGTTGTCGGACGGGTTGTCGGCAGGTGCGGGATCTTGCGCAGCCAACGGCGCGCCCGCAGCGATCCCGGCCAGCGGTGCAAAAACCAGCGCCAGCCCGCGGCGGCGCAATGATCCCGGTGATGTCATGTGCATATCCGTCAGGAGGTTAGCGTAAATGCGCGGGCATTCCAGTGAATTTGACCGCGATCAAATGCGGGGGCGGCAGGCGGGCCTAAGCAGGCATGGTCAAACACAGGAGAGCCGAATGTCCGCACACACCCCGCATGAACTGGCCGATACCTTCCCCGAAGATGCCGCCACGCTGCACCGGTTGAAGCTGGAGAATGCGCATTTCGCGCGGCTTGCAGAAAAGCACCATGTGGTGAACCGCACGATCCACCGCATCGAAACCGAAGTCGAAGCGGCCAGCGACGAACGGCTGGAGGCGCTCAAGAAAGAGCGGCTGAACCTGCTCGATGAAATCGCGGCGATGCTTGAACAAGCGCCCGCCAGGTGAAACTTATGCGGGCAGGGCACCAGGCGATGCTCTGCCCGCAACCCCTTCAGGCCGTTCCGTCATTGCGCGGCGTGGATCGGCGGTCGTCCCCTGATCGGCGGCTGCCTGTGCGGCGGTCGGCATGGTCCAAAGGTGTCTGCGTCTGTCTTCGGTCCGCTTGACGGCGGCCGCCGCCCGCAGGATCATTGGTGGGGGTTGTGCTGTCCTTATCGCCCATAAGCACCTCCGTAGACGCGCAGAATATCACTGGCCGGGCAAATTGCCTAATGCGGTCATGGCGCACCCCACCAAGCGGCTTGGCCGCGGCCCTGCAAGCGGCTAGGGCGCGGGCCACAGCGCGATGCGCGCGCGGGGAATTGATGCCGGTGACTGACAAGCAAATCCACCCGAAAGCCGAAACGCCCGATCTGTCGAAAGCCGAAGTGCTGATCGAGGCGCTGCCCTATTTCCAGCGCTATGCCGGGCGCACCTTCGTGGTGAAATATGGCGGCCACGCGATGGGCGATCCCGAAGCCGCGCGGGATTTTGCCGAAGATATCGTGCTGCTGAAGGCGGTCGGCATCAACCCGGTGGTGGTGCATGGCGGCGGGCCGCAGATCGGCCAGATGCTGAAACGACTGGGCGTGGAAAGCACCTTCGTCGATGGGCTGCGCGTCACCGATGAAGCCACCGCCAAGGTTGCCGAAATGGTCCTGTCGGGCGCAATCAACAAGGAACTGGTCGGCTGGATCGCAGCGGCGGGCGGCAAGGCGATCGGCATTTCGGGCAAGGACGGCGGGCTGGTCACCGCGCGCAAGGTCAGCCGCACCACCCGCGACCCTGACAGCAATATCGAACAGGCGGTCGATCTCGGCTTTGTCGGCGAACCGGCGGTGGTCGATACCTCGGTGATCGACACGATGGTGGCAGCCGGCATGATCCCGGTGATCGCGCCGATCGCTGCGGGTGAGGACGGGGCGACCTATAACATCAACGCCGACACCATGGCGGGCGCAATCGCGGCGGCGCTGGGCGCGGCGCGGTTGTTCCTGCTGACCGATGTGCAGGGCGTGCTGGATGGCGAAGGCAAGCTGCTGACCGATCTTACCCCCGCCGATATCGCGACCTTGCGCGAAGACGGCGTGATCCGCGGCGGCATGGTGCCCAAGCTGGAAACCTGCGTCACCGCGGTGCAATCCGGCTGCGAGGCGGCGGTGGTGCTTGACGGGCGGGTTGGCCACGCCATGCTGCTCGAATTCTTCACCGCCCGCGGGGCTGGCACGCTGGTGCGGGCGTAACCGCCGGGAACTGGGCTATGGCGTGAGGCGTATTAAGACGCTAATACGCCTCCCCAGGGACTTTATCGGGCGCCCCTGCATGGGCTTGCGCCTTGGCAATTGGAAAACGGATCGCAGATGACCAACGCATTTCTCGAAATTTTCCTGATGGTGATCAACACCGCCAACATGCTGCTGATTGTCTGGTTCATCATCGGGCTGCTGTTTGCTTTCAACGTGGTGAGTCCGAGCAACCAGTTCGCCTTCGCCGTGCATGACGCGCTCAGCCGCCTGTTCGAACCGGTGCTGCGCCCGATCCGCAAGGTGATGCCGGATACCGGTGCGATCGACTTTTCGCCGATGGTGTTCCTGATGCTGCTGAACGCGATGGGTTATGTGCTGCAAGGCGCGATGGTCTGATGGCAGAGGCGGTGCGGATCGACGGCAAGGCATTTGCCGACAGCCTGCGTGCGCGGATCGGCGCGGCGGCGGCGGCTTTTGCGCATGGCGCGGCGCGGCGCCCCGGCCTTGCGGTGGTGCTGGTTGGCGAGGACGCGGCCAGCCAGGTCTATGTCGGCGCAAAAGGCCGCGCGTGCGAGGAAGCGGGCATCGCCAGCTTCGAACATCGCCTGCCTGCCACCACCAGCGGCGCAGAACTGCTGACGCTGGTTGAGCGGCTGAACCGCGATCCCGAAGTTGACGGGATCCTTGTGCAGCTTCCCCTGCCCGCCGGGATTGACGAACAGGCGGTGATCGCCGCCATCGATCCGGACAAGGATGTGGACGGCTTCCACGTCATCAATGCCGGCCGCCTCAGCGTGGGGCAGGCAGGGTTCGTGCCTTGCACCCCCCTCGGCTGCCTGATGCTGCTTCAGGATCACCTTGGCGATCTGTCAGGGCTGGAAGCGGTGGTGATCGGCCGGTCGAACATTGTCGGCAAGCCGATGGCGCAGCTGCTCACCGATGCCAACGCGACCGTCACCATCGCGCACAGCCGCACCCGCGATCTGCCAGCGGTGGTGCGCCGCGCCGATATCGTCGTGGCTGCCGTGGGCCGGCCGGAAATGGTCCGCGCAGACTGGATCAAACCCGGCGCGACGGTGATTGATGTCGGCATCAACCGGCTGGCTCCGGAAGAAGGCAAGGCCAAGGGCCGTCTGGTCGGCGATGTCGCCTATGCCGAGGCGCTGGACGTGGCCGGGGCGATCACGCCGGTGCCGGGCGGGGTCGGGCCGATGACCATTGCCGTCCTGCTCAGGAACACGCTGGTCGCCGCCCACCGCCACGCCGGGCTGGAGCCGCCCGAGGGGCTGTGACCCCGATGGAGAACACAATGCGGTTGTTCGCCTGCGCTGTGACCCTTGCCCTGCCGCTCGCGCTTACCGCCTGCGTTGGCGGCGGCGGACCGCCCAAGCCGAACAAGCGCGTCATGGCGCTGATCGACCGCACGCTGTCGTCCGCCCCCGGTGCCGCCCAGCCGAGCACCATTGTCGCTGCCGAACTCGCCTTTTCCCGCGCCGCGCGCGAACGCGGGCAGTGGACGGCGTTTCGGATGTTCGCTGCCCCCGGCGCGCTGCTCCACGGCGAGAACGGGCCCTTCGCTATCGAACCGTGGCTGGCAACCCAGTTGGACCCGCCCGAGGCCGTCCAGTGGCAACCGCGCACCATCGTGATGAGCTGCGACGGGGCGCTGGCGGTCAGCCAGGGGCGCTTCCGCGATCCCGCAGGCAAGGTCGGCAATTTCGTGACGGTCTGGGAACGGCAGCCGGACGGCGAATATCGCTATACCTTCGATGTCGGCGGCGCTGACGTGCCGCAGCCACCGCCGCGTCCGGCGGTCGAGGCGGGCGAGGGCGATATCGTCGTCACCGAAATCGATGCTGTGCAGGGCATGGTCGCCACCTGTCCGCGCGGCGATGCACCCGTCCCTCCGCCGCCCGCGATTGCCGTGGGCGAAGAAGGCAAGACCGATGCCCGCCTGTCACGCGACGGCACGCTGCGTTGGCGGTGGGAGCACCGCGCCGACGGCGCCCGCTTTGCCGCGGCCGAATATTTCTACCAGGGCCGCTGGGTGACCGCGATCGAACAAAACCTTGTGCCGACCGGCAATTGATGTGAGGGGCGGCCCAAGCATCTCTGCCAGAAACGATATATGGTCCTGACCGAACTTTTCCTTTCCGCCTTCGTGACGCTGTTCGTGGTGATCGACCCGCCGGGGTGCGCGCCGATTTACGCCGGACTGACGAAGGGCGCGACGCGGCAGCAGGCACGCAGCATGGCGCTGCGGGCGACGGGGATCGCGACGATCATTCTGCTGATCTTCGCGCTGTTCGGGCAGGAATTGCTGGGCGCACTGCATATCGAACTGGATTCGTTCCGCATTGCGGGCGGGTTGATGCTGTTCTTCATCGCCTTCGACATGGTCTTCGAAAAGCGCACCCAGCGCCGCGAGGAACGCGCCGAGAAGATCGCCGCCACCCCTGAAATCGAGGACGTGTCGGTGTTCCCGATGGCCATGCCGATGCTGGCCGGCCCGGGCGCGATTGCCGCGATCATGCTGTTGATGAATGAAGCCGATGGCCTGTCGGAATCGCTGGAAGTGCTGTCCGCGCTCGCCGCCGTGCTGGCCATCACCGCCGCTGCATTGGTCGCTGCCGGACCGCTGATCCAGCTGTTGGGTGATAAGGTCGAAGCCGTTATCACCCGCTTGCTGGGCGTGCTGCTGGCGGCGCTTGCGGCGCAATATGTGATTGATGGGCTGAAGGGCAGCTTCGGGTTATAGATTGCCCGGCAACTCCGCAGTAAAGCCGCCCGGTGATGCCGCGCGCGGCCAATGGGAATGGAACTTCGATGATCAGGCATTTCGGTGGTTCGCTGCTGTTCACGGCTGCGGGCCTTGTTCTGGGCGGATGGTATGGCTGGGAGCTGACCGGCACGCTGAACGGGATGCTGGGCATCGTGTGGATCTGCGCTGTGCTGGCGGTGCTGGAAATCTCGCTGTCGTTCGATAACGCGGCGGTCAATGCCTCGATCCTGAAGGACATGGATCCGGTCTGGCAGCAGCGCTTCCTGACCTGGGGCATCGCGATTGCGGTGTTCGGAATGCGGATCGTCTTCCCGCTGGTGATCGTGATGGTTGCGGCCTCGCTTGGCCCGATCGAGGCGATGAAGCTCGCCCTCAATGAACCGGCCGAATATCAGCGGATCGTCAGCGATGCGCATATCGGCCTGATGGGCTTTGGCGGGGCGTTCTTGGGGATGGTCGGCCTCAAATACTTCTTCGATTCCGAAAAGGAAGTGAACTGGATCCACCTGATCGAACGGCCTTTGGCGAAGGTCGCCGATATCGAGGCGATTGCCATCGGCCTTGTGCTGGCGGGCACCTGGGCGACATCGACCATGCTGTCTGATGCCGATGCGCTGACCTTCGTGATTGCCGCCATCGGCGGGTTGCTGACCTATCTCGCGGTCGAGATCGTCAACCACCTGCTCGAACCGCCCACGCCCACCACCGGCGATGTGGCCAAGGCCGGGTTCGGCGCATTCCTGTATCTTGAAGTGCTGGATGCCAGCTTCTCGTTCGACGGGGTGATCGGGGCGTTTGCTTTGACCAACAACCTGATCATCATCGCCATCGGCCTTGGTATCGGCGCGATGTTCGTGCGGTCCATGACGATCTTCCTCGTCAACAAGGGGACGATGAGCGAATATCGCTACCTCGAACACGGCGCATTCTATGCAATCATCGCGCTGGCGGTGATCATGTACATCAACACCTTCGCGCACATCCCGGAAGTCATCACAGGGTTGATCGGGGCGGTGCTGATCGGTCTCGCGTTCTGGTCATCGGTGCGCTGGAACCGTGCCAATCCTTCGGATAACCCGGAAGAGGCGCTGGCCTGAGGCTGGCGCGTCCTTAAGCCCAGTCGCCCAGCAGCGGCGTGAATTCATCCACCCGGATCGCCTGCCACACTCCGCCGGTGAGATAGGGATCGTCTGCAAGGATCGCCCGCGCCGCAGCTTCGTCCGCGGCCTTCACGATCAGCAATGATCCGATGATCAACCCGTCACCGCGTTTCAGCGGGCCGACGATCACGAAATGATCGGCATTGGCGTGGATGAAGGCGAGGTGCGCGGGCCGGTGGATTGCGCGCAACCGCCCGCCGTCCTCTCCATCGCGGCAGTGGAAGCAGAACATCCGCATGATCGAAAAGTGCCCTTGTTGGTCGCCCGGGCGAGGCTAACGGCAGGTGGGCGCGCGGGTCAAGGAGAGGCGTTGCAAAACCCGCGCTTGAAGCGCAGCGTCATGGCGTTCAGAGGGCCGGGCATCCTCCCGCGAATCGTTTCAGGTGAAACCAGATGGCCGACTATTCCGCCCCTCCTTCCCCCCTCTCTGGCATCGACCGCACAGACCTGCGCCGCGCCTACCGGCAGGACGAGGAAGCCTGCATTGCAGAGCGGCTGGAACAGGCCGCGCCCGCAGCACGGGTGCATGATGCAGCGGCGCGGCTTGCCATCGATCTGATCGAAGGCGCGCGCGCCAAGAAGGCCAGCGGGATCGATGCCTTCCTGCAGCAATACGGCCTCGACACCGAAGAAGGCATCGCGCTGATGTGTCTGGCCGAAGCGCTGCTGCGCGTGCCCGATGCCGCCACTGCCGACGCGCTGATCAAGGACAAGATCGGCAGCATCGATTGGGGCGAGCATCTGGGCGAAAGCTCCTCCACCTTCGTCAACGCCGCCACGTTTTCGCTGATGTTGACGGGCGAAGTGCTCGATCCGCCAGAGGCGCGGCAGAAAGGGCTGGGATCGGCTTTCAAGCGGGCAATGAACCGGCTGGGCGAACCGGTGATCCGCACCGCGACGGGTCAGGCGATGAAGATCCTCGGCGGGCAATTCGTGTTCGGCCGCACCATCGACGAAGCACTGAAGCGCGCCGCGCCCGAACGCGCGCGGGGGATCACGCACAGCTTCGATATGCTGGGCGAAGCGGCGATGACCTTTGCCGATGCCGAGAAATATCGCCTCAGTTACGAAGCTGCGCTGGCCCGGCTGGCGCGCGAAGCGGGCGCAGGGGTCGCTGCGTCGCCCGGCATTTCGGTCAAGCTGTCCGCGCTCCACCCCAAATACACCTTCTTCAACGCGGCCGAGGCCCGCGCCGCGATGGTGCCGATGGTCAAGGCGCTGGCGGTGCAGGCACGCGATGCCGACATCCACTTCACCATCGATGCCGAGGAAGCCGAGCGGCTGGAACTCAGCATGGACATCATCGAGGAACTGGTCGCCGACGACGATCTGTTCCGCCGCCCGGATGGCAGCCGGTGGGAAGGCTTCGGCCTTGCCATTCAGGCCTACCAGAAGCGCGGGCTGTGGGTGTGCGACTGGGCGGGCAAGCTCGCACGGCGGCACGGGCGCAAGCTGTTCGTGCGGCTGGTCAAGGGCGCCTATTGGGACAGCGAAGTGAAGCTGGCGCAGGTGGGCGGCTATGCCGATTATCCGGTGTTCACCCGCAAGGTCGCCACGGATGTCAGCTACCTCGCCTGCGCCGCGCGTCTGTTCGAACACGCTGACGTGATCCGCCCGGCCTTTGCCACCCACAACGCCTATACGATCGGGGCGATCAAGGAACTCAGCGCAGGTCGCGCATTCGAATTCCAGCGCCTGCACGGGATGGGCGAGGAAGTGTACGACGCGCTGCACGCGCTTGAGGGCAACCAGCGCACGCCGGTCAGGATCTATGCTCCGGTCGGCGGCCACAAGGAACTGCTTGCCTATCTGGTGCGCCGCCTGCTGGAAAACGGGGCCAACACCAGCTTCGTCAACCGCATGGGCGATGCCGATATTCCTGCCGAAGAACTGGTCGGCGACCCGGTCGCGGAACTCGCCGCGCTCAGCCCGCGCCGCAATCCGGCGATCCCGCTGCCCAAGGACATCTTCGGGAAGCGCACAAACAGCGCAGGGATCGACCTGTCCGATCCGTTGGTGCGCGAACCGCTGCTGGCGCAGTTGAAGGCGCTGGAAAATGCGTCCTGGGCAGCGCAGCCCACCTTTGCGCTATCCACCGCAGGCCCGGCGGCGAACATCACCTCGCCGCAGAACCGCGCGCAAACGGTCGGCACGGTGCGCGCGGCCACCGCCGAGGAGGTTGCGCAAGCCTTCACCCGCGCCGCCGCGATCCAGCCCGGCTGGGACGCGCTGGGCGGAGATGCGCGGGCGTTGCTGCTGGAAGAAGCGGCCAACCTGTTCGAAGCGCACACGGCAGAATTCCTCAGCCTGTGCCAGCGCGAAGCGGGCAAGACGCTGCTCGATTCCGTGCTGGAACTGCGCGAGGCGGTCGATTTCCTGCGCTATTACGCGGCCGAAGCGCGGCGGCAATTTGCCGCGCCGGTTATCCTGCCCGGGCCGACGGGGGAGGAAAATACCCTGTCGCTGCACGGGCGCGGGGTGTTCGTCACCATTGCGCCGTGGAACTTCCCGCTGGCGATCTTCATCGGCATGGCAGGCGCGGCGCTGGCGGCGGGGAACACCGTGCTGGCCAAGCCGGCGCCGCAGACCCCGCTGATTGCTGCGCTCGCCATCAGGCTGTGCCACGCGGCGGGCATCCCGCCCGAAGCCTTGCAGCTCATCCCCGGCGGCGGCGATGTCGGAGCGATGCTCACCGCCGACCCGCGGCTTGCGGGCGTCGCCTTCACCGGATCGACCGCCACGGCCCGCGCCATCAACCGCGCGCTGGCGAACCGTGACGGGCCAATCGCCACCCTGATTGCCGAAACCGGCGGGCAGAACGCGATGATCGTCGATAGCTCGGCCCTGCCCGAACAGGTGGTTCGCGATGTGGTGGGCAGCGCCTTCCAAAGCGCCGGGCAACGCTGTTCTGCTTTGCGCGTCCTGTACGTGCAGGAAGATGTCGCCGACACCATGCAGGCAATGATCCACGGCGCGTTTGCGGCGCTGACGCCGGGTGATCCGGCGGACCTTGCCACCGATGTCGGCCCCGTCATCGACGAAGCGGCCCGCGCGCGGCTCGAAGCCCATGTCGCCGACTGCCAGACCAAGGGTTACCCCGTCACCCGCCTGCCGCTTGCGGCGCAGGATGAGGGCGGCTGCTTCGTCGCGCCGACGATTATCGAAGTGCCATCGATCGCTGCACTGGCGGACGAAAACTTCGGCCCTGTCCTCCACATCGTCCGCTTCAAGGCAGGCGAGTTGCCGCAGGTGGTGGCGGATATCAACGCCACCGGTTTTGGCCTGACGCTGGGCCTCCACAGCCGCATCGCCGAAACGCGGCGCTATGTGCAGGCCCACGCCCGGGTGGGCAATTTCTACGTCAACCGCAACCAGATCGGCGCGGTGGTGGAAAGCCAGCCCTTTGGCGGCGAAGGCCTGTCCGGCACCGGCCCCAAAGCGGGCGGCCCGCACTACCTCGCGCGCTTCGCGACCGAGCGGGTGATGACCGTCGACACCACCGCGGCCGGGGGGAACGCGAGCCTGCTGGCTTCAGGATAGGGCAGCGGCATGGCGCGCAGCTTCACCGTCGCCAGCTATAACATCCACAAGGGTGTCGGCACCGACCGCAAGCGTGATCCGGCGCGGATATTGCGGGTCTTGCAGGAGGTGGACGCCGATATCGTCTGCTTGCAGGAAGCCGATCTCAGGTTCGGCACCCGCGCCAGCGTCCTGCCGCGCTTCCTGATCGAAGGGCACACCGATTACGCCCCCGTGCCGCTTGACGTGCAGCACGATTCGATGGGCTGGCACGGAAACGCGATCCTTGCGAAAGCCGGGATCGCGGTGGAGAGCCATGACATCATCCACATCCCCTGCCTTGAACCGCGCGGGGTGGTGACGGCAAGCTTGAGTGTCGGCGATGTGAGCGTCAGCGTGTTCGGAATGCACCTCGACCTGTCGGGCCTGTGGCGCGTCCGGCAGGCCCGCGCCATCGCCGCACTGGCCGATGCAGCCCGCGCCGCGCGGCCCACGGTGCTGATGGGCGACCTTAATGAATGGCGGGCAAACTCCGGCGCTTTCCGCGAATTCGGCAAGCATTTCGCCATGCTCGACCCCGGCCCCAGCTTCCCGAGCCGCCGCCCACTGGGAAGGCTCGACCGGATCATGCATTGCGGTTCGCTGACGTTGAAGGCCTGCGGCGTCCACCGCAGCGCGTTGGCGGCGACGGCGTCCGATCACCTGCCGGTGTGGGCCGAGTTTGAGGTGGGGTGAGGCGGCGCATCATCCACCGGCATTGCCGCAAGTCGCCAGCCTGCTAGGAAACAGCATCTGACTGCGGAGTATGGCCATGGCTTTCCAAGTGAAAACTGCAATTGCCCAAGGTGCAGCCACGGCGTTGCTCTGCACGCTGGCAGCGCCCGTCGCCCATGCCCAGGTTGGCGCTTTTAGCGATTACATGCCGTCCGGCGTCGACCAGTTCAACTATGTGCTCAACAGGATTCAGATGCAGGGCATTCTCAGGAATGCCGAGCGTGAGTCGTCTGAAAAGCCGCAAACCAGAAATACCGTCATCGCCCGGACGAGAGGCTTTCTGGCGCCGCGCAAACTGGCGCGGGCCTATCCATTGGAACAACAAGCCAAAGCAGAGCAAACCTTCAATCAGGTTCTGGCCGGCTATGGGCAGATAGAGGGCCGTTTCGGGATCCCGCGCGGCGACATGGCAGGCGCAATGGCGGCCTTTATCGCGGGCAGCCTGTCCGCCTGCCGCAACGAAGACATACCTGACGCAGGCTTTTCCAAAGCGGTGGGCCAGCTGAGGAATGCGATCGGCACCGATCCGGCTTTTGCCCAGATCCGCGGTCAGGAAAAGCAGGAGGCCTATGAACAGTTCGCCATCCTCGGAACGATGCTGGCACTGACCCGGGCGGGCCTGAAGGAAAAGCCCAATGCATCGACCGAGCAACGCATGAGGGCCGCTGGTTGTTCTTACCTGAGGCAGCTTGACATCAACCCCGATGAAGTCGGTCTGACTGAAGACGGGTTGGTTCTGCGATAGAGACTGTCCGCAGTCGACCAAACTCACGGCGAAGCGCCCCCCGTGAGGCAAAAGGGGGATAGAATCCACGCGCGCCCTTGCCCCCGCGCCGCGCATCGGGAATCCCGTAAGCATGGCGATTCTCTCAGACAAATGGATCCGCGCTCAGGCGCTTGAACACGGCATGATCGAGCCGTTCGTCGAAGCCCAGCGCCGCGACGGGGTGATCTCCTATGGCCTGTCGTCGTATGGCTATGACGCGCGGGTTGCGCCCGAGTTCAAGATTTTCACCAACGTGAATTCCTCGGTCGTCGATCCCAAGGCCTTCGATCCGAACAGCTTCGTCGACCGCGAAACCGATGTCTGCATCATCCCGCCCAATTCTTTCGCGCTGGCCCGAACGGTTGAATATTTCCGCGTGCCGGAAGATGTGCTGGTGATCTGTCTCGGCAAGAGCACCTATGCGCGCTGCGGGATCATCGTGAACGTCACCCCGCTGGAGCCGGGCTGGGAAGGCCACGTGACGCTGGAATTCAGCAACACCACGCCGCTGCCTGCGAAAATCTACGCCAACGAAGGCGCGTGCCAGTTTCTGTTCCTCAAAGGCAATGAACGCTGCGAGACCAGCTACAAAGACCGCGCGGGCAAATATATGGGCCAGCGCGGGGTCACGCTGCCGCGGCTTTAGGGGCGAGGCATCAAGCCCCCGGTTTTAGCCCACCTCTGGACTTGCTCTGCTCCCTCGCGCATCACTCCGCGCAAAGGAGACTACGCATGAGCACCCGCGAATTCGACATCATCATTTACGGCGCCACCGGTTACACCGGGCGGCTGGTGGCGGAGTACCTCGCCCACCATTACGGCAGCCGCGAAGACGGGCCGAAGTGGGCGATGGCAGGCCGCAGCCTTGCCAAGCTGGAGGAAGTGCGTGACCTGATCGGTGCGCCTGCCGCAACCCCGCTGGTGGTCGCCAATGCCGATGACGACGCTGATCTGGAAGCCATGTGCGCCCGCACCCGCGTGGTGCTGACCACGGTTGGCCCGTACCAGCTCTATGGCGACAAGCTGGTGGCAGCCTGCGTCAAAACCGGCACCGACTATGCCGACCTGTGCGGGGAGCCTGCATGGATGGCGGAGAAGATCGCCGAACATCAGGCCGCGGCGCAGGCCAGCGGCGCGCGCATCTGTTTTTCGTCCGGCTTCGATTCCATCCCCTTCGATCTCGGCGTGATGATGACGCAGAAGGCCTGCGTCGCAAAGTTCGGCAAGCCCGCGCCCCGCATCCGTGGCCGCGTGCGCGCCATGCAGGGGACGTTCTCTGGCGGGACGGCGGCCAGCCTTGGCGCGACGATGAAGGCGGCGGCGAAAAGCCCCTCGCTCATCAACGTGCTGCGCAACCCTTTCGCGCTGACGCCGGGGTTTGACGGGCCGGACCAGCCTTCGGGCATGATCCCTTCCTACGAGGAGGACCTTGGCAAGTGGTCCGCGCCGTTCGTGATGGCGCCGATCAATACCAAGAATGTCCACCGCACCAACTTCCTGCTCGGCCACCCGTACGGCGCCGACTTCCAGTATGACGAGATGATGCTGACCAGCCCCGGCGAAGCGGGCAAGGCGGCGGCCAATGCGGCGCTGGAATTCATGAAGAACCCTTTCGGTGCCAAGCCGCCCAAGCCCGGTGAAGGCCCGACCAAGGAGGAGCGTGAGAACGGCTTCTACGATGTCGTCTTCGTCGCCGACATGGCAGATGGCCAGCGCCTGCAATTCGGCGTGAAGGGCCGCTTTGATCCGGGTTACGGTTCGACCTGCCGGATGCTGTCGGAAACCGGCATCGCGCTGCTTTCCTGCGACAAGTCGGGCGGGATCGGCACGCCGGGAAGCTTCCTTGGCGAGGATCTGGTCAAGCGGCTGGAGGAACACGCAGAGCTGACTTTCGAGGTCGAAGCATAAACTCGCATGGCGCCGCCGGATCACGGAACATCCGGCGGCGCTGCCGTGTAAAGCCGCAGAGGGGCATTGCCGCGCTGAAAGGCCGCCCCATGACCCTTCCCCAGATACAGATCCTGCTGGCGCTGCTGACCGCAGGCGCGATGCTTTCGGCCGCCTGGCTGGTGGTGCACGCCCGCGATGTGGTGCTGTTGCTGCGGCAGGTCTTTCCGCTGGTGCCGGGCGAGGGGCGGCGGCTTGCCAGTTTCAAGGCGGTAAGCGCCGGGCTGACCGTGTTCGGCTTCAGCATCGCCGGTCAGGTGTGGGTGATCCTGCGCGCGACTGCGGCCTGACCCGACAGCAAAAGGGGGCAGCCGGTCACCAGACGTATCTGGCCGGCTGCCCCCGATTGCGACGGTGGCAATTGGCGCTGCGCGTCAGAAGCTCAGACGCACACTCGCGCGGAAATTGCGGCCCATCAGCGGCACGAAGTCCTTGGTGAAGCTGGCGTGGCGGCGACCGTTGACATCGAACAGGTTGTCGGCGGCGATCTGCACCGTCACGTTCTGGTTATCCGCCAACGGACGCCACGCGATGAGCGCATTGACCAGCGTGAAGCTGTCAGTCGGCGTTTCGAAGGATGTGACGCGGTCCTGTTCGTCAAACCACTGCACTTCGCCGCGCACATCAAATGCGCCCGTCTGCGCTTCCAATGCGCCGAGCAGGCTGAGCGGCGGCATGCGCGGCACGGCGGTGCCATCGGCCAGTTCCGCCTCGACGTATGATGCGCGCAGATCGGTCAGCAGGCGGAAGCCTTCGGTGTCGATCACCGGATAATTGAATTCAGCCTCAACGCCCCAGAAATCGGCGTCCTGCTGGAGGTATTGGAACACCGGCAGGTCGTCTTCCTCAAGGCCCGTTTCTTCAAGGAAGATGTAGTTGTCGAACCACTGACGATAGGCGGTGAGATTGAACGTGCCTGCGCCGATATTGCCGCGGGCATAGGCTTCCAGCCCCCAGGCGCGTTCGGTGACGAGGTTGGCATCACCGATCTCGAACGCCTGTGTGGCGATGTGCGGGCCATTGGAGAACAGCTCCTCGGCGCTTGGCGCGCGTTCGGCGCGTGAGCCGTTGATGCCGATCCGCAGCCCCTCGACGCCTTCATAAACCAGGCCGAGCGCGCCCGAGAACGTGTCGTAATCGCGCGCGATGCCGAGGGTCTGGGCCTCGACCGTGGTGAATTCCCCGCGGGCGGCCGCTTCGATCTGGAACGGGCCTGCGCCGAATTCCTGAAGCGTGAACACCGCCAGCTGATCGGTCAGGTTTGGCGGAATATAGGCTTCCGCGCCGGCTGCGCTGAAATCGCGGTGCAGGAACTGAACGCCGGTGGCGCCGCGCAGCATCCCGGTTTCCTTCTGCACCAGTTCGGCGCGCGCTTCGACGCTGGTCGCGTCGAACACCGTGCCGACTTCGCCCGGGCCTTCGAATTCGGTGTGGGTATAATCGGAATAGCCGACGCGCAGCTTCAACCGCTCGAACGCGCCTTCGCCCAGATAGACATCGCCCTTGAAGTCGGCGCGGAACTGCTGGAGGTCGATGCGGACGTTTTCCTCCTTCTTTTCCTTCTCTTCGCCGCCTTCCTCGCCGCCGTGATCGTGCTTCAGTCCGGGGCGTTTGATGACCCCGTAATTGGTGTCATACCAGCCGAGCGATGCGCCAAAGGTGCTTTCGCCAAGGATCAGGCCAAGACCGGCGTTGACCGTCCAGCTTTCCATGTCGCTGTTGGGCACGAAACCGCGCTGGCCGGCGGCTTCACGGAATTCGGCGGCTTCTGCAGGTTCGTTGTCCGCGTCCTTTTCGGCCGCTTCCTCAAGCAATTCGGCGCGCAGATCGGGCGACAGCTGGAACCCGCCGATGTCCATATTGCCGGTCTTGCGCCATGATCCGTCCACGTGGAACACAAGGTTCGACCCGATGCCGACATCCATCGATGCCGCGCCGGTGCGCAGATTGTTCGCGCTGTCCACGCCGGTGAAGGCATCGAGGTGGATGGCTTCATCGGGCATCCGGGTGGGGATGCGCTTGTCGATGACATTGACCGCGCCGCCGATCGCCTGGCTGCCGTACAGCAGCACAGCGGGGCCGCGCAGCACTTCGATCCGTTCGACCGTGATCGGTTCGATGGTGGTGGCGTGATCGACCGATGTGTTCGACACATCCGCCGTGCCCACGCCGTCCACCAGCACGCGCACGCGTTCACCCTGCTGGCCGCGCAGCACAGGGCGCGACGAGCCGGGGGCAAAGCTGGTGGCGGAAACGCCCGGGATCTTGGTCAGCAGATCGCCGATCTGGCCGGTCACGGCATCGCGCTGGATATCGCGAATTTCGAGCACGCTGGTTCCGGCCAGGACGTCCAGTTCCTTGAGGCCCGATGCGCTGACAATAATATTGCCGAGGCCGTCGTTCTGGCGGTTGTGCACGTCGTCTTCGACAGGAGCGGCGCCCGGCACAGGCTGGGCGGCCGATTGCGCGTCTGCGGCCGATGCGGGCGCGGCCGCAAAGCCAAGGCCCAGCACGGCGGTGAGAGCGAGGCGGGAAGAGACAAGGCGAATCTTGCTGGCAGTCATGATGGGTCCCGTTGCTTGAATGAGATAACGTATCACGCCCTTAGCGCCGCATGCCTTGATTGCAAGCGCAAATCTGGCAGGCCGATGTCGGTTATCGGCGAAGGGCGGCGGGATTTGCGGCGGATCGGCCCGGGGTGCAGCGGAACATCCGAAGGATCCGCCAAAAAGGCGATGATCACACTGAAAGATTTCGGAAATAATGGAGCGGGCGAAGGGATTCGAACCCTCGACCCCAACCTTGGCAAGGTTGTGCTCTACCCCTGAGCTACGCCCGCTCACTGGCGCTGACAAAATCCGCTTGTTCGCGG